>CALPOM020000005.1 GCA_943325205.2 Thermoflexus hugenholtzii JAD2 | reverse complement strand
TCCTCTAAAGCATCTAAAAGTAATAACTTATTTTTTAAAGATAATTCAATATTGATCGCTTCAATACCGTCGGTATATTCTCCCATCCGCGGCAGAGGAATAACGACGTCTTCATTGATCTTAAAGGCATTGGTGTGTTTTGCAATCGCTGCCGTCCGGGCTCGGTCTAACCAGAATTTCTTCCTCGCTTCTGGACTAATAGCAATAAACCCCTCCCCAACGCGATTATTAGCAATCCGAATTACCTCGCTAGCAGCTATCGCTACTAAATTGGCATCATCACCAACAATATCTCCTACTAAAACCATTTTAGGTAATACATTACGCTTGGATTTAGTGGCGTATCCAACAGCTTTTAAATACTTTTCGTCTAAATGCTCTAGACCAGCTAATACCGCCCCACCTTTTTTCGTTTGCTCATCTAAATAATTCTTGATTTCTACAATACTAGGAATAGCGTCTCGCGCTTGACCAAAAAATTCTAGGCAGACCGTTCTGACTTCCTTTGGCATGCGGTGCAAGACCCAACGCGCACTAGTTATAAATCCATCACAACCCTCTTTTTGAATACCTGGTAATCCCGATAAAAACTTATCAGTAACATCTTTTCCAAGACCAGTTTTTCTAAATCGATGGCCATCAATAACTAGTGTCTCTTGCTTGAGGATACTTTGACCTGGGGGTTTACTGCCATCTGACCAAACTAATTCAAACGTGGCAACTAAAGCATCGTGAATCTTGCTTAAGTTATGATCCATCCGCTGAACTTCTAACCAGTTGCCCTGTGGGTCAACCATCCTCCACCACAATAAATTATCAAGTGCAGTACCCCACAACACGGCCTTTTTACCACCGGCATTCATGGCGATATTGCCACCAATACAGCTCGCTTCTGCGGAGGTTGGATCAACAGCAAAAACTAGGCCAGACTTCTCGGCGGCGTCAGACACTCTTTTAGTTACTACTCCTGCTTCAGAAAAGATCGTTGCCACCTCGTGCGCCACACCCGGAATCTTTTTGACCTCTACTGGCGATAAGGTCTCTAATTTTTCAGTATTAATCACTGCCGAAAAAGGGGTTAACGGGATTGCTCCGCCGGTATAACCTGTTCCACCTCCCCGCGGAATAATTGTTAAACCTAGCTCAATACAGGCTTTGACCATCGCTGGAATCTCGAACTCCGTATCCGGCGTTAAAACAACAAACGGATACTCCACTCGCCAATCCGTTGCATCGGTTACATGCGCAACTCGAGCAAAACCATCAAAAGCTATATTGTCCTTAGCCGTTATCTTTCCAAGAATTTTGCTCGTGCGCAAACGCAACTCTTTTGCCTTAGAAAATTCTGTTGCAAAACTCTGCACAGCAAGTCTTGCTGCTGCAAGCAGTTGCCCTACCTGATTGGGTGAATCTTTCGTGATACGCTTTTCTACTTCACCAAGCCGATGCCATAGGGCTTCAATTAATGAATTTAACCTTCTGGGGTTATCTAAGAGGTCATCTTGTAAGTATGGATTTCTTTGCACAACCCAAATATCTCCAAGAACCTCATACAGCATTCTGGCCGATCGGCCAGTTCTGCGTTCCTCCCGCAATTGCACCAAAATATTCCACGCCTCATCACCCAACAGTCGAATAACGATTTCTCGATCTGAAAATGAGGTGTAATTGTAAGGAATTTCTCGCAATCTAGATTTGAGGCTTGCGATTTCCCTCGGGGATTGAATAGGCAGGGGGGCGTTCATAAATATTTCGTCTAAAAGCCTATTCTAATTGAGGGGGCAATTCTTTGCCAAATTGTTGTAGTTTCTCGTTTTAAACTTTTTTTAAATTTTAGCGTTTAAAAAGATCTAACTATGGCTTAAAAGCCATATAAAGATAAGCTATCAGAACATATCTGGCTGTTTTACCAATCAGCATATAAGCCGCACAGGGCAATAGAGGCAACCTGACCCAGCCAGCTAAACCAGCAATCGCATCACCAATCACCGGCACCCATGAAAATAATAGTGTTTTTGGCCCAAACTTTTCTAACCAGACTAAGACCCTCAGATCCCGCTTCTTTGACCCTTTGCGCCTTGCCTCTAAAAAATTCCGCCCAGCAAATCCCATCCAATAGGTAAAAAGACCACCCAGCGTATTGCCAATGGTGGCTACTAAAATGGCCCACCAAAAATCTTCTGGAACTAATTCTAAATAACCTAATAAGAAGGGTTCTGCGCCAACTGGTAAAAATGTGGCCGCTAAAAACGCGACTAACCCAAGCGCGGGAAGCCCAACTGAAGGCATAGCTAACCAACTAAACAGCATCTGTAAACTGGCTTCCATAACCCTCTCTTTAACTGATGTAACAACTATAATTAGTTCTTTAACAGCCTTGCTCGTGCTAATCTTCTGCTATGCCAAAAGAATATCTCAGAAAAATACTCAACGCTAAAGTGTACGATGTTGCCCGGGAAACTGAGTTACAACTTGCGCCACAACTGTCAAATCGGCTAAATAACCATGTTTTATTAAAGCGTGAGGATAATCAACCCGTATTTTCTTTCAAATTACGTGGCGCCTACAACAAAATGGCGCATTTAAGTCCACAAGAGCTGCTTCATGGGGTCATTGCGGCCTCTGCTGGCAACCACGCCCAAGGTGTTGCCATGGGTGCTGCGAAACTACAATGTCAAGCCATTATTGTGATGCCCACAACGACGCCAAAAGTCAAAATCGATGCGGTTAAAGAGCGTGGTGGGAAATGGGTAAAAATCGTTCTCCATGGTGAATCGTATAACGATGCTTATGACCATGCTATCGCGCTGAAAGAGAATCAGCAATTAACCTTTGTACACCCTTTTGATGACCCAGATGTAATCGCAGGCCAAGGTACGATTGCGATGGAAATACTGCGCCAATATCAAGGCCCAATTGACGCTATTTTTGTGGCTATTGGTGGTGGCGGTCTGATTGCAGGTATCGGAGCTTACATCAAAGCAGTTCGCCCAGAAATTCAGATTATTGGCGTCCAAACAGTTGATTCAGATGCCATGCGCAGATCCCTTGCGGCCGGCAAGCGGGTTGAGTTAAAAGAAGTTGGACTATTTTCAGATGGTACGGCGGTCAAACTAGTCGGCAAAGAGACTTTTCGCCTGTGTAAGACGGTGGTAGATGAAATCATTACCGTTGATACGGACGCCATTTGTGCCGCGATTAATGACGTCTTTGCAGATACAAGAAGTATTCTTGAACCTGCAGGCGCATTAGCAATTGCTGGGATGAAAGCTTATGTAGATCGCGAAAAATGTACCCAAAAAACCTTCATCAGTGTTGCCTGTGGTGCGAATATGAACTTTAGTCGTCTTCGGTTCGTGGCAGAAAGAGCGGATGTCGGTGAATATAAAGAGGCTGTTTTTGCAGTCACGATTCCCGAAGAGCGTGGCTCGTTTAAACGCTTTTGTACCCTCATCGGCAAACGAAGCGTCACAGAATTTAATTACCGTATTGCCGACGCAAATAAAGCCCATATTTTTCTTGGGATCGCCACCAATAAAATAAGTGATAGTGCAACTATCGCCAAAGAATTTTCAACTGCGGGTTTTGCTACTACAGACTTAACTAGTGATGAACTAGCCAAGTCACATTTACGCCACATGGTTGGTGGCCGCTCAATCCTAGCTCATAACGAATTACTGTATCGCTTTGAATTTCCTGAGCGTCCAGGGGCCCTCATGAAATTCTTAAACGCCATGTCACCAAATTGGAATATTAGTTTGTTTCATTACCGTAACCACGGCGCGGACTATGGCAAAATTTTAGTTGGAATGCAAGTTCCTCAGGAAGATAAAAAAGCTTTTAAAGAGTTTCTAAAGACGACGAACTATCGACACTGGGACGAAAGCGCGCACCCAGCTTACCAACTCTTTTTAAAATAAGCTATGGGCTTCACGCTAACCGGTAAACTAGTCGTAGCAATATCTTCGCGTGCGCTATTTGATTTTGAAGAAGAAAATCGTGTTTTTGAGGCCACTAACGATAGTGCCTATATGCAGCTCCAACAGGATCGTTTAGCCCTACCTGCAAAAGCTGGAGTTGCCTTTGCTTTAGTCGAAAAGTTACTACGTTTTAATACCACCGACAATGCGCGCGTGGAAGTTGTCATCCTGTCTCGAAACGATCCAGTCAGTGGGCTACGCGTTTTTAGATCAGCCGAGCACGCTGGGCTTAAACTGGAACGGGGCGTTTTTACAAGGGGTCGCCCACCCTACCATTACCTCCGGTCACTGCGTGCAAATTTATTTTTGTCCGCCAATGAGCACGACGTGCGAGAAACCTTGCAAGCAGGTTTTCCGGCGGCTTTGGTGTACCCACAATCGAATAAATCAGCCCAAACCAACCCCTGTGAAATACGGATTGCTTTTGATGGAGATGCTGTTTTGTTTTCGGATGAGTCTGAGCGGATTTTTCAAACACATGGTTTAGATGCTTTTGTAGCACATGAAACGAACTTTGCAAAGACACCCCTTCCACCTGGCCCCTTTAAACCATTACTCGAAGCTCTCCAACTTCTGCAAAGCTCTGCTGCCGACTCACCCATGTCGATTCGAACCGCTCTCGTGACAGCCAGATCCGCGCCAGCCCATGAACGAGCCATTCGCACTCTCATGAGCTGGGGGATTACCGTTGACGAGGCGATGTTTCTTGGCGGTTTAGATAAATCCGATTTTTTACGCGAGTTTGAACCTGATTTCTTTTTTGATGACCAAACAGGTCACTGTATGAAAGCCTCCGAAGTGGCGCCTACTGGACAAGTAATGTTTGGTATATCGAACGCCCCCAAAGGGTCCTAAATGTCTAAGAATCAATCGCCCTCAAACGCAAACTTACTTTTTGCTCCGCTAGGAAAAGTTTCTGATAACCCCACGAGTTATAGTCCAGAATCACTCTTTCCAATTCTACGATCTACGAATAGGTCGCAATTACTTGGCTTTAATCCCCAGCAACCCCTCTTTATGGGCGTTGATATTTGGAATGCCTATGAAGTCAGTTGGCTAGGTAAGCGCGCCAAGCCTGAATTAGCTATTGCCAAAATCCAAGTACCCGCAAACTCCCCCGCTATTTTTGAATCGAAATCCCTCAAACTCTATCTCAATAGTCTTAACTATTTACAAGTCGGCTCTATTACCGAAGTTCATGCCCTCATAACAAAAGATTTAAGTACGGTCGCTCAAGCGCCCGTGCAAGTTCAATTAATAAGTCCAGATGATTGGCGCCATGTTCGGTTAACCCAACCGATGGGAACTTGCCTAGACCGACTCGACTTAGAAATTAATCCAAGTGATACCCCCAACCTTCTTTGGTTGAGCGCTGATTTTCAATCTGCCCCAGTTACAGAGGTCCTTTTTTCCAATCTACTGCGTTCGAATTGTCCAGTAACAGGTCAGCCGGACTGGGCAACTATTTTCATTGACTATGCTGGGCCACAAATTGCCCAAGAGGGCTTATTGCGTTACCTCATTTCTTTTAGACATCACCAAGAATTCCATGAGCATTGCGTTGAAAAAATATTTTGTGAAATAACGGCACAATGTCGACCGAGTAAATTAACTGTTTATGCCCGCTATACAAGGCGCGGAGGGGTTGATATTAACCCCTTCCGGACGAACAGTAGCGGCCCTTGGCCAGAGAATCATCGACTCCCAAGGCAATAACTTCCTATTCCCCAACGATTCCAGCCGCCTTAATAATTGCCTCGTATTTTTTAAATTCAGAAACGATAAATTGGTTAAATTCCTGTGGCTTACTAGCGACTACCGTTAGCCCAATATCATTTAACTTAGACTCGATTTCAGGCTCCCTTAAAACCGCGGCCAACTCGCTATACCACCTGTCAATGATTGCCGGCGGTGTTTTGGCTGGCGCCACAATACCCTGCCAACCAATCACATCAAATCCTTGAACTGTCTGACCTAAAGAGGGCACACTGGGTAAACTTGTAATTGGATAAGTTCCCGAAAGCGCAAGCACCTTGACATTACCCCCCTTAATCTGGGGAATAGACGATGCTACTGAGTCAAACATAAAGTCAAACTGGCCCCCAATTAAGTCCTGCATCGCTGGTGCAGCACCCTTGTAGGGAACATGTAACATTTCTACACCTAATTTTTGTGCCAGTAAAGCGCCTGCTAAATGCGCATGCGAACCAATCCCCCAGGTTCCATAACTGAGTGGCTTGGCTGATGACTTTGCTAATGCGACAAATTCAGCAGCATTTTTAGCAGGAAAGTTTTTATTCGTAATGAGGGCATATTGCAAACCGACATGCTGGGTAATCCCTACCAAATCTTTAAATGTATCAAAACTCATCTTGCTGTAAAGGCTTGGGTTGACAGATAAGGTGGGCGCAATCAGGCCAACGGTATAGCCATCCGGGTTTGAACGTACAACCTCTAGAGTTCCAATATTACCGGCTGCTCCACTTTTATTTTCGACAATGACAGTCTGACCAAACCGAATAGATAAGCGTGGCGCTAGGATTCTAGCAACTGCGTCGGTTGGCCCTCCGGCCGGGTAAGTCACAATAATTTTTAACGGTTTATTTGGGAAAGCATCCTTGGTTTGAGCCTGCCCCACATTGACAAATAAAAAGCTCAACAAACACTGGGTCACTAGAAAGACGCCGTTTATTTTCATCTTTGCTCCCTATTTGTAATTGGGTCAGTGCGGTGCTGTCCCAACATTTATTCTAATTTTTAGTATAACCTACTGATTGTAAATCTATCAATGAATCTTTTTTCTGTTACCGACTTGAACTGAACAAGAAGTCTATTGCACAAGACGCATCATGGCGCGGTACACCATCTGAAGTTCTTTAGCGAGATCCATTTGGAGTTGATTCGTGAGATTTCATTCAAACCAGTCCGTAATGGATTGGGAGGGTTGAATTCTGCCACTTCTTCAGCGACTTCTTGGGCTAGTTCTCCCCCCCTTGAGGGAGACTCCACGTTTATTTTTACTGATGAAGATGATGCTTTTTTTGACCCTTTTTAGCGACCTTTTGGAACAACGAATTATCAGTCGTTAAAAAGGAATATCGTCATCCATAGCGCCCAAGCTCGAACTCGGTGCAGCATGACTTTCGCTGCGCTCTTTATTTGTAGAGTTCATATTCGAAGAGCCAGCATTGTTATCCCCCATGCGTGAACCCAACATTTGCATGGAGTCAGCGACAATTTCTGTTGTGTATTTTTCAACACCTGCCTGGTCAGTCCATTTACGTGTTCTTAAACGCCCTTCGACATATACCTGTGAACCCTTTTTTAAGTACTGACCCGCGATTTCAGCTAATTTGCCAAAAAATGTAATCCGGTGCCACTCCGTACTCTCTTTCATCTCACCTGTTGCCTTGTCTTTGTACTTATCAGATGTTGCAACAGAAATATTAGTCAGAGCGTCGCCACTCGGTAAATAACGCGTTTCCGGATCGCGCCCAATGTTACCAACGATAATTACTTTGTTTACAGATGCCATGCTAATCTCCCCTATGAGTATGCGCTGAACATTCAGCTACACAAATATTTTAATGAACGTACTTTTGCAATCAAAGATCCAAGCCCCATAACCCTTATATTTTTAAGGAGTTAGTTTTTTTGGGGAGTTCTGTCATTCCAAGAGCAATTATAAGCCACCCCATTAATAAGCCAATGTCTACATAAAAGATCGAGTTAGGCCCCCAACTGCCGTATAACCAACCACCCAAAATACCACCCAAAAACAACCCTATTGACATAGTTGTATTGTAAATACCAAGCCCTGCACCACGATTTTCTCCAGCATATCTTGACACTAATGATGGTTGTAGAGCTTCTAATAAATTAAAACCAATAAAAAAGATTAAAAGTCCCACGCAGAGGTTCAAAATACTACTCCACTGTCCGATTAAGACTACAGCAAAATATAGTTGAGCGCAGCACATCAAGCCTATAGAAACTTTCACCAGTAAAGCTAAGCGATTCTTACGCTCTGCTTGCATCATCATTGGCATCATAATGATTAAAGATGCTACTAAAACGGATAAATAAACGAGCCAATGATCTGCTATCGGTAAGCCTACTTCATCTAAAAGCCTTGGAATCACTAAAAATAATGCGACTTGGGACGTATGCAGAACCAATACACCAATGTTCAAACGGACGAGTTCAGGATTTTGAAATACCTTCTTGAGTTGATTTAGATGACCACGAACACCATTTGGGGCGCTCAACACCGGCATGCTTGCTGTTGGTACAAATTGCAAGGCTACCCACAGTGAAATACATCCTAATATGGCCATCATCCAAAAAATACCCGGCATACCTAAGGCATGGTACAGGGGCGTAGCAATTACTACGGATAAAGCAAAACTGATCGCAATACTACCGCCAATGAGCGCCATGGCCCTCGTTCTTACCTCTTCGCGCGTCAAGTCAGCAACCCAAGCTGAGATCGCTGCTGAAATGGCCCCGGCCCCCTGAATGGCCCTGCCAAACATAATCCACCATAAATCATCATGGGAGGCGGCAATTAATGCCCCAATAATGAAAAGTGACAAGCCAAATGCCACAATCACTCGCCGACCATAGCGATCTGAAAGTAATCCTAAGGGAATATGAAAAAAAGCCTGTACCATCCCATAAATACCCATAGTTAAACCTACTAAAGTGGCGTTATCCCCGTCAGGCAAGCCTTTGGCGTGCAAACTAAAAATTGGCAAAATCAGAAATAGGCCTAACATACGCAAGGCAAAAATGCTGGATAAGGCTAAAGATGCACGAAGTTCTGAAGGATTCATAAGAAAGGGCTATATTAATGGGTTAAGTCAATAATTATGAACGAAACTATAAAAATTAGGGGTGCTCGCACCCACAACCTCAAAAATATCAATCTGGATATTCCCCGTAATCAACTTGTGGTGATCACGGGACTGTCTGGATCAGGTAAAAGCTCGCTCGCATTTGATACCCTTTATGCAGAGGGTCAAAGACGTTATGTCGAGTCCCTCTCAGCCTATGCCAGACAATTCTTACAACTCATGGACAAGCCTGATGTTGATTCCATTGAGGGTCTTTCGCCAGCTATTTCTATTGAACAAAAAGCCACTAGCCATAATCCACGATCGACCGTCGGAACAGTGACAGAGATTCATGATTATTTACGCCTCCTTTTTGCGCGCGCAGGTACACCCCATTGCCCAGAGCATGGCCTTCCCCTCGAAGCACAAAGTGTTGCCCAAATGGTCGACCATATTTTGGGTTTGCCTGAAGATACTAAATTACTCATTTTGGCTCCTGTTGTTAGCAATCGCAAAGGCGAGTTTGTCGATTTTTTTGAGGATTTGCAATCACAAGGTTTTGTGCGCTTTCGAATTCGTTCGGGAGGCGGCACTACCCACACGGCCAAAGCAAAAGTCTTTGAAGTGGAAGATTTACCCACCCTGAAGAAAAATGAAAAACATTCTATCGAAGTCGTCGTTGATCGTATTAAAGTCAAAGCAGATATAAAACAACGGTTGGCAGAATCGCTCGAAACAGCGCTTCGATTAGCTGATGGACGGGCCCTCGCTGTGGATATGGATTCTGGTAAAGAATCCTTATTCTCTAATAAGTTTGCCTGTCCAATCTGCTCCTTTGCCTTGCAAGAATTAGAGCCGCGCCTCTTCTCGTTCAATAATCCAATGGGAGCCTGCCCGACTTGTGATGGCCTTGGTCATATTTCCTTCTTTGACCCAAAACGCATAGTTGCTCATAGTGAATTATCTCTTGCTTCCGGAGCAATCAAAGGCTGGGATCGGCGTAATCAATTTTATTTTCGGATGCTGCAAAATATTGCTAAATTTGCAAAATTCGATATCGAAAAACCCTTTGAGAGTCTTCCGCAAAAAGCGCAAGATCTGATTCTGTACGGCTCCGGCGCAACCAAAATTCCTTTTGAATATCTTAATGAAAAAGGTCTGCCAGTCATCAAACCACATACCTTTGAAGGAATTATTTCTAACTTCGAAAGACGATATCGGGAAACAGACTCGATGGCAATCCGCGAGGAACTGGCGCGTTATCAAAATGTCAAACTATGCCCTGACTGTCAAGGCAGCCGACTTCGTAAAGAAGCCCGACATGTCAAAGTCGGTGAGGGCTCTTTTAGTCGGGCAATTTTCGAAGTAAGTAATCTTCCCCTAAAAGCTGCTTATGAGTACTTTTGTGATCTTGAACTCAAAGGTATTAAACGAGAAATTGCCGACAAAATCGTTAAAGAAATTTCCGCCCGCTTAAAATTTCTCAATGATGTTGGCCTTGGCTATTTATCCCTAGACCGAAGTGCAGATACTTTATCAGGAGGCGAGTCTCAAAGGATTCGGCTAGCATCACAAATAGGCTCTGGTCTGACTGGAGTGATGTATGTTTTAGATGAGCCCTCTATTGGTCTGCATCAACGCGACAACGATCGGCTGATTAAAACGCTGGTACATCTGCGCGATTTGGGTAATTCCGTTCTAGTAGTGGAGCACGATGAAGAAATGATTCGTGCATCAAACTATGTAATTGATATCGGCCCAGGTGCTGGTGTGCATGGTGGTCAAATTGTGGCGCAGGGTACGCCTACTGAAATTGAAAATAATCCGAATTCTTTAACAGGTGAGTACTTATCTGGCAAAAAGAAAATTGCCGTGCCACTAAACCGCCTTAAACCCGATGGTCGTTGGATTACCATCAAAGGTGCCACAGGAAATAACCTCAAGAATGTCACCGCCAAAATTCCAGTCGGTCTTTTAACTTGTATTAGTGGTGTGTCAGGCTCAGGTAAGTCGACTCTCATTAATGACACCCTACATCATGTTGTAGCTCAGCATTTATATGGCTCATCAGCCGAACCTGCGCCTTATGAATCGATCGATGGTTTAGAGCACTTCGATAAAATTATTAGTGTGGATCAGTCGCCAATTGGTCGAACACCCCGCTCGAATCCAGCTACCTATACTGGCCTTTTTACGCCCATTCGAGAATTATTTGCGGGCGTACCCGCGGCTCGTGAGCGGGGTTACGAAACAGGTCGATTCTCCTTTAATGTCAAAGGTGGGCGTTGTGATACCTGCGAAGGTGATGGGATGATTAAAGTTGAAATGCATTTCCTACCAGATGTCTATGTGCCCTGCGATGTCTGTCACGGCAAACGCTATAACCGTGAAACACTGGATATTCGCTATAAAGGTAAAAATATTCATGAAATTCTGTCGATGACTATCGAAATCGCACATGAATTCTTTGAAGCAGTACCGATTGTTCGCCGCAAACTCAAAACGCTTTTAGATGTTGGGCTAGGCTATGTCAAACTAGGTCAAAGCGCTACAACTCTTTCAGGGGGAGAAGCCCAACGGGTCAAACTATCCCTTGAGCTATCCAAACGAGATACGGGTCGCACACTGTATATTTTGGATGAACCCACTACTGGACTTCATTTTCAAGATATCCAATTACTTCTGGAAGTAATTCATTCCTTACGAAAACAAGGTAATACGATCTTAATTATTGAACACAATCTGGATGTGCTTAAAACAGCCGATTGGCTGATCGATATGGGTCCAGAAGGTGGCTTTGGAGGTGGCTTAATAATTGCTCAGGGTAGCCCAGAAACAGTAGTTAAATCAAAAGATAGTTTTACCGGTAAATATCTCAAACCTCTTTTATAAGTTTTTGCTCGGCTTGGTGATTAGTTTTTCGGCGGCCTCAAGTGAGGCCATATTACCTAGAAGAACTAAGATATCGTCTTCCTGTATGACTACATTGGGCTCTAAAATAATCTGCTTAAAAGTCGCCGCCATTTTATTTTCTTTGCGCCTCAAACTCTGCACAACAGCCCCAGTTTGTTCGATAAATGATAAGGTCTGATTAATGCCGCGCATATTTGGTCCCAGTCGAATTGTATGTAATCGAATAGACTCTGGGCTATCGCCGTCATCTTCTTCAGCGCTAGGAAAGTGACCTTTGAGCTTACCATACCGATTTTCACGCGCCTCGGTAATACGTCGCATCACCCTGCGAATCGGAACTCCAAGAACGCTTAAAGTATGCGCCGCTAACATCAGCCCTCCTTCTATTTTTTCAGGGATCACCTGTGTTGCCCCAGCTTTTTGTAATAACTCCAAATCACTGTCATCACTCGCCCGAACAATAATTGCAATGCCAGGGTGTAGCTCCTCAATCTGCTTAATTAAGTGCGCTGACTCTTCAATATGATTAAATGCGATGACAACAACCTTCGCTCTTGCAATGCCTGCAGCAATGAGCCCTTTTACTCCGTAGGCGCCATAAACGACTGATTTACCTGCATCACTGGCCTCTTGCACACGGTCAGGATCTGCGTCTAAGGCAACGTAGCGGATATCCTCTTGCTCGAGTAAGTTGGCCACGTGCTGTCCAGTAATACCAAAACCACAAATAATGACGTGTTGATCATGCTGTATGGTCTGCGTCACTATCTTGGTTAGTTGAACAGACTGAGTCAACCATTCGTTACGAGAAAATCTTAAAACAATCCGATCGCTATATTGAATTAAGATTGGGGCAACTAACATGGATAAAAGCATTGCGGCCATCACCGCTTGTGACAAATCAGGATCGATCCAATCGAGACTGTCTAATTGATTAATTAAGACAAAACCAAACTCACCAGCCTGGGTTAAACACAAGCCCGTTCGCAAAGCCACGCCGGTTGAAGAGCCAAAGCGCTTTGCTAAGCCAGTAATAATCACGAACTTCAAGGCGAGCGCGCCAAAGAATAAAAATAATACTAAATGGAAATCTCGCAAAACCACCTGAAAATCCACTAACATACCAACGGTAATAAAGAAGAGCCCTAATAAAATGTCTCTAAATGACTCAATACTTTGCTCCACCTGATGGCGGTAGGGCGTCTCAGCAATCAGCATCCCGGCCATAAAAGCCCCTAGGGCCATAGACAATCCAAAATGTTCCGTCAGGCCAGCCATGCCAATCGAAACTAGCAATACATTGAGCATGAACAATTCTTGCGATCGAAAATTAGCCACTACCCGAAACCAGGAGCTAAATAACTTTTGACCAACAATGAAAATTAAAGTGAGTGCAACCGTGACTTTAATACTTGCTAAAGTGAGTGCCAAAGCAATATCGCCCGGATTTTTTCCCAGCGAAGGTATCAAAATTAATAAGAGAATAACCACTAAATCCTGGAATAGTAATACGCCAATGACATTTTTGCCATGCTCGGTATCTAATTCGCCTCTCTCCGATAATGCCTTAATAACAATCGCTGTTGATGACATCGCAACTGCTCCACCTAAAGCAAAAAGCACGTGCCAGGGCATTGGTAAGGGTATTAAAAACCGCAATAAGTACCCGGCTGGAATAGTGAGTAACATCGTTAAAAATACTTGACTGGCACCAAACCGAAAGACGATCTGGCGCATAGACTTGAGTTTGGCTAGATTAAACTCCAAGCCAATTGAGAACATCAAAAAGACTACGCCAAATTCAGCTAAATTCTTTACTGTATCGCTGTCTGGTGCTAAATTGGCTGCATTTGGGCCAATCAATAAGCCAACAACTAAATAACCTAATATAGGAGGTAAGTTTAAAATTCTCGATAGCAAAACTCCACCTAGAGCAGAGGCAAGTAAAGTCAGAGTGATTTGCAAGATAGAGGGCATATACTTATTACTATGATAGTAAAACAAAATAAAAAATTCTTGGATTTAGCGAAAAATACCCTACAAATTGAAAGTACTGGTATTGATCAACTGCGACTTCGTCTAGATCAAGAAATTCACGGACAAGCATTTTTATCTGCCATTGAACTCATTCTCCCATGTACCGGCCGCGTTGTAGTATCTGGTATGGGTAAATCTGGGCACATCGCCAATAAAATTGCTGCCACTTTCGCTTCAACAGGTACGCCCGCATTTTTTGTGCATCCAGCGGAAGCAAGTCATGGCGACTTAGGAATGATTCAACAAACTGATATCTTTCTGGCATTGTCTTATTCTGGCGAAACTTTAGAACTGCTAACCATCGTTCCCCAAATCAAACGCATGGGGGCCAAATTAATTGCGATGACAGGTAATTCATCCTCCACCCTAGCCAAACTCGCCGATGTGCATTTAGATGTGGGTATTGAAAAAGAAGCCTGCCCCTTCAACCTTGCACCCACTACTAGTACAACCGCTACGCTGGCTCTAGGAGACGCTCTAGCAATCGTTCTTTTAGACGCGCGTGACTTTCGCGCCGATGACTTCGCCCGCTCTCATCCTGGTGGCAGCCTAGGTCGTAGACTACTCACCCATGTCAAAGACGTCATGAGAAGTGGGGCAGATATCCCCATCACCCATGTCAACGCAAATATAAAAGAAGCTCTTTTTGAAATCTCAAAAAAACGCCTTGGCATGACCGTAATTATTGATGATCAAGAACAAGTACAAGGAATTTTTACAGATGGTGACCTGCGCCGTATGCTCGAAAAATCCCTATCACTAGAAGGGGTTCATCTCCAGGATGTCATGACCCATCATCCACGAAATATCTCCAAAGATATTCTGGCAGCTCAAGCTGTCGAAATCATGGAACGTTTTCGGATCAATCATCTACTAGTGGTCGATGCGCATGGTAAATTAGAAGGTGTTCTTAGCATGCATGATCTTCTTGCCTCCAAAATTATTTAAGGTGCCCAGTTGGCCAATACTTTCCTAACAAATTCTCTTGAACGATTTCCACAGGCAATAGAGAAGGCTCAACAGATTAAACTACTCATCCTCGATGTTGATGGTGTCCTGACTGATGGATCCTTATTTATTAGTGCAGATGGTCTTGAACATCTCAAGGTATTTGATAGTCTTGATGGACATGGTTTAAAAATGCTCCAAAGTATTGGACTCAAATGTGCCATCATCTCAGGTAGAAAATCTGAGATGGTTCAAAAGCGCGCCCAAAGTTTGGGTTTAGAGCATATCTTTTTAGGCGTTGAAAAAAAGACCCTGGTTTTACACACACTTCTTCAAGACTTACAATTAACTCCCAAGCAATGTGCGGCAATAGGGGATGATTGGCCTGATTTGGGTGTACTGAAACAAGTTGGTTTAGCAGCCTGTCCAGCGCAAGCGCATGACGAAGTTAAAAAGATCGCACATTACATCTGTGCCCGCAACGGTGGTCAAGGTGCTGTTAGAGAGGTTTGTGACTTGATCTTACGAGCACAAGATTGCTATAACAAACTGCTTCTTGAATCCTTCCAATGAGATTGCCCGCCGCACTATTGAGTGCTCGTGACTTGATAGTTACTCTAGGTATTCGCTTAGTACCTCTTTTTATCATGGCAGGGCTGACCCTTGTCTCATTTTGGTTTTTACAGAAAAATACGCAAGATGAAGCCTTGCTGACACCGGCCAAAAAAAAGCATGAGCCAGACTATATTTTTATCAATGCTAAACTCACGGTTCTGAATTTAGACGGCTCAACAAAATATCGACTATTAGGTAAAGAGTTTAAGCACTATGCTGACGACGCGTCCATCGATGTCAAGGTTCCTCGGCTACGCTTATTTAATTCGAAATCTCCACCCCTGACGATTCAAGCAAAGACTGGCCAAATTAATGGCGATCTAGATATCGTAGAATTATTTGATCAAGCCGAGGTTTCCCGACCCCAACAATTAGGAACAACTGGGGCAGTTATTGATCCATCACTCCTACTGAGCTCTAACTATTTAAAAGTTTTTGTGAATGAAGACCGTCTCATTACACATTTACCAGTCCTTATCGAGCGCGGAGAATCCGTCATGACAGCCAGTCAAGGAGCGGTTTATAACAATATAGATCAGTCTATATCGATGCGCGGCGATGTTAAAGGCTCAATTGCTGCTAGTGATACGAATCGGAACTCCTTGCGGTAATGGTTTTATTTAAAAAATACTTTCTAGTACTCGTGCTAGCAACTAATTGCTTATTCATCAGCCTTCCAAGCCTTGCTCTGAAGTCAGATAAAGAGCAAGCAACGAAACTATCTTCTGATGCGGCCGACTTTAATGATGTCTCCCAAGAGTATATCTTGACGGGTAATGTCAAAATCACTAAGGGTAGTATGCTAGTCCAAGGAGATAAAGCAGTTATCGTGGTTGATCCAGAGGGATATCAAAAGATTTCCGTGATTGGAAACTCTAAGGAACTTGCTCAATTTACACAGCAATTAGATGGTCCTAAAATTGAATTTATCTATGGTGAGGGCGAGTTAATTATCTATGAGGCAAAAACAGACATGCTGTTAATTTCTGGTCAAGCATATACTCTTCGAAAAAATTTAAGTACTTGGAAAGATAAACTCGTTGCCGAAAAAATTGAGTATGATCTCTATACTGAAAAATATATCGCCTTGTCCCTTTTAAAAGTTCCTTCTGAAAATCCCTCCATCAAAAAAGAATCTTTGGGAGCACCCCCTCCAAAACCAGTTAAATCTGTGATGAGTTCCAAAAACCAAGTATCCGTAGAATTAAAAAATACCCCCTAAAACATTCACCTCGTGCAATCTTCCAATCTATCCTCTTTAATCGCAACAGGTCTGCAAAAGACCTACGGCAAACGCATGGTTGTCAAAGACGTGGCGCTGGAAGTAAAAACTGGCGAGATTGTTGGCCTTTTAGGCCCAAATGGAGCGGGTAAAACAACTTCTTTTTATATGATTGTAGGTCTCATACCAGCAGACAAAGGGCGTATTACCTTAGATAACCAACTGATTAGTGGCTTACCGATTCACGAACGTTCCAAAATGGGTTTATCGTATCTACCCCAAGAAGCTTCTATTTTTAGAAAGCTTTCTGTTTCCGAGAACATCAAAGCTGTTCTAGAACTCCAAATCACCAGCAGTGGTCAGCGTCTAACACGCAGTGCTATTAACGCGCGTCTCAATGAGTTATTAGATGAATTACAAATTTCTCATCTGCGTAACAATCCAGCGCTATCACTTTCTGGCGGAGAACGGCGGCGAGTCGAAATCGCTCGAGCATTAGCAACTAACCCCAAATTTATCCTACTAGATGAGCCGTTCGCTGGCGTAGATCCCATCGCAGTTGGTGAAATTCAACGAATTATTCGATTTTTAACTGAGCGTAATATCGGAGTATTGATCACGGATCATAATGTTCGCGAAACCCTCGGGATTTGTGATCATGCATACATCATCAATGATGGTACCGTACTTGCCCAAGGTTTGCCAAGCGAAATTATCGAAAATGATAGTGTCCGTAGGGTTTATCTTGGCGAAAATTTTAGAATGTAAAAAAATACTCTTTTTTATTCCTAGCCCTTGGCTTTTTAGAAAATGACTGCTACTCTAGAAGTGTAGTTATCTTGGAAAATCAGGCCTTCTTGCTAGATATTTCTGATTTTTCTTCACCTTAACGCTTTTGGGAGAGTGTATGAAAATTATTATTCACAGCCACCATTTAGAAGTTACTGCCGCCATCAAAGCACATTTAAACGACAAGTTAGAACTGATTAAAAAGCATTTTCACGAAATTATTCAAATCAATGCCTCCCTTCTGGTTGATAAGGCACAAGAAAAAGAACACCGGCAAACAGCTGAACTCAGTATTCATATCCTAGGTAAAGATTTATTTGCGCAAGCCCATCATCAAGATCTCTACTTGGCAATTGATGCCGCTGTCCAAAAATTGGATAAACAGATTCTGAAACTGAAAGAAAGGACTAAGAATCACCACCTACCTTTACATCCAAAATACAAGTTAGACAATCTTGCTGGGTTGAACCTATAATAGGTTTATGAATGAACTCGCCTTGTTATTACCGACCAATCAAATTTACCTTGACGTTGCGGTCAATGATATTGATGAATTATTTCATTTGGCGAGTTCACATTTCTCATCCCAAAACACACAGTTAAATAAACAAAATATTACCGAGTGTTTACAAGATCGTGAAAAACTAGGCTCAACAGGACTTGGGGTAGGTGTTGCTATCCCTCACGGCCGTCTAAAAGGGCTAAAAGAGCCCATCATTAGTTTTTATCGTTTGTTAAACGGTATTGACTTTAAGACTTCGGATCAAATAGCAGTTGATATTGTGATCTTTTTACTAGTACCTGAATTAGCGACACAAAAACATTTAGATCTTCTTTCAGAAATTGCTCAAATCCTAGCTGATAAGTTAAAAAGAGTGCAATTACGTGAAGCGAATACAACTGTTGCTTTACGAACAGTAATGGCAGGTCAGGCGAATTAACAAATGACGCAACAATTGTCACTTGATGGTGTTAGTGCACAACATATTTTTGATCAAAATTTCGAAGAGCTAAAACTACATTGGGTGACCGGCGAAGAGGGTGCAGATCGTTGTTTTGATGTTGAAGTAGTCAAACTAGCCTCCTCGTCCTCAGATTTGGTTGGGCATCTCAATTTAATCCATCCCAGCCGTTTGCAGATTTGCGGCGAAGCCGAAATCACTTATTTAAACCGCCTGCAAAAAGCCCAGCTTCGGCACCAATTGATCGACCTAATGAGTATGAATCCGCCCTGTTTCATTATTGCTGACGGCCAAGAACCAAATGATGAACTCAAGTTGTACTGCCAACGATCATCAACCCCACTATTTGTTACACCAGCCCCTGCAGCGGAAGTGATCGATCACTTAAGACTCTATTTAACGAAGATTGGTGCCCCCAAAATTACCATGCACGGCGTCTTTATGGATATTTTAGGACTTGGTGTGCTCTTAACTGGTGAATCAGGACTTGGCAAAAGTGAGCTTGGACTTGAACTCATTTCGCGTGGTCATGGCCTAGTAGCAGATGATGCAGTTGATTTTTCTCGTTTAGGTCCTGACTATATTGAGGGACGCTGCCCCAAAATTTTGCGTGATCTGTTAGAAGTTCGGGGTCTTGGCTTATTAGATATTCGTACAATTTTTGGCGAAACAGCAGTTCGCCGAAAACTAAAGCTTCGACTGATCGTACAACTAATTCGTAGAAATTCTGAAGAATTTGAGCGTCTACCAATCGACTCTCAGCATATTGAAGTTTTAGGCTTACCCATTCGAACTGTCAAAATACAAGTAGCCGAAGGTCGTAATTTGGCTGTTTTAGTCGAAGCAGCGGTCAGAAATACGATCTTACAGCTGCGCGGCATCAATACACTGGATGACTTTATAACGAGACAGCGCGAAGTCATGCAAATGGATAAACCTTACTAAGAGACTAATTATGAGTATTTTCATCATTACTGGTATCTCAGGCTCGGGCAAATCAGTTGCTTTACGTGCTTTGGAGGATGCTGGTTATGATTGTGTTGATAATCTACCAGTTAGCTTATTAGAAAATCTCGTAGAAACATTACAAACCTCTGGTAGTGAGCATATCGCGGTTGCAATTGATGCTAGGCGTGGACTGTCTATCCAAGAAATTCCAACCATAATTGCTAAGTTAAAAAAGCATCTGTCCGTTCAATTAATCTTTTTAAATGCAACCAATGAGGCTTTACTCAAGCGCTTTTCAGAAACACGCCGAAGACACCCTCTGTCCGCCAAGAACCTAGACCATTCACAAAAATCGCTGATTGATGCCATTGATTTAGAACGTCAAATGTTAAGTAGCTTAAGCGAAAACGCTCTTCAAATTGACACAAGCAATGCTTTATCAAGTTCCCTACGACAGTGGATTCTAGACCTAACCGAAAATACCCAGCCAGGATTAACTCTTTTATTAGAGTCCTTTGGTTTTAAGAGTGGTCTACCGCAGGATGCCGATCTTGTTTTCGATCTTCGTTGTATTCCTAACCCCTATTATGAGGACACCCTTCGGCATCTCAGCGGCAATGACCAAGAAGTGGTGGACTTTTTAAATCTTCAACCTGATTTTGAAAAACTTCGGCAAGATATTCTGCTCTTTATTCATAATTGGCTTCCCAAATATCAAAAGAGTGGTCGGAGTTATTTAACGGTTGGTGTTGGTTGCACCGGAGGCCAACATCGCTCAGTGGCGATGGTTAATCATCTGTTTTTATCCTGCTCAAAAAATCAGACTGATCTTTTTAAAAATATCAATTGCCTCTATCGCCACCGAGATTTATCTGCCGCGCACAATAAATCGCCCCATTAAATCAATAAATCTATTAATAATTGCTTAACAGGCGTTGGTAAGCCTAGTTGGTTGACACCAGAAATTGGTTGCCAGACATACTGTATCGGCAGTTTTGGGAGTAATTTTTTTAATTGCAGAACCCGCACGCTAAAGTATAAGGTTCTATGTGTAAAGAGGTGCTTTCTGGGGGCAAAGAGTTGCCCCTGATTAAAGACTGTCTCTAGTTGATTTGGCAATATGTGCTGAAAATCCTCAAAAGAGGACTTTGCTCGCTGGCCTTCTTTGAGTTGATCCACGCGTTGCCAACTCGTTTCGGGTAATGACCACAACCCGCCCCAAATACCTGAAGAGGGCCTTTTTTCTAATAGTACCTTGCCCTGAGCAATACACAAAAGCATTTCACTTAAGACAATGGGTGACTGCGACTTTTTTACCTTATTAGGAATCAAATCTACTTGACCCTGACGATAAGCCTGACAATGTGTTTGAAATACGCAATGACTTATCGGACTTGGTTCTAAACAGCGGGGTTTAGACGGCTTACAAACCGTTGCCCCAAAATCCATGAGTCCTTGGGTATATTGAGGCATATCTGCCTTAGACACGGGTAAAGCGCGTTGCGCAATGCCCCAAAGTTGTTGATTGGTTTTGGTCAAATTAAGTGGTTCACGAATGCCGTATAAGCGCGCGAATAAGCGTTTTACATTGGCATCTAAAATACTTGTTCTCTCTAAAAAACAAAATGCTGCTATAGCTGCGGCGGTTGATTTTCCAATCCCAGGAAGGGTGGCTAGGGTCAGCGCGTCTTTGGGAAATTCACCGCCATATTTTTGTTGAATTTGCTGGGCACATCGCAATAAATTTCTTGCCCTTGTGTAATAACCAAGACCTGCCCACAGCGCCATGACATCTTCCTCTGAGGCTTGAGCCAGAGATGCTAAATGGGGATATCGCTCTAAAAATATTCGGTATCGCTCACAAACAGTTTGCACCTGTGTTTGTTGCAACATGATTTCTGATAACCAAACTCGATATGGATCCTTTTGCCCTTGCCAAGGCAATCCTGATCGTCCTGATTGACCTTGCCAGATAATTAATGTTTTTGCAAACGACTTTATTTCTGACATGTTGCGCAGTAAAACGTCGACCGCCCCGTTTGCTTAATTTGCTTGATAGGTCGCTGGCATATAGTACATGGTAAGTTGGCACGGTCATAAGCCTTGGTTTGCATCATAAAATGCCCAGGCTCCCCATGACTATTTACGAAATCCTTTAAGCTACTTCCGCCAGCCGCAATGGCACGCTGTAATATCTTTCGAATGGACTCTGCCAAAATCATATAGCGCTCCTCAGAAATCTTACCTGCTGCTGTCTTGGGATTAATCCTTGCATCAAATAAACTCTCTGAACAGTAAATATTGCCCACCCCCACAACAGCATGCCCAGCTAGTAAAAATTGCTTAATCGCAATTGTTCTACCGCGTGATGCCTGATGCAGGTGCTTACCCCCTAGTTGACCTGCAAAGTTTGCCTCTAATGGCTCAAGTCCAAGCCGAGCAAGCATAGGTAACTGCTCTACCGGTCCTTGACTGCGCGGATGCCACCAAATCGCTCCAAACTTGCGTGGGTCATGCAAGCGTAGCGAAAATTCATCAAAAACAATTTCAACCCGATCGTGTTTCTTTGGCACCTCATGGCGATGTTGTATTCTCAAAACACCGGTCATCCCCAAATGAATAATTAGTACACCGTGCTCAAACTGAAACAATAAATATTTGCCGCGACGATGAATTGCTTGGCATAGTTGACCTTGTAAGGTTGTTTTTAAATGAATCGGAACAGGCCAGCGTAAACGGCCATCGTGAATAATCAGATGACTTACTGCTTGACCAACTACATAGGGCTCAATGCCTAACTTGGTGACTTCTACTTCCGGCAATTCTGGCATATTAAGCTTGTTTTAAGATATTTATATAAAATGGGTGTATGTTAATACACAATTTAGCGCATTTTAGAAAAGTATTCTTTTTTTGCTTCATTAGCCTAGGCCTTGGTATTCTTTTAAGTATGCCGTTAATCACCTATGCGCAATCGGCTGAAGAAGATCTAGCTGCAGACAAAAACGCTCAACAACGCGCTGAGCAAATTTATTTATTCCTCAGTTCAGAAATCGCGATCCAACGCGGTGAAATCGGGCCAGCCTATCAAACTCTTTTAGGCCTTGCGCGTTCTAGTAAAGATCCCCGGGTAGCGCAGCGTGCTATGGAGCTGGCATTATCCGCACAATCCCCCCAATTTGCTTTAGAGGCTGCAAAACTGTGGGATGATTTATCCCCAAGCAACGATTCGTCTTCAAAAGAAGTACTCATTACCTTACTAATGATCAATAATAAGTGGCGAGAATCAGTCGAATTAACCATTGCCTTTCTGGCAAAACAAAACACCGATAAGCAAGATACTTTTTTATTACAGCTCCAAAATATCGTCTCTAAAGCCCCCAATCAAGATGAAGCGCTGCTGGCCTTTTCGACAATCATTGATAGCCTAAAACCACTTACAAAAAACCCTAATTTACTTTTTTTATATGCACTAGGCCAAGAAAAATCTGGTAACTATAAAACGATGGAATCTGTATTACGTGGGCTATTAAGAAATAAGCCTGACGACGCAAGTGTACTAAACGCCCTTGGTTATTCGTTTGCGGATCGAAATATTCGACTTGATGAAGCTTTACAGCTGATCGAAAAAGCCCATCAAATCTCTCCCGAAGACCCATACATATTAGATAGTGTTGGATGGATTTATTTTCGACTTGGTCGGTTTGATCTAGCGATTGAATATTTAGAAAAGAGTTTTAATAAACTTCCAGAAGCCGAAGTCGGAGCGCATTTAGGGGAGGTTTTTTGGGTTACTGGAAAAATAGAAGAAGCAAAAGCTATTTGGAAAAAAGCCGAGTCTCTCAATGCCAACCACCCAGTTTTAAAAAATACCTTAAAAAGGCTTTATCCCGAATGGACTTTACAAGAGCCGAAAATCCAAACTCAAAAAAAGAAATGGGATGGACGCTTTGCCGTCAAAATTAACGGTGCCTCTAATCAAAATGGTGGCTCAGGCGCCTTCACCTTGACCCATGAACAATTAAACGATGAGCTGGAAATTAGGGGTCCATTTGGTACCTCAATTGCAAAAATTCAAGTTCGTCCAAGTGTTGCAACCTTAGAGCAAAATGGTAAGGTGATTACTGCCGTTGATGCTGACCAATTAGTTTTTGATGCGCTTGGTCTTCCAATCCCTGCTCGAGGACTATCCTCTTGGTTAGCTGGATTTACACGAGCTGGCTCACCCGGGACAATTAAAAGAAATCCCTTAGGCCAAGTCAGCGAAATTATGCAAGATGGCTGGCAACTTAGTTTTACCTGGACAGAAAAAAATGCCTTGCAACGCCTCAATATGAACCGCTCAACTGACGGACAGGATATTGATATTCGTTTAGTTTTTGATTTATTGAATGACTAATTTATCCATCACCGCACCTGCAAAAATTAATTTATTTTTACATGTTGTGGGCCAAAGAAGCGACGGATACCACCTGCTTCAAAGCGTCTTTCAATTAATCGACTTGTCTGATGAGGTTATTCTCAGTAGGCGAGAAGATGGCGATATTATTCGCCAAAACCCTCTTCCCAATATTTCTCCCGATTCTGATCTAGTTGTGCGTGCTGCCAAGCTACTTCAAACTTTCTCGAAGACTCTTCTGGGCGCCAATATTGATCTCATAAAAAATATTCCGATTGGCGCAGGCCTAGGCGGTGGCTCTTCAGATGCGGCGAGTACTCTACTTGGGCTTAATCGCCTTTGGGAATTAGACCTATCAACAGCAACTCTGATGCATTTAGGATTGCAGTTAGGTGCGGATGTTCCCTTTTTTATCCAGGGGCACAATGCTTTCGTAGAAGGTGTGGGCGATAAAATCCAAGTGATTGATCTGACTCCAAAGAATTATCTAATTATTTATCCTGGCGTAGCTATCTCTACCCAAGCCATTTTTTCCGACCCATATTTGACGAGAGATCACTCAGCGATTACAATAATTGACTTTATAGAGAGATTTCCAGAAGCGAATCTCTTTAAAAATGATTTACAAGATGTTGTTGTTAGAAATTTTTTGGAAGTGAAGACTGCAATCGAGTGGCTAGAAAATTATTTTCCAGATACTCAGGTCACGATGTCAGGCTCTGGAAGCTCCGTATTTTGTGAAATTCCTCATAGTATTGACAGTCATGAACGTTTGACGAATTGCATGCTAAATCTTCCAAAAAGATGGCAGGGATACAAAGTTAGAAGTCTACCTAGACACTCGGCTTATAATTTAATTTCTACCATTAATTAACAAGAGGGGAGTCGCCAAGTTGGTTAAGGCACCGGATTTTGATTCCGGCATCCGAAGGTTCGAGTCCTTCCTCCTCTGCCAATTCCTAGCTGACATTCTATGAAAATGTCCCCATTATTTTCCAGCTTTTATCGCCGTCTCCCTGTATCACATTGTGTGTATGCATACCCACACCTTTTTCCAACTCTCCTGGAGTCAATATGAGTGAATCAATGGTCCTCTTTACCGGGAACGCCAATCCTGTTTTAGCTAAAGCCGTCACCGACTACATGGGCATTGAACTTGGCAAAGCCATGGTTGGCAAATTCTCTGATGGGGAAATCCAAGTTGAAATTCAAGAAAATGTCCGAAGCAAACACGTCGTTGTTTTACAACCTACATGTGCTCCCACCAATGATTATTTAATGGAACTGATGATCATGATTGATGCTCTTAAACGCGCATCAGCGGGCACCATTACCGCAGTGATCCCTTACTTCGGCTATGCTCGGCAAGATCGTCGTCCCCGCTCTGCCCGGGTAGCCATTTCTGCCAGAATTGTTGCCAATATGTTGCAATCGGTTAGCGGCATTAGCCGTGTTTTAACCATGGACTTGCATGCTGATCAAATTCAAGGATTCTTTGACATCCCAGTGGATAATATTTATGCTTCACCCGTCCTTCTAGCGGATCTCCAAAATAAAAATACCGGTGACTTATTAGTTGTCTCCCCCGATATCGGCGGAGTCGTACGAGCTAGAGCTTTAGCTAAACAACTCGGCTGTGATTTAGCCATTATTGATAAACGGCGGCCAAAAGCAAACCTTTCGGAAGTCATGAATGTCATTGGAGATGTCGAGAATCGCCGGTGCGTTGTCATGGATGACATGATCGATACCGGTGGAACCCTTTGCAAAGCCGCCCAAGTGCTCAAAGAGCGTGGCGCTAAAAGCGTCATGGCCTACTGTACCCATCCTGTCTTCTCAGGCAATGCCATTAGCCGTATCTCCGAATCTGAGCTCGACCAAGTGGTTGTAACAGATACGATTCCCCTCAAAGACGCGGCAAAATACAATCCGAAAATACGCGTTCTCTCCATTGCTCCACTACTAGGAGAGACATTGCTGCGGATTAGTAGAGGCGACTCGGTCATTTCTATGTTTTCTGATAACGACTAGCCAAAACAGAAGCTTTCAGGATATAATGGAGGACTTTTCCGTTTGGTCGCGAACGGAGAGTGGACACTTATTCCTTGAATAAGTGCATTTTAATTATTTAGGAGTAAATCATGAAAGTTGTAGCCTTCGAACGTAGCGTACAGGGCACTGGTGCGAGCCGCCGCCTGCGCAACTCTGGAAAAACACCCGGCATCATCTACGGTGGAACAGAATTACCGCAAGCAGTGGAACTCGATCACAATGCCCTTTTTCATGCCCTCAAAAAAGAAGCTTTTCATGCTTCGATTCTTGAAATTGAGGTTGGTGGTAATGTGCAGCAAGCTTTATTGCGCGATTATCAAATGCATCCTTTTAAACCACTTGTCTTGCATGTTGACTTCCAACGAGTTGATGCCAAACAAAAAATTCATGTTCGTGTTCCCCTGCACTTTAAGGGCGATGAAATATCACCAGCCGTTAAACTCGGTGGCGGTGTAGTAAATCATGTCTTTAATGATTTAGAGATCTCCTGCTTGCCAGCCGATTTACCTGAATTTATTGAAGTCGATTTAAGCAAAATAGAGGTTGGTCATTCAATTCATGCAAAAGATCTTACTCTACCCAAGGGCGTGGTATTAAGCTTGCACGTTGAGCAAGATAACCCGGTTGTTGCTGTGGCAAGATTGCCGTCTGTGTCAGCTGAGCCATTATCATCTGGCGCCCCTGAAGCCCCTGCTGCTCCAACTGCGATTAAAGTGAAAGATAAAGAAGAGTAAAATCTCAGCTTTTAATGCAACGTTGCAAGGTACTTCAAAACCCGCCAAGGCGGGTTTTTTCCTTCATACTCGCTCGCAGAGGCAAAATCAAGCGTATCACAGAGTACACTTGAACTACTTCAGCTTGGATTAAAAAGATACTAGCCGAGGGTTGCTATATATTGAAATTACAATCTACAATCAACCATGTTTGACCTTAAAATAAATTGTGTGGGTCTAACTAAATAGGTCTTTTGACTCTGTCAGCGCTGACTTTTATAGCGTTAACTTTTCGCATATAAGTAACTCCATGATTCAACTCATTATTGGCTTAGGCAATCCCGGCAAAGAGCATGAAAATGATCGCCATAATGCTGGGTTTTGGCTTTGCGATCAATTTGCAGATAGTCTACATATGAACTTCTCACCTGACGCCAAATTCAAAGGCCATCTGGCTCATGGCAAATATCAGAATCACGATGTCTGGTGTTTAAAACCAACTACCTATATGAATCTGAGTGGTGAGGCTGTAGGAGCTATTTGTCGTTTTCATCAAATCCCTAGTGCTAATATTTTAGTTATACACGATGAATTAGATTTGGCGCCCGGTACGGTTCGCCTGAAATGGGCTGGAGGAACTGGTGGTCATAATGGCTTAAAAAGTATTCAACAACACCTCGGCACCCTTGACTTCTGGCGAATTCGGCTGGGCATTGGTCACCCTCGCCAATTAGTTGAACCCGGTCAACCCCATCAGGAAGTGGCAAGTTATGTTTTAAAACGCCCACCCAAACTCGATCTTGATCGAATTAACCAATCAATCGAAAAAACGCGTCTTCTTTTTTCAGAATTGCTATCTACTGACCCTTCTAGCGCCATGAAAACCTTACACCAGGCTTCAGTTTAAATTGCATGAGTTATTACTTGCTACCGATTAATAATTTTTTATTTTGTAAGTCATGATACTTCTGCATTAACTGTGCCGCAGACTCCATGTAAGCTGGATCAGTCGGAATACATGCAATAGGACAAACAATCTGGCATTGTGGCTTATCGTAGTGCCCAACGCATTCTGTACATTTGTTTGGGTTGATTTCGTAAATTTCTTTACCCATACTAATGGCATCGTTTGGACATTCTGGCTCGCATACATCGCAATTAATACATTCATCCGTAATCATCAAAGCCATAAGAATTAATTCCCTGGATTTAATTTCTGCTTAAGCCATGCCTCAACCGAAGGAAATACAAATTTACTAACGTCTCCACCAAGCGATGAAATCTCTCTCACTATCGATCCAGAAATAAATTGATACTGATCAGACGGCGTTAAAAAGAGCGTTTCTACTTCTGGTACCAAATAACGATTCATACCAGCCATTTGGAACTCATACTCAAAATCTGAAACAGCGCGTAGTCCTCGAACAATCACCCGAGCATTATTTTTTCTTACAAAATCTTTTAATAAACCTCCAAAGCCCTCAATACGAACATTCGGATAATGCCCAAGGACTTCTTTAGCAATTTGTATGCGCTCCTCTAATGTAAAAATAGGCTTCTTATTTTTACTATCAGCAATACCTACAACAAGCTCTCCAAAAATCGACGAAGCTCTTCGAACTAAGTCCTCATGACCACGGGTAAAAGGATCAAAAGTCCCAGGATATACTGCAATTGACATGCTTACTCCTTAAAATATAATGCGTTACTCTTTTACTAATTGTTTTAATAATGACGCCTTCACTGCTCCAGCAACTAACTGCCGCTCAATACTCCAACCCTGCAAATCGTTCAAAATAGCTGCATTTTCTAGCCTTACAGGGGATTCTACATACATTATTGTCCTAAGAGTCTTTTTATGAAACTCTCCTAGAATCTTTAATGCATCGAATAGTAGACTTGGAGAGTCAAATGGGGGGTCAATAAAGAGCACATCATAATCGATTTGAGACTGCATACGAAGCCATTTAAAAGCATCCATTTTCTTTAAATCAACCGAGCAATTCGGTGGGAGAGGTTGCAAAGTTGCAATCGTTTTCTCCAAATTCAAAAAAATCTTTGGATTGGACTCAACAAAGGTCACATGCAAAGCCCCTCGGGAGCAGGCCTCTAATCCTAAAACTCCAGTACCAGCAAATAAGTCTAAGCACCTAGAACCCTCTAAACTAGGCCCCAACCAATTAAAAAGTGTTTCCCGAACACGATCTGTGCTAGGTCGCAGACCCGCCTCTTCTATTACGGGGACTAATCGACTTCTCCAGAATCCACCAATAATTCGAACTTTTTTAGGGGGAGGGAACTTCTTCATTGACCCCCAACAACAACAGTTACCATGCGATCCATATCTAAGTATTTTTTAAGCGCTATTTGAATGTCGCGCTGCGTTACTTGATTCACTTGATTCGTCCATTCGTCAAGGGTATTGAGTGGTAATTCATGCCAAGCAATCGATGAAATATTATCTAATAACTTACTATTACTATCGATCCTTAGTGGAAAGCCATTGATTAAATTACTCTTTGCAGCAACTAACTCTTCTGGTGTTGGGCCATTTTCTACATACTCCTGAATCGTCTTGCGAAGTAATTGCACAGACTCTTCAGCTTGGTCTTTTTTAGTTTGCATTGCCGCAGAGAAAAACCCCGAACTCTTGCCTGGATTTAAGTAACTATAAACACTATAGGCTAGGCCTCTTTTCTCACGAACCTCATTCATTAAACGGGAAACAAATCCGCCACCACCAAGTACGTAATTACCAACGAGTAACGGAAAATAATCTGGGCTATTTCTAGGAATAGCCGTTATCCCCATTTGGATATGCGCTTGCTGAGCAGGATTAGCAATCCGTACCTCCCGCTGACTTGAACTAGCCGGAGCTAGCGGTTCCAGTTTAGGCAACTCTGGTAAGTTGATGGTTCCCTTGGGCAAATTAGCAATTAAACGATTTGCGATAGCTATCGCTTTTTCTTGGCTAACATCGCCAACAATCAAAATTTTCATACTACCCGGACGATAAAACTTTTGATGAAATTGTCGTAAATCCTCTCCAGTGATACGCAAAATGGACTCTGTTGTAGACATATTCGCCAAAGGATGGTCCCGATAAATCATTTTCTTAAACTGCTTTGCAAGGATTGTCTCTGGCTTTGTTTCGCTATCCTTAAGGGCACTAATTTCTAAAGTTTTTTCTCTAGCTAAAACTTTTCCATCAAATAAAGGAAAAGCTAATATGTCGCTGACATGGTCTATAACCTGATCTAAGATTTCAGTCTTACTTAACGTTTTTATTCGAACTGTCGTTAGTTCACTCCCCGATTGAAATGATACCGCTGCTCCTAAATCAGATATCCGGTCAACAATTTTGGCCTCATCTTGCAAAGAGCCCCTAATCCTTGAACCCTTATTCATTAAATCTGCCGTAAAATCACTAACGCCAATCTTGCCCTTCGCATCATGCACACTCCCGCCTGGAAAGTCGATGCCAATATTGACCATCGGAATCCCCCTGGTCTCAACAAAATACAATTGCGCACCTGAAGATAATGGAATTTTTTGAATTGGTAAGGCTGCCGATGCTAACTGCACAAAAAATAAACCCAAAAGTACACTTACTAATTTGATGTAGACCAAGTTCCTGGGTGCTAAGTTCTTTGAATTCATATTCCTGATCTCTGATTAATGCTTAACAACGAATGGGGGCTGACTTCCAAGAGGATTTTTCTTAGACATCTGCTGCGGATCTAATATACCAACAGTAAGTTGTGCATCCTGGAAATATTTGCTTGCTACTTCCTGGACTTGTGCTGCAGTCACATCTAATATTTTCTCACTTACTTGATCAATTTTCTTCCAAGAAAGTCCACTCATTTCACTAGAGCCAATTTCCATGGCTTGCCCAAAAACTGAATCCCGTTTGTAGACCTGAGAGGCTGTAACAGCGATTTTAACCCGTTCAAGCTCTGCGGCTTGAACGCCATTTTTAGCAATATCGCTAATTATCTTCTTTACTTCTGACTCAAATAACTCCGGCTTTTTTCCTGCTAATAAAGTCCCTGAAATAAAAAAGAGCTGTTCTCCCCTTGCGTCGGCATCGTAAGATGCGCCCACGCCAGAACTTATCCGTTTTTGTTTTACTAAAATTCGATTAAGGCGCGTATTTTGATTACCATCTAATATCCCTGATAAAACAGATAAAGCAAACGGCTCGATTGGACCCAAATCCCCGTTGATTATTTTAGGCACTTTCCAACCCATAAACACAACAATATTCTCAGCAGGGGCTTTGACTATAAAGCGCCGCATGCCTCTTTGCTCTGGTTCTGATTGAACTTTTCTGAGTGGCAATGTCTTATTTGGAACTTGACCATAAGTTTTTTGCGCTAGGCTAAATACCTCCTGTGGATTGACATCTCCTACAACGACTAAAACTGCATTACTCGGTGTATACCACCGGTCATACCAGTCTCTAGCATCTTGATATGTCATATTTTTTAAATCAGACATCCAACCAACAACAGGATGTCGGTTTGGCGCAGAGTTAAATGCCGTCGCTAAAAACTGTTCATATAAAAGACCCGTTGCCTTATCTTCTGTGCGAAGTCTTCGCTCTTCCATCACAACCTTGATTTCTTTTAGAAATTCTGCTTCCGTAAAATTGAGTAGATGCATTCGGTCCGCCTCTAAGCGCATCATTTCAGGTAAGTGTGATTTTTCTATTTGCTGAAAGTAGGCGGTGTAATCACTCGATGTAAAAGCATTTTCACGACCACCCAAGGCGGCAATTTTTTTCGAAAACTCCCCAGAAGCAATATTTTTTGTCCCCTTAAACATCATATGCTCCAATACGTGGGCTACCCCAGTCACACCATAATTTTCGTCAATAGCACCAGTTTTATACCAAATCATATGTGCCACCGTTGGCGATCGATGATCTTCTTTAACAATTACTTTTAAACCATTATCTAAAATCTTTTCATGCATAATCTCTGCAGCTTTTTGAGCAAATACTTGGCTTGAAATGCCAACGCCTATAAACAATATAAGAATATTTTTACCTTGCTTAAAAATGGTACCGAGTTGATTAAATTGTTTTAGAAACATCGTTTATAAATACCTTTATGAATATTCGTTTTAAAATGAGATCTATGTTCGGAATTCGTAAAACACTCTCTGCCTTATTTAATCGCACACAAGTCGATGAGGCTTTATTTGATTCCCTTGAAGAGTCCCTATTACTAGCTGATGTCGGTATCCACGCGACGGAAAAGCTGATTAAATCCTTACGTACACTTGCCAAAAAAAATCAAATTAAAAATGCTCAAGACCTGAAACAAAATCTTGAAAACTTACTGACTAATCTTCTACTACCTCTAGAGTTTAATAGGAATCCACTAATTTCACATACTTCAGTGCACACACCGGAAGTGTGGTTAATTGTTGGGGTAAATGGGGCAGGTAAAACCACTTCTATCGGTAAACTTTGTTTTGCCCTTCAAAATCAAGGAAAAAAAGTCTTGCTAGCAGCTGGCGATACCTTTCGTGCTGCTGCTAGACAACAGCTTTTCGAGTGGGGTGAAAAAAATGCGGTAGATGTAATTAGCCAGTCTACTGGAGACGCAGCCACAGTTGCCCATGATGCCATAGGAGCAGCCATTGCTAGGCAGGTTGATGTCTTAATTATTGATACGGCTGGTCGACTAGCAACTCAGGCCCACCTTATGGAGGAACTTAAAAAGGTTTCACGAGTGATCCAAAAGCTTATCCCAAGTGCGCCACATCATACCGTTCTAGTTCTTGATGGCAACACTGGTCAAAATGCGCTGGCGCAAGTAAAGGCTTTCCATGAAGCAATCACCCTAACTGGTCTGATTATTACCAAAATGGATGGTACCGCCAAAGGTGGGGTACTTTGTGCGATTGCACAAGCGTTTTTAGAGCAATCGAACCGGCCCTTCATTTTAGGGATTGGGGTCGGAGAGGGCTTAGAGCAAATCCAGGCTTTTCAAGCTGCACAATTTGCTCATGAACTGCTTGCTGACTAAGTCTTGTAAAACTTAATTTAATTATCGAATAAAATCAATTACATAAGTCAAAAATAACGTGCTAAGTTATTTTTAGCACTCCGTTCCAATGAGTGCTAAAATAAGAAATTATGACGATTGCACTCTCTTTAACTTCAGATCACCAAAGCACCTCTGGGTCTTTAAGTTTACTTCCGCAAATGCCCTCTTTGCCAAGAGGTGGAATGGGCAGCTTGGAGTCCTATATCTCCGCGGTAAACCAAATGCCCATGTTGACCGCTTCCGAGGAAATATCGTTAGCCCAAAGACTTGCCAAAGATAACGATCTTGAAGCCGCTAGGCGCCTTATTATGAGCCATCTGCGTTTGGTCGTCTCCGTTTCTAGGCAATATCTTGGCTATGGACTACCGCACGCTGATCTCATTCAGGAAGGCAATATTGGTCTCATGAAAGCCGTTAAGCGCTTTGATCTGAGCCAAGGTACTCGGTTAGTTTCTTATGCAATGTATTGGATTAAAGCCGAGATTCACGAATTCATCTTAAAAAATTGGCGTTTAGTGCGGGTTGCAACTACCAAACCTCAGCGTAAGCTTTTCTTTAATCTTCGTAGCAATAAACCAAATATCCAAGCAATGTCCCCTTTAGAAATTGATGCGCTTGCCAAAGCCCTTGATGTGAAGGCCTCCGATGTTCGAGAAATGGAAATTCGTCTTGGTGGGCAAGACGTTCAACTAGAGCCAGATCAAGATGATGATCAGCATATTGCTCAGGGTGCTTGGATGGCTGATTCGCGCCTTGAACCAACTCAAGTCCTTATGAAGCAAGAGACTTTTGACCTAGAGTTGCATGGCCTGAACAAAGCCATCGAGCAATTAGATGAGCGTAGTAAATTGATCATCCAATCTCGCTGGTTAGCCAATCAATCTGGCGAAGAGGCAATGACCCTCCATGAGCTTGCCGCGAAATTCAATATCTCCGCCGAGCGTGTTCGACAAATTGAAGTGGCGGCGCTTAAAAAAATGCGTACTTTGCTAGTTAGCTCTTAAAGAAGTTTTTAAAAAACGCGTAGCCTAGCTTTAGGCCATGATTACGCTAATTCTCCTCTACCGTAAGAGTTGCTGAATATCCTTCACCAGTAGATCTGTACTTTGACCATGTTTGACATATAAACGTAGTTGACCCTTTGGATCGATCACAAAGCTAGCCGCCGTATGGTCGATCGTATAACTGGTTTTATCCGCATTAGGTACCTTTTGATAAAAAATTCGATACGATTTGATGATCTGATCGAGCTCCTCTTTGTTCGATGGGCGCAAGCCTAGAAATCTTGGATCAAAGCCAGGAACATATGCCGATAAAATTTCTTGGCTATCGCGCTCTGGGTCTAATGTAATAAATAGTACTTGTACCTGATCCGCCTTCGAACCTAAGTCTTCTAATGTTTTTTTTAAATCGATCATCGTCGATGGGCAAACATCCGGACATTGCGTAAATCCAAAAAAAACAAGTACTACCTTACCATTAAAGTCTTCTAGCTTTCTGAGTTTTCCGTGATGATCAGCTAACTCAAACTTCGGCGAAAAAGAACTAGAGCCCGTTATGTCAACATGATTAAATTTGAATTGCTGCGAACAACCGATTAGACTCAGCAAAAGTACGATAAGGCTTTGCCGAAGAAGCCAAGAAACTATTCCATTAGACATAATGATCAATCAAGAGTACTGCAAATAAAAGAGATAAATACCAAATGGAGTACCGAAATGTTTTTTTAGCTAGGTAATCCGAATATTGGTAGTAAAGCCTAATTGTGTAATATAAAAATATGAGTCCGAGGATTAAGGCGCTGAACATATATAACAGCCCACTCATACCATACACATAAGGTAATAAAGATGCTGCCAACATGATTAAGGTGTACAACACAATATGTAATAGGGTGTACTTTTCGCCATGGGTATTCGGTAACATGGGTAATCCAGATTTCTCATAGTCTTCACGTCGGTAAAGCGCTAATGCCCAAAAATGCGGCGGCGTCCAGACGAAGATAATTAAAACTAATAACCATGCTTCCGGTGGAACTTGATCAGCAACGGCTGCCCAACCTAAAGCTGGTGGCATCGCACCAGATAATCCACCAATCACAATATTTTGTGAAGTAGCTGGTTTTAAAAACCAGGTGTAAACCACGGCATAACCAACAAAAGTGAAAAAAGTTAACCACATCGTCAGCGAGTTAGCAAAATACCATAGCAGCAACATCCCAGAGGCTCCCAAGATGGCAGAAAAAATAAGAATCGACTTTACTGAGAGCTCACCTGTGGCAGAGGGCCTCCAAGCCGTTCTCTTCATCTTGGCGTCTACTTTTTGTTCAATCAGGCAGTTGACCGCAAAAGCCGCACTTGCCAATAAGGTAATTCCTAATGAGCCCCCCAACAAAATGCGCCATGGCACCATACCAGGCGTGGCTAAAAACATACCAATCACGGCACAAAATACCGCAAGTTGTGTAACCCTAGGCTTTGTCAAAATATAAAATTGACGCCATTTGGGTAATTCTTTATTTAAACTTAGAGTCATGAATCAATCGGTTTTGGTAGCGCCAATAAAATGAGTTGCGTCGCACAAATAACTAATAATGCAGCGCCACCAGTATGCGCTAAAGCAGCAATCATCGGCCAATTTAATACTACATTCGATAAACCTGTGCCAATTTGTAAGAAAATAACGCCCATTAAAGCTTTACGCCAAAACGTTAATCTGCTTTGCCATAAAAAATCACCCTTCAATATTTCTGCTTTTGTCATCACCCAAAAAATAATGACTGTTAGTAAAATCACTAAGGCGCCTAAACGATGAACCCAATGAATAGCCGTTAGGGCATGAACTGAAAGATATTCCCCAGAAGCTGTTTTCCCAAGCTCTCGCCACCAAGTAAAGCCATGCTCAAAATCCATTTGGGATGGTATCAACTCACCATTACATAAAGGAAAACCATTGCAAGCAAGCACAGCGTAGTTAGTGCTTACCCAAGCTCCTAAAAATATTTGCCACAAACTGACTACTAATAAAATGACTGGCCATCCTAGGGAGTAGCTTGGAGATTTTCTGAACGCACAATTTTGTTGATGAGCTGAATGACTAAACTCCCCCAAGCACGTTAAGCCAATGACCAAAATCATTGCCAGTAATAAGTGCATACTAACAATCAAGGGTTGTAACTTCAAGGTAACTGTCCACGCGCCAAATGCACCTTGCAAGCAAACTAATATCAATAGAACCATCGCACCATAAAAAGTCTGAAGGCCCAGCGTTGCCCGTTTCAGCCACGCCACCACGACAAGTACGATAATTAAAAATCCTACCCCACTAGCAAAATAGCGGTGTAGCATTTCGATCCATGCCTTCGTGAGGCTCACAGGCCCAAACGGCATTTCTGTTTGTGCTAACTGTATCTCCTGCAGAGCTAATAGTGGGTTTGAATGACCATAACATCCCGGCCAATCCGGACAACCCAGTCCGGAGTCTGTTAAACGCGTAAAAGCACCAAACAAGATTAAATCAAACGTGCAAAATAATACTAACCATACAAATCGGTGATATTCTTTGGCACTTCCTTTGACCATGGCATACGTAAGCGGTATCGTGCCGACGATTAAAGCGATAATTGCGAGTTGAATTATTAACTGTAAGGACATTTTAGAGCTCGCGTCTTACTGACGATACTTACCAGTGGGATTCCACTTCAGCAGTTTTTCAATATCTTTACGCATTTTTTTAAAGTCAAGCTCATTATTTTCTGTTCCAAAACGCATCATCCTATTACCCTGAGGATCAATCAATTGAATTGCATTTTTCGCATTATCTAAATTTAACCATTCTTCAACAGCAGCTCTTTCCTCTTTGCTGCTTGGGAGCACAATAATACGTACCCCTGCAACTTCAGGATCATAGGCATCTAATAATTTTTGGCTAACCACTGCACTATCTAAATTTAACCAAATGATCTGCAAACGACCTTTTTCCTTATTAAGCGATGTTCTAATCTGCCTCATCAAATAAAGTAACTGCGCACAATCCTTTTCATCCTGCTCACAATTGGCCGCAGGCCTTGCCATCAATAAAGTCCACTTACCATAAAACTCGGGTTTTAATAGCACCTCGGGTGCCTCTTGAACTGGATAGACTAATTGACCATAATTAGTTTGACCCCCTGTTGGTTTAATAAGATAAAACGTCACATAAGAGGCGATGACCGGTGCCGCACAAACAAGCAACACTAAAAACATTTGCCAACGGCCACGTTGCGTGCGAGCATTAATCTGCTCCTGGCTTGCATTAGCAGGTATGAGCGGTATGTCGTTTTGCATAATTTATCTGATCGGTAAATCTCTATTATCGCAATGATTGAAATCTCTTGCGCAGGCCAGTAAAACCCCAAAATAAAAATGTCATGAGTGCCAAGCCAAACCATTGCGCAGCATAAGCTTCATGCTTTTCAACACCGAGAGTCGAAGCAGGCCAATGACGGTCCAAGCCATCCTTTAATTCCGCCTGATTTTGTCGAATCACAAAAGATAATTGTGCCCATTGATTTTCTAGCTTCTCTTGAGCCAAATCGATATTCTCTTGCAGTTTTCTGCCGTCTGAAGCCATATCAGTAGGTGTTTTTGGTGCCTCTTTTGAAAACTCAAAAGTTTTACCCTCCTGCGCAAATACCACACCCTCTACGTGTGTCTCTTGACGAGAAGTAATTACCTCCGGTACTTCCATACGTTCTATAAAACTTCTTGGTGCCCACCCCCGATTCACCCAAACAATTTCTTTGGGGCTATCTTTAATCTGCAGTGGCATCAACAAAAAAAACCCTGTTGTAATGCCAGTTTTTGGATCTCGCCCTTTCGGGTGTGGACGGTTAGCTAACCAAATCGCTTGATCAGAAAGCCAAACACCTGTTGCTTGGATCGGTCGGAACATGTCATCTACTCCAACCAAGTCCATCCCAGCCCGTATCGGCCTTTCTTGGCCTTTCGCAAGGATTTCTAGAGCTACGCTCTTTTTATAGTCAGCTCGTCGAATCTGCCACATGCCAAGCTGCACTCCCAAAACGACCAGTAATACCATCGCTATAAAAGCTGTCGGCCTAGTTCGAATATCATGTATTAATGGATTATTCATACTTTTAAAAAAACAGCGATAATTTATCCATGAAAATCTTAATCCCAATTGTTTTTATTGGTATCCTAATCAGCCTTGGTGCAGCACTCTTTTTTATGATGCGTGATAAAGGCTCTAGCTCTAATATGGTTCGATCTCTATTTTTAAGAATCGGTCTATCTATTTTCCTCTTTATTACGGTCTGGGTTGCTTATTCCCTTGGATATATTCAGAGCACGGGTATTCGAGTCGGGAGTTGATGTGCAAAGTCGAAAAAAAACCGCTGTGATTACAGCGGTTTTTTTATTTTCTAAACTACATCCAATAAATAAGCAAATAAAGGCCTAACCAAACCACGTCAACAAAGTGCCAATACCATGCTGCACCCTCAAAACCAAAGTGATTTTCAGCAGTAAAGTGCCCCTTCATTAAACGCACTAAAACTACCGCCAGCATAATCGCCCCCAAGGTAACATGAAAGCCGTGAAAGCCTGTCAACATAAAAAATGTTGAGCCGTATATGCCTGATGTGAGCTTAAGGTTGAGTTCGCTGTAGGCGTGCACATACTCATATACCTGAAAGCATACAAATAAGAATCCCAAAGCAACCGTGAGTGCTAAACCTTGTATGGCCTGTTTACGATTATTTTCTCTGAGAGCATGATGCGCCCAAGTAATCGTTAAGCCTGAAGTTAATAAGATCGCTGTATTAATCGTTGGAATAGGCCATGGACCCATCGTTTGAAAAGACTCTACCAAGCCCCCTGGGCCGGCATTAGGCCAGTTCGCAGCAAAATTAGGCCAGATTAATTGATGATCAATACTTCCTAACCAAGGCATGGCAATACTTCTAGCGTAAAACAGGGCGGAAAAGAATGCCCCAAAAAACATAATTTCAGAAAAAATAAACCAACTCATTGACCAGCGGTATGAAATGTCTACATTTACCCCATTTCGACCACTCTCCGACTCGGCAATTGCTTCACCAAACCATTGGTATAGAACAAATAAAACCCAAACGACACCAGCGCCAGTTAGGTACGCTCCCCAATCAACACCATTTACCCACTGGGACATTCCAAAGCCAAATGCGAGTAGGCCAATACTGGCCCGAACTGGGTGCCGAGATGGCTCAGGCACATAGTAGTATGGTTGCGTTGATGAAGACATGTTGCTCTCCTTAAATATCTACAAATAAACTACGAAACAAAATTAATCAATGTCTACTAGCTAGCCAATACTGCCCGAACGATTAAAAGCAATATTGTCATAAAACCGATTACCCCAATAACAGCAGCAATTATTACATGAACAAAAGACAAGGAAGCCATATCTTCCTGATGCCCGTCACCCCGTCTTACACCTAAAAACCCCCAAAGCACTGCCCTCATGGATTTAAAAAAACTACTTATCAAGTTTAATAAACTCACTTAAAAGATTTTCCTTAGATTTTTGATGGCTTTACTTCTCCACGAACAACAGGTTGCGCACTCTGAATTTCAAAAAAAGTATACGAAAGCGTAATCGTTTTAACGTCCTTCGGAAGATTAGGGTCGATCACAAACATGACTGGCATCTCCCTAGACTCTTTGGGTGCTAGCGACTGCTGTTGAAAACAAAAACATTCCAATTTTGTAAAATGTTGGGTCGCAATCTTCGGAGCGTAACTGGGAATCGCTTGGGCAACAATCGTTTGATTTTGCTCGTTCACGACTTCATAGATAATTTGATTTAACTCGCCAGGGTGGACTTCGATAAAGTTTTTGACTGGCCGAAATCGAAAGGGCCCACGAGCATTTGAATCGAATTCAATAGTTACAGTTCGTGAATAGTCTATTTGCGTGTTATTTTCAACGGGCTTAGTCGCCCCTAAGGCTCTAATACCATATTCGTTTTTACTAGTGACCACATTAAGACCTGTCAACTCACAAATCGCTTTATAAGCAGGCACTAAAGCATAGCCAAAACAAAACATAAAAACAGTCACGACTAACAGCTTAAGAAGCATCTGTCTGTTAAGCGTCGCTATTGAAAACATCCCCTACTTACCCAGGAAAAACGATTTTTTTTAAGATGATTGCGATAAAAAAGGCAACCGCAATGCTTACTAAAGTAAATCCCATCCGCTTATTAGCAGAGAGGATTTTATTTTGTTGGTCCATGGTAATGATGATCCGATGAATTACTTCACCAAAGGCGGAGTTTCAAAGGTATGAAATGGAGCAGGTGATGGTACAGTCCACTCCAAGCCATGTGCGCCTTCCCATGATTTGGCTTCCGCTTTTTGACCCGAACGGTACGTTGGTAAAACAACAAACAATAAGAAGTATAGTTGTGATAAACCAAATCCTAAGGCACCAATTGAGGCTATGGCATTGAAATCTGCAAACTGCACCGGATAGTCAGCATATCTTCTTGGCATTCCAGCCAAACCTAAAAAATGCATTGGGAAAAAAGTGATGTTAAAGAAAATCATTGAACCCCAAAAGTGAATCTTCCCCCGAGTTTCGTTAACCATATGACCAGTCCATTTTGGCGCCCAATAATAAAAACCAGAGAACATCGCAAATAGTGAGCCAGCAACTAGCACGTAATGAAAGTGCGCAACAACATAATAGGTATCTTGAATACCAATATCAATGGGAGCCATCGCACAAATTAAGCCAGTAAATCCACCGAGTGTGAACACAAATATAAAACCAATCGCCCATAACATAGGTGTCTCAAACGTCATCGATCCACGCCACATAGTAGCAATCCAGTTAAATACTTTTACACCAGTCGGTACAGCAATGAGCATCGTGGCGTACATAAAGAAGAGTTGGCCCGTCACTGGCATACCAGTCGTAAACATGTGATGCGCCCAAACAATAAATGAAAGTATGGCAATCGACGCTGTGGCATAGACCATCGAACTATAACCAAATAATCTTTTTCTAGCAAAGGTTGGTATTACTTCACTAACGATCCCAAAAGCAGGCAGAATCATGATGTAAACCTCTGGGTGACCAAAGAACCAGAAAATGTGTTGATACATCACAGGATCTCCACCACCTGCGGCAGAAAAAAAGCTCGTTCCAAAATGACGATCTGTTAAAACCATCGTAATAGCTCCAGCCAAAACAGGCATTACAGCTATTAATAAATAGGCTGTAATCAACCAAGTCCAGCAAAACATCGGCATTTTCATTAAAGACATGCCAGGAGCGCGCATGTTCAAAATCGTCACAATAATATTAATTGACCCCATGATCGAAGAGGCACCCATCAAATGTATTGCAAAAATAGTCATGTCCATGCCAGGGCCCATTTGCACAGACAAAGGTGCATATAGAGTCCAACCAGCGGCTGTTGCACCTCCTGGGGCTAGGAAGGAACCAAATAGGAGTGCTGCTGCTACAGGCATAATCCAAAAACTAAAATTATTCATCCGCGCAAAAGCCATATCTGCGGCACCAATTTGCAATGGAATCATTAAATTAGCAAATCCCACGAAGGCGGGCATAATTGCACCAAAAACCATTACCAAACCATGCATGGTAGTTAACTGATTGAAAAATTCTGGCCGAATAAATTGCAAACCAGGCTCAAATAACTCTAAACGAATGAGTAAAGCCATCGTGCCGCCAGCAAATAAATTCATTAGGGCGAAAATGAGGTACATCGTGCCAATGTCTTTATGATTGGTTGCAAACAACCATCTGCGCCAGCCATGCGGCATCGCGTGGGCGTGATCATGGTGACCGTGAACTGTATCGTGTGTAGTTGTAGTGCTCATTGCTACTCCAAATAGTTAAATATGCAATATTTGTATCAAAGTTTATAGATTTATTTTGCTGCTCTAGCTGTTACAAAGTCACTGGGTTGTATAACTTCACCTGATTTATTACCCCACGAGTTTTTGGTATAAGTCATGACAGCTGCCAATTCAGTATCCGACAGACTATTCCACTTTGGCATAGCGTTTTTACCATTTAGCAATATGGCGTATTGCCCTTCCTTAGGACCATTCACGACTTTAGATCCTGCTAAAGCTGGAAACGCTCCGCCACCTTGGCCATTTGGCTGATGACATACTGAACAGTTAGCGGCATACACTTTTGCGCCTCGCTCTTTGGATTCTTCCAGTGTGTAGACTTTCGATGGATCGTCTGCCATCGCTGCCATTTCTTTTTTCTTACTATCTACCCAACTTGCATAATCTGCATCCGAAACCACTTTAACAACAATCGGCATAAAGGCGTGCTCTTTACCGCATAGTTCAGAGCACTGACCACGATAAGTGCCGATCTTTTCTGCTTTGAACCAGGTATCCCTTACAAAGCCAGGTATCGCATCTTGCTTCACGCCAAAACCTTGTACTGTCCAAGCATGAATGACATCATTAGCCGTCAAAATGACCCGGATCTTTTTGTTGACCGGAACCACGACTTCGTTGTCAACTTCCATTAAATAAGTATTACTTTTTTCGACTTGATTATTAATTTGCTCGCGTGAAGTGGACAATGTAGATAAGAAAGAAATTCCTTCGCCTTCGCCTTTAATATAGTCGTAACCCCACTTCCACTGATAACCTGTAGCTTTAATTGTTAAATCAGCATTCGTTGTGTCTTTCATCGCGACGACCGTCTTGGTAGCCGGTAAGGCCATACCAATCACAATTAAAAATGGCACGATTGTCCAAATAATTTCTACAGTTGTGCTTTCGTGGAAAGATGCCGATTTATGGCCAAGAGACTTACGATGTTTTAAGATCGAATAAAACATCACTCCAAATACCGCCACAAAAATCACAACACATAAAATCAACATAAAGTAATGCAGCCAATGAATCTCTTCCATGATTTTGGTAACCGGGGCTGGGAAGTTTATTTGGCGAACTGCCGGACCCCCTGGCATATCGTTATATGCTAGAGCAAATGGGCTTAGGGATAACCCTAAAAAACTCCCCATTAAGCCTCTTAGACGAATAGATAAATTTTTAAGTGCGCTGTATTGTAATTTCATATTCTTCCTACTAATTTGAAGATTTTTCCTGTTTATGTGCATATTATAGTGTTGAATTGATATTTTGACGCTCAAGCCAATACCCATGTGCAAAAAGACATGTAAGTGTTTACTATTTTTTATTTTTTATCGTGATTTCGCTAGCTTGAATAGTCGTAATATTGGGCTCCCTTTTTCTCCCTAACCAAGCATGAGCGTAAACAATCTCAAGGGTTAGAGACCATCCTCTGGGTTCTTTTAAGCACTCTAATTGGTCATATAAGGTTTTTTGCATCGCCGCATCTAAATTTTCAGGAATCACTTGTAGCGCTTGCAAATCATCCTGAAGTAATTGACTATTTTCGTAGGTCAATGTGAGATACTCCATATTCATGACCGGATCTGCAAAGCCAGTTTTTGCTAATGCATCGCCAATATCATGCATGTCTAGCCCTAAAAAAACCTCCGAAGGGAATATCTGACGATATTCTTTAGCAGTATCAGGCCCTAGATAACTCATCATCAATAAACCATCCTCCCTTAACAATCCTTGCAATTGTTTTAAAAAGGGCTGTACCTGGTTTGCAAAAAACACCTGCCAAGCGCTTACCCATAAAAAATCAAAAGGTGGTGCTGGTAATAGCCCAATCCCTTGTAAGGACAATACGTGTAACCGGGGCCGCGAGATATGAAAAAATTCAAGAACCTTTTTTAAAATGCTATTACTAAAAGGCGTATCCACCGAAAATTTTGCTGTAGGGTAGCGTTCATATAGTAATTGAACGTCTTTCTGGCTTTGCACACCAATCAAACAAATTGCTTTTGGTTCTACCCGTATAAAAGGTAAATTTTGTTCCATTCTGATCGTTAGCTCTTGGCTGAGCCATCGCCAGAATGTACTGGTGGATTTATTGACGGTTTCCTGCTTCATCCAAATTTAAAAAGATATATGGTGTTATTCATCAAAAAAGTGGCTTCGGTTTTGGACTATTTGCTGCCTACGAGTTGTATTATCTGCTCTATTCGACAATTAGATCCAATTTGCGCTGTATGTTTACATTCTTTAGTTTCACTGTGTAGAACGCCTCGGTGTGTGATCTGTGCCACCCCAAGCCATCACTGGGTCTGTAAAAGTTGCCGAACTGGTCGTTGGGGGTTTGATGCGAGCTATTGCCTAGCATTTAATCATAGCCGCCTTTGGCCTATTCTCATGAAAATTGATCGGCATGGCGCCCTTCGCCTTCTCCCCGGGTTAATGTTTGCTTGGGAAAAAATTGCTCGACCCCATTTTCCTCCTGTCGATGTCCTCATCCCCCTGCCAGAAACTGCGCAACTTACCACACAACGTGGGTTTTCAAGCACCCAAGAAATGACAAGAAAACTGTCCGTCCTTTGCAAAACGCCCATGGCGAATCAATGGGTGTCTTTACAAAAAGCCTATTGCCCGGAGCAGAGTAACCCAATACAAAATCCATTCCTCATTCGTGCAGATCTCAATCTTTCCCATCTTCGGATTGGCGTGGTTGTTGGCCATATGGAGTCAGAGTATTTACTGCATCATTTTGCAAAAACACTAAAATCAAAAGGTGCCCTATGGGTCAGTAATTGGGTGATGGTAAGAATCCCCCGGAAGGAGTTCAATTAATGTTCAATATTGTTTTAGTACACCCCGAGATTCCCCCTAATACAGGAAATATTATTCGTTTATGTGCCAATACCGGCTGCAACTTGCATTTGATAGAGCCCTTAGGCTTTCCTCTTGAAAGCTCTAAATTAAAACGCGCAGGACTCGACTACCATGAATTTGCGAACCTACAGACTTACCCCAATTGGGACAAGTTCGTAGCTGTAAATGAAGCTCAACCGCACCAATGGCACGCTCTGACAACGAAATCCTCGCAATCACTCGCTCATGCTCCATTTGCAGAAGGCGACTATTTCATTTTTGGCTCTGAAACAAGTGGCTTACCTCAGGCAGTCCGACAGGCCATCCCATCACCAAATCACTGGCGATTACCCATGATGGCCAACAGTCGTAGCCTCAATCTTTCTAATACGGTAGCCATTGTGGTTTATGAAGCTTGGCGGCAACATGGTTTTAAAAATGGGGTTTAAGTATCAAGGATACATTGAGGCCTAAATCTAAAAATAATTGAAATTATCTGCCTGATTCAGGCCTAGGATCCCGGGCTAATAAGGCTGCGACGGCTTGTGCTGGCTCTACTTGCTCAAATAATACTGAACAAACAGCTGCTACGATCGGCATTTCTACGCCATATTGCCGCGCTAAATTTAAAACCGCCTGAGCACAACGTACCCCTTCAGCAACTTGCCCTAACTTTTCCAAAACTTCTGGTAATTTTTTTCCTACAGCCAACTCTAAACCCACTCGCCGATTACGTGACAAATCACCGGTAGCGGTAAGTATTAAATCACCAAGGCCTGCCAGGCCTGAAAATGTTTCTGCTTGAGCACCCATGGCTTGTCCAAGGCGGCTCATCTCAACCATCCCCCTAGTAATCACTGCTGCTCTGGCATTTAAACCTAAACCAAGGCCGTCTACGATACCTGTGGCGATTGCTAAAATATTCTTTACAGCTCCACCAAGCTCAACGCCAACCACGTCTTCACTGGCATAAATGCGCATCGAACCCCGGTGTAAAAGTTGCTGTGTCCTCTTGATTAAATCCGGAAAATGACTTGCAACAGTTAACGCACAAGGTAAGCCTTTAGCAACTTCTATCGCAAAGCTCGGTCCAGACAAGACTCCGTATTGGATCTCAGAGTTAACCGATTGATTGAGTAATTGAGTAATTATTTCGTGAGGTAATTTGCCGGTTTGCGGGTCAATCCCTTTGCATAACCAAAGCCAATGTTGACTACTTGGTCCGGATCGAATTAAATGCTGACACGTCTGCTCAAGCCCGGCCAGAGGAGTTGCTATAACGATTAACTGCTTTGTAAGATCTTGCCCAAGCCAAATATCATCCCATTTCGATGAAATAACTAAATTCTTGGGAAAATAAACCCCAGGTAAATAACGCTGATTCACCCGGTCCAATTGCATCTGCTGGCCTTGCTGAGCATCTCTGACCCAAAGCTCAATACTGCTATCGCTATGATTTTTTGCTAAATGAATTGCAATGGCGCTGCCCCATGCACCTCCACCAAGAATAGTTACGTTCATGGCAGACTCATACAGAGGTTTTAATTGGGGAGAATAATCCCAGAAGTTTGATCAGCATTGGATGCGGTCGCGACCTCATTTAAACGTTGCTCGTATAACTGATGAAAATTAATTTCTGCAAGATGAATCGGCTGAAAACCCCCACGCCCAATTAAATCAGCAATGTTGGCTCTTAAATAAGGGTATAAAACATTGGGGCAAGCAATTGCAAGCATAGGCTCTAGTTGCTCGGCAGGAATATTCTTTAGCTCAAAGATACCCGCTTGTTGGGCCTCAATTAAAAATAGGACTTTATCTTCCACACGAGTCGTAATATTCCCTAAAACAATCACTTCATACACCCCATCTTGCAATTGCCCAAACTGAATATCGATTTGTATTTGGACGTTCGGCTCGCCCTGAACTAAAAAAACCTGTGGGGCATTGGGTTGTTCGAGTGAAATATCCTTTAAGTACACCCTTTGAATTTGAAAAGATGGGGCATTGCTATTTTCTGATGCAACTTCTGTATTCTCTTCCGACATCGGAATTCCTATCTTAATAAAAATACTTCTCGCTGTTAATTTTCTTAGTTAATCAGACTTATTTAATCTGACCCATTTAATCTGATTAAATCAGATTAAAACCACTTTTTTGCAATTATCCTGCCAACAAAGGGTCTAATGCACCCGCCTTGTCCAAAGCGGCTAAATCATCAAAACCACCCACATGGGTTTGGTCAATATATATTTGAGGAACTGTTCTTCGGCCAGTACGAGACATCATTTCATCCCGTAGTTTTGGATCGGAATCAATGAGTATTTTTTCAATTTGATGAACCCCTTTACTTGCTAAAAGCTTTTCAGCCATTCTGCAATAAGGACAAACTTGTGAACTATACATGACTACGGTAGGCATATTTTCTCCGCAAATTAACTAGCATTTCGAACAAGGGGTAAACCGGCAAGATTCCAAGCCGCAATACCACCTTCCAGGCTCACAACATCCTCGTGACCTAATTTTTTCACCTTACTAATCATTGCTGTGGAACTCTTACCCGTGCCACAAATTAAGATAATTGGGACAGTTTTATCAAGTGCTAACTGGCTTATGCCCGTCGTTAACTGCTCAGCTGGGATGTTTTTAGATCTCGCTAAATGCCCAGTTTTGAAGTCCGCTGACGGTCTAATATCTATAATTGAAGCCTTACTCCGGTTAATCAGCAAAGTTGCGGCAGCCGGGGTTAAAGATGCATTGCCATGAATTAATCCCGGCAGGGCAGGCGCAAATAGCATCGCCCCACTGACTAACATCATCGCAAATAAGATAAGATTGTTTGTATTAGTTATAAATTCCATTTCACAATTATAGAATGATGTTATGAAACAGTTAGTACTTATTCGCCATGGGGAGTCCAAATGGAACCTCGAAAATCGTTTTACAGGTTGGGTTGATGTCGATTTAACCCCTGTTGGTAAGGAACAAGCAAGGGATGCAGGTAAAAAACTGCTTGCTAACGGCTTTAGTTTTGATTTAGCCTATACCTCAGTTCTTCGCAGGGCTATTGAAACTTTGTGGCAGGTCCAACAAGTGATGGACTATATGTGGCTTCCCACCGTACACCACTGGCGCTTGAATGAGCGTCATTATGGTAACTTGGCAGGCCTGAATAAAGCGGAAACAGCTGAAAAATATGGGGCTGAACAAGTTCATATCTGGCGCCGGTCGTACGATGTTCGCCCCCCTGAAATTAGCCTTGAAGATCAGCAAAAACTGCACCTAGATCCTAGGTACAATAAAAAAATGAACTTGGCAGAAATACCCCGTGGTGAATGCCTTAAAGATACCGTCCACCGGGTTCTACCCCTTTGGAATGAATCCATTGCCCCGTCCCTCCTCGCCGGGAAAAAACCCCTCATCACTGCTCATGGAAACAGCATTCGCGCCATAGTTAAATATCTTGACGAAGTCTCTGATACGGATATTATGGATATAAATATTCCCAACGGGCGCCCATTAATTTACGAATTGAACGATAATTTAAAACCTATACGACACTATTATTTGGATTAAGAGCATGCGCCCAATACTAAAAAATACCCTCTTCATTGCAATTGGTGCTATTGCCGGAGTTGTTATTACCTGGCAGGTCACCGCCGTAGCTCAACAAAATGCCGCTTTACCGCTAGAAGAACTTCGCTTATTTACTTCCGTATTTGGAAGTGTTAAAAGAGAGTACGTTGAACCTATTGAAGATAAAAAACTTTTAACCGATGCAGTTAAGGGCATGGTTAACAGTCTTGACCCCCATTCGGCGTTCTTGGATACAAAAGATTTCTCAGACATGCAAGAACAAACACAAGGCCGTTTTGCAGGCCTTGGTATAGAGATCTCCTCTGAAGATGGCTTAGTTAAAGTCATGAACCCGATTGAGGATTCCCCAGCCGCTAAAGCCGGTATTCAATCTGGCGACTTAATTACTCGCCTTGATGATAAGCCTGTCCGCGGCATGACACTCGATCAAGCCGTACGTAAAATGCGCGGCGCGCCCGGAACAAAAATTACACTCACAATTTACCGTAAGTCTGAGGAGCGGACTTTTCCGATCACTATCACGCGCGCAGAAATTAAGGTCCAATCAGTAAAATCCAAGCTCATTGACAACGCTATTCTGTGGGTACGAATTACTAGTTTTCAAGAAAGAACTGTGCCCGACTTGGCTAAGCGCCTTACCGAGGCTTATCAAGCAAACCCTGATATCAAGGGCGTTGTTCTTGATCTACGAAATAATGGCGGTGGCATCCTCCAAGGGGCTGTTGGAGTTTCTGCAGCTTTTTTACCTTCAGGCTCGACGATCGTTTCAACCAAAGGCCAATCAGCTAGTAGTAAACAAGTCTATAAAGCTGAACCTGCTAATTATCGTCTTTCCGAGGGCGGCGATGCCCTATCTAATGTGCCAGCTATTTTTAAAAAAATCCCCTTAGTCGTTCTCACTAATGCCTATTCTGCGTCAGCCTCAGAAATTGTTTCAGGCGCATTACAAGATCTGAAACGTGCAACGATTATGGGTAAAACTACCTTTGGTAAGGGATCGGTTCAAACAGTGCGTCAAATTACTTCTGATACCGCTCTCAAAATAACAACTGCCTACTATTACACACCCAATGGCAGATCAATACAGGCATATGGTATCAAGCCGGATATTGCTGTAGATCAAAATCCAGAAGGTGACCCCTATGACGTGTTAATTACACGCGAAATTGATAGCGAGAATCATCTCAAAAATAAACAAAAAGCCGAAGATCAAGTTTTGTCAGATCGTGAGAAACGTCGCATGGCTGAACTCCAAGCATTAGAAGAGAAAAATGCCTTGATGACTCCTGAAGATCGCCTCAAAGAAAAGAATAAGAAGCTGCCCGAGTTTGGCTCAGTGGATGACTTTATGCTCCAACAGGCCAAGGCCTATCTGTTAGGACAAACCTTCATTCGCTCCAAGTCAAAACTTGAATAATAGGTCTGCTTAGCCACTTGGCTTTCATGGAAGATCAAGAACTTTTAAGGTATTCCCGGCATATTCTCTTAGATGCCATCGGTATCGAAGGTCAAAAAAAGATTGGTGCTGCCCATGTCCTGATCATCGGGGCAGGTGGACTTGGAAGCGCGTGCGCACCCTACCTGGTTGCGTCTGGTATTGGTAAGCTGACTATCATTGATGATGATGTGGTTGATCTGACCAATTTGCAACGGCAGATCATGCACGATACTCCCCGGATTGGGCAGCCCAAAGTGCTCTCAACTCAAACAATGTTAAATCGCCTGAACCCCCATGTTGAAGTCATCCCGGTGTATCAAAGAGCAGACCCCACCTTATTAGATGAATTGATACCTAGTGCCACTATCGTCATTGACTGTACTGATAATTTTAGAACCCGACAAATGATCAATTCGGCTTGCGTCAAACATCGTAAACCTCTAATTTTTGGGGCTGCAATTCAGTTTGATGGGCAGTTTTCAGTATTTGATACGCGCCGTGCAGACTCTCCTTGTTATGCTTGCCTGTTTTCACCAGCAGAATCATTTGAAGAAGCAAACTGCTCAAGTATGGGTGTATTTTCTCCTCTAGTCGGAATCATAGGCTCTATCCAAGCCGCTCAAGCTTTGCAAGTGATCACTGAATCGGGCGCGCCAATGATTGGAAAACTTGGTATTTGGGACGCACTACATACGCAAATGCATCAAATCCAACTTCCTAGAAATCCGCATTGTGTAGTGTGTCAGGATCGATTGCCGATTTAAATCTATACCGAACTACTTATTGAGATTTGTTACTAAAGCATTTAATAATTCTGGCTCATAGGTACTTAAAATTGGTGGCAATTGCTGGGTCAAGTCGGCAATATAAGCCTTTAATATCTCTCGCTTCACAGTTAATAATTGGCTTGAATGCATCGAAAAATCTGTTAAGCCCATCGCCAGTAATAACCGAGTTAATTGGGAATCTCCAGCCATTTCGCCACAAACAGAAACAGGAATATTTTCTTTTTTGGCAGCTTGAATAATGTCATAAATCAGTTTTAGTATTGCCGGATGTAACGGGTCGTACAAATGAGCCACTGCATTGTCTGCCCGATCAATCCCAAGCGTATATTGAATTAAATCATTAGTGCCAATTGATACAAAGTCAAAATATTTTAAAAATAAAGGCATGATCAAAGCTGCGGCCGGAATTTCAATCATCGCCCCGATTTTGATATCTGTATTGTAGGCTTGCTGGCGCTGCTCTAACTGTCGTTTGGCTTCGCCAATTAATTCTAAGGTTAACTCAATCTCATGCGCCTGGGCCAACATGGGTATTAATATTTGCGCTTTACCATGCGCGGATGCACGCAATATCGCTCGGAGTTGTGTTAAAAATATTTCCGGCTCAGATAATGACCAGCGAATACCGCGTAAACCCAGCGGTGAAATATTTGAAGATAATTTATGATCTTCGTTATCTAAATTTTTATCTGCCCCAATATCAATGGTTCGAATATTAACAGGTAAGCCATACATCGCCTCAATGGTCTTCACATAGGCGCGGTACTGTTCCTCTTCTTCGGGTAAACCACCTTTTCGGTTCATAAATAAAAATTCGGAGCGATACAAGCCTACTCCCACAGCCCCACTGTCTAATGCATCAGGAGCATCTTCAGGAGTTTCTATATTAGCCATAAGCGTAATTTGCTGGCCATCAATAGTTTTAGTCGGAGTGTATTTTAATAACTGTAATTGTTCTTTAGAAAATTTGATTTCTGCCTGACGTTGTCGGTAAGCCTCTAATATCATCGGTGATGGATCAACAATGACGATTCCCTTATCCCCGTCTACAATCAATAAGTCATCTTGCTGAATAATCTCGCTAGCATGTTTAACGCCCACCGCAGCAGGTATATCTAGACTTCTTGCAACGATAGCAGTGTGCGAATTTTTTCCACCAAAGTCTGTCACAAAAGCACAGAAATTAAGTTCTTTAAAACGCATCATGTCATGCGGGGCAATATCTTGTGCAACAATAATTGCATCCGCTGATTGGCGATCTAGCTTCTGATATAAAGGGGCCAAACTTAATTCCGATGAGCCATTAAGGGCATACAATACACGCTCGATGACTTGCCGAAAATCTGCTCCGCGCTCTTTTAAATAGGGATCATCAATCTCCTCAAAAGCAAGTAATAACTCGTCTAAAACAGTCGTTAATGCCCAAGCCGCGTTATAACGTCTTTTTAAAATAAGTGCTTCTGGCTTTTGCCGTAAGTCAATATCCTCTAAGATTAAACGATGCACATCTAAGAATGCGCTCATCTCTTCTGGGGCATCCTCTGGTAAACGATCTTTTAGATCATGTAATTCTTGCATGGCTAATTCAAATGCCTGCTGTAGTCGAACTACTTCCTGCTCTTCAGAGCCGCTTGCAATAAATTGATGAGTTACATCTAGAGACGCTGCTGAAATCGTTAAGGCATGGCCAATTGCTACACCGTTAGAGACTGAGAGTCCATGGAGTGCAAAGCTCATTAACTATACCCTCGCATAGATTTGAGCTCTATATGGAGTCGCACGTTGCATTACTCGCCTTCGCCAAAACGATCATTAATTAAGTCAATTAATGCCTGCATTGCCTCTTCCGCATTTTCGCCACGCGTTTCTAAAATGACTTCCGAACCAATGCCTGCAGCCAACATCATGACACCCATAATACTTTTTGCATTGATTTGGCGCCCCTTTCTTTCAAGGGTAATTTCACAAGGAAATTGTCCAGCAAGTTGGGTCAGTTTGGCAGAGGCGCGCGCGTGCAACCCAAGTTTATTAATAATAGTAATTGATTGTGTTGGCATGAAATGGATTAAGAAATGATTAAGGAATCGCTTTGGATAAGTCTCGAATACGAATAACTCCTTGTTGGCCACCTTGTAGCGCTTTTTCTACGATCTCATCAAGAGGTTCGTGACGATGACTAATGGCGCGCAGCAACATGGGTAAATTCAACCCTGTAATAATTTGCAACACTTTACCCGTGGAGCCCGATGAAGATAATTTACTAGCTACATTTGATGGTGTAGCGCCCATAATATCCGTCAAAATTAAAACCTCACTAGAAGATTGCATTTGTTCAATTCTTTCTAGGAGTCTTTGAGTGATCAATTTGGTATCTTCATGCGCAGAAACATCAACTGCAAAAACTTGATCTGGTACCGAACTATACACATGCTCCACGAATTCTAAAATCGCACTTGCAATTGGCGTGTGAGCAACTATCAAAATCCCAGCCATCTTACCCTCTCATTATTTGCATTTCAAGTTCTTCTAACCAAAATTTAGCCACATCAAAACCTGTCTGTTGAGTGATCTCCACAAAACAAGTTGGACTCGTTACATTAATCTCAGTTAAGTGACTACCGATAATATCTACGCCAACTAAGAACAAGCCTCTCCTAACCAGTTCCGGTCCTAGTTCATTGGCAATTGCTATTTCTGTAGGGCCAAGAGGTCTAGCCTGCCCGATACCGCCGGCCGCTAAATTCCCGCGAATATCACCTTTTTGAGGAATCCTTGCCAAAACGAATGGAACTGGTTTGCCATTGATCAGTAATAAGCGCTTATCGCCATCTTTGATTTCTGATAAATATCGCTGGGCCATTAAGGATCGTTCGCCATTTTGGCCTAAAGTCTCCACAATACTAGCCAAATTAGTGCCATCAGGGCCAACCCGAAAAATACCCATACCCCCCATACCATCCAGCGGCTTAATCACAATATCCTGATGTAGCTGATGAAAATCTTTGATCTGCGCTAGTGAACGGGTAATCAAGGTTGGCGTGATCCATTTAGCAAACTCTAAAATAGCAACTTTTTCTGAGTGCTCACGCAGTGCTGTTGGCGAATTAAAGACTCTGGCGCCCGCTCTTTCTGCCTGCGACAGAAGCCAAGTATTCGTTAAATACTCAACTGAAAAGGGTGGGTCTTGTCGCATTAAGACTGCGTCAAAATTTACAAGGTCTTCGACCGATTCACTAACAATTTTGTACCATGGGCTTTGCGTTAAATTGATTTCTAAACGCTGCGCAAGGATTTGGACTTTAGCTCCTGTACTGTGGAGGGTTTGCGCTTTGCCAAAATAAATTGCATGACTTGCTTTTTGTCCCGCAATCATCATAGCTAGGGTTGTGTCTTTTTCAATCTTCAAATCTTCTAGCGGATCGGCGATGAACAGAAGTTTCATCATACTCACTCGATATGCGGATCAGTACGTTCCAACTCTATTGATGCCGCTAATAAGGCTAAGCGAGCAACTACCCCATAAATATAAAACCGGTTGGGTATCGTACTGCCAGGCTTGGCGGTAATGTCAGGGATGGCATTTTGCTCAAATGCCAAAGGCACAAAATGCATACCGGGTGCATTCAAACTCTCATTAGGACCACGACCAGTATGCACTCGGTAAAATCCACCGACTACATAGCGATCAATCATATACACCACTGGCTCAGCAACTGCCTCATTGATCTTTTCTAAGGTGTGAACCCCTTCTTGAATAATCACATGAGCAACCTCTAAACCTTCTTTGATGACACTCATCTTGTTACGTTCACGACGATTCAAGTCTTTTAATTCGCTCGCATCATGAATCGTCATAATCCCCATGCCATATGTTCCAGCATCTGGCTTCACAACTAAGTAGGGTTTTTCTTTAATGCCCATTTGCTTATATTTTTTAGCCACTTTTTTAAGAAGTCCAGCGGCAGTTTCTTGTAACTCTTCTTCTCCAACGCGCGCATTAAAGTCCACATCTTTAACTGTGGCAAAGTAGGGGTTTAATATCCAAGGATCAATATCTAAAATTTTAGAAAACTTTTTGATCACATCATCGTAACAAGCAAAATGATTCGATTTACGTCGTGTCGACCAACCAGCATGTAAGGGGGGTAATACGTATTGCTCATGCAAGTTCTTTAAAATAGGTGGAACCCCAGCCGATAAGTCATTATTGAGTAATATGGCGCAGGGATCAAAATCTTTTAATCCTAAACGACGCCCCTTTAAGCCAATTCGACTGAGTGGCTCTAATACCAAACGCTGCCCATCTGGCAACTCGATGGTAGTAGGTTTAGTGATTTCGTCGGACAAACTTCCTAATCGAACATTAAGCCCTGTCTGCCTCAAAATTACCGCTAAGCGAGCGACATTTTGTAAATAAAAAGTATTTCTCGTATGACGTTCTGGTATCAAGAGTAAATTACGTGCTTCGGGGCAAATTTTTTCTATAGAGGCCATTGCCGCTTGCACCGCAAGTGGCAGCATTTCATTGGATAGGTTATTAAATCCACCCGGAAATAAATTCGTATCAACTGGCGCTAATTTAAAACCCGAGTTTCTCAAGTCAACCGAGCAGTAAAAAGGGGGCGTGTGATCTTGCCATTCCAACCGAAACCAACGCTCGATAGTTGGTGTGGCATCAAGAATTTTTTTCTCAAGATCAAGCAAAGGACCTGTTAAGGCGGTAATTAAATGTGGGACCATTCCTCTATTGTATTTAACTTTTAGGGAAGTAGATCAAAATAGGTGTTTTTATCAATTTATGTTGCCCTAAAATGAAAAATGGGCATCAATTAATGATGCCCATCTATTGACTACCGGCTTAAATTACATCTCGTAAGCAGTCTCACCATGAGAGGTAATATCTAAACCCTCGCGCTCTTCTTCTTCCGTAACTCGTAGTCCAACTAAAACATCCACTACTTTGTAGCAAATAAATGCGACTACTCCAGACCATACAATGGTTGTTGCCACGGCTTGCAGTTGGATTAGGACTTGCGCAGCAATGTCATAATCCGGGGCCACTGCATTAGCAACGTAATCGTAAATCCCTGTACCTCCTAAAGACGGGGAACAAAATACCCCTGTCAATATGGCACCCGTTACACCACCAACACCATGAACTCCGAAAACGTCCAAACTGTCATCAATCTTTAACATTTTCTTCAAGCCTGTAACACCCCAAAAACAGAGTATTCCAGCAATTAAGCCAATAATTAAAGCACCCATGATCCCAACAAATCCTGCTGCTGGGGTAACTGCCACTAAGCCGGCAACTGCTCCAGATGCTGCGCCTAACATAGATGGCTTACCTTTAAGTGCCCACTCGGCTAAAATCCAAGACAAGACAGCAGCGGCAGTGGCCATTAAAGTATTTGCAAAGGCCAGTGCAGCGCTCCCATTTGCTTCTAGAGCCGATCCAGCATTAAAACCAAACCAACCTACCCACAGTAGAGATGCACCAACCATGGTTAAAGTCAGACTATGTGGCTTAAATGGTTCACGACCATAACCAACACGCTTGCCAACAACGTATGCACCAACCAAGCCCGCAACCGCTGCGTTGATATGAACCACCGTTCCACCTGCAAAATCGAGTGCTCCCATTTGAAATAACCAACCAGCTGTTGCCAAGGCTTTTTCGCCGGCAGCGGCATCGGTAAATGCATCAGGGCCAGGCCAGAACCAAACCATGTGAGCAATTGGTAAATAACTGAATGTAAACCACAAAACCGCAAACAAGAGAACTGCAGAAAATTTAATCCGTTCGACAAAAGCTCCAATAATTAAACAGACTGTAATCGCTGCAAATGCTGCTTGGAATACCATATAAGCTAGTTCAGGAACATAAACGCCTTTACTAAAAGTAGCTGCAACTGACTCAGGCGTGATTCCAGCTAAAAATAGCCGATCAAATCCTCCAAAAAATGCATTGCCTTCCGTAAACGCGATACTGTAGCCGTAAATAGCCCAGAGAACCATGATTAAAGAAAAAACTACCAAGCATTGCATCAAAACCGACAGCATATTTTTCTTACGTACTAGGCCCCCATAGAAAAGTCCAAGGGCTGGTACTGTCATCATGATGACTAATGCTGTACAAACTAGCAACCAAGCAGTATCGCCTTTATTTGGAACCGGAACTGCAGGGGCTTCTGCAGCAGCTGGCGCAGCAGAAGCTGCCGCAACTGGAGCAGCTTTGTCATCAGCGGCATATACAAGAGAGTTTGGTGCAAGTGTAGCCACACCCAAACTAAAAAGTAATGCACTTGAGACGATGAGTTTATTGATCCAATGTTTCATAATCTAATGCTCCTTTTTAGAGTGCTGCCGCACCGGTTTCGCCGGTACGGATACGCACAACTTGCTCAACAGGGGTGACGAAAATTTTTCCATCACCAATTTTTCCAGTCCTTGCCGCTGCTTCGATGACTTCTATGGCACGATCTACCATGTCATCACTAACAACGACTTCAACCCGAACTTTTGGAAGAAAATCAACCACATACTCCGCGCCGCGGTACAACTCTGTATGCCCCTTTTGGCGTCCAAAGCCTTTCACTTCTGTAACTGTGATGCCAGAGACCCCAATACCTGCTAGGGCCTCTCTCACCTCATCGAGTTTGAAAGGTTTAATGATTGTAATAATCAGTTTCATACAACTCTCCTCATCAATGGATGATTAAAAGGTTTTAGTCAGAGAAATAAAGCCTGTGCCTTGGCCAGTGTTTTTAGTACTAGTTCCGCCGGAAGAAACATAATATGCCGCCTGTTTAGCATTCGTTCCTATATAGGCAACAGCTACGTTTAAGCCATTTCCTAAATCCTTTGTTAAACCGATTTTCCAATCCGTGTAAGAGTAATCAACCCCATCAGTTTTAGTTGAGATCATTTGCTTCCCTACATGCCCATTTAGAGTAATACCCTCAAAACCGGTATCGTAGTTCAGTGCTAAATCGATATAACTGGCACCTTTACTGTCATAAATTCCAAAAAGATCAGTCAGTGCGTAAGAGTACTTCAACGTGGCAAATTGGTATGTTGCAGCCAAATAAGCTTCCGTGGTGTTTGGATCAATACCGCAAGCATTTCTAGTTCCTGCAGTTTTACAGGCTGACAACGTATATTTGGGAATGTTTCTTGACGCATAGTAATACTGTAAGAGCCCAGCGTCTAGAGTTACGCCTTCGGCTACTTCTGTTTTATAGCCCCCATAGAAATCCATTTCAATTGGCGCAGAAGGGGCTGGAGAGGTTCCTGAGTAACCATCACTAATCCAACTAATGCTTGAATTCCAGTTGCCAATATAAAAACCGCTCGCATGGGCGTAATCAAATCCACCTTGTATTGCTGGTCGGAAATTACCCTGGGTAATACCCCTGTAGCGATAATCACTTGCTAAAGTCACGTTAGCAGTAACTGGACCTGGGTCAGG
>CALPOM020000004.1 GCA_943325205.2 Thermoflexus hugenholtzii JAD2 | reverse complement strand
CACAACTGGGCTCGAACTGACGATTTGATGCCCTTTGGACTCAAAAAAACTTAAAAATTGTTGGCGAATTTCTGTAACTTTCATGCCTTTATTATTACATCTCGTCTGATTTGCAGAATAAATTAGCTTTTTAAAAGCCTGAAGCACCCAGAAATAAGCCTAAAACTAAGGGCAAACCCTTAGACAACTTAGAAGCATTTCAACTTACAATCCTATTTGTTGTAAATACATACATTAGGAGCTTGAGTTGAAAATACGCAATCAAAAAGATTTTGTTTCGGGTCTTATGTACATCGGACTGGGAAGTTTCTTCGCTATCTTAGCAAGGGGCTATCAAATGGGCACAGCCGCCAAAATGGGTTCAGGGTATTTTCCATTTTGGCTTGGGGTACTCTTAGCCACAATTGGAGCTTATGTAGCATTTAGATCCTTGGCTATTTCGCAAGAGGATGTAAAACTGGCGAAGGTCGACATTCCATCGGTGCTCTGGGTAACTGGCTCGACCTTGGTCTTTGCTATTTGCCTACCAATCCTAGGCTTAGTTGCTTCTTTATTCTTGCTTGTAGTTATTTCATCGATGGCAAGTCATGAGTTCTCATGGAAAGGGTCTGTTTTAAGTGCAGTCTTTTTGATTGGATTTGCTTATATGGCGTTTGTTTGGGGCCTAAAGTTGCAATTCCCCGTTTGGCCAACATTTATATAAAAACTTATCTACTCTTAACTTTCAAATTTAGAAAAGAACAACATCATGGATTTACTAAGTAATCTTTCACTGGGCTTTGAGACAGCATTTACACTTCAAAACTTACTGTATTGTTTTATCGGTGTAACGCTGGGTACGCTTATCGGAGTCCTCCCAGGGCTTGGGCCTGTAGCAACAATCGCTATGCTCTTACCAGCAACTTATGCCTTGCCACCGATTGCAGCTCTCATTATGCTTGCCGGAATTTATTACGGCGCACAGTATGGTGGCTCAACTACGGCAATCTTAATTAATATTCCTGGAGAATCATCTTCGGTAGTTACTGCGATTGATGGTTATCAGATGGCTAGAAATGGGCGGGCTGGAGTGGCTCTCTTTACTGCAGGTATGGGATCCTTTTTTGCGGGTTGTGTAGCCACACTCGTTTTAGCTGGATTTGCTGCGCCACTATCCGAGTTAGCTTTTAAGTTTGGTCCTGCTGAATACTTTTCCTTAATGGTTTTAGGTCTCATCGGAGCCGTCGTTTTGGCATCTGGATCTTTAATCAAGGCTATTGGAATGATTATCTTGGGACTCTTAATGGGCTTAGTAGGTACAGATGTGAATTCTGGAACGGCTAGGTACTCTTTTGATATTCCTCAGTTGACAGACGGTCTGGGCTTCGTAACTGTTGCCATGGGTATGTTTGGTTTTGCCGAAATTATCGTCAACCTTGAACAAAAGGAACATCGTGAGACTTTTCTCAAGAAAATTACCAAGCTTTGGCCAACGATGGCTGACTTCAAAAGAATGGTTCCACCAATCCTTAGAGGTACGGTACTAGGGTCATTCCTGGGAATCTTACCTGGTGGAGGAGCCTCTTTAGCAGCCTTTGGTGCCTACTCTTTAGAAAAAAAGATGTCTAAAAACTCCCATGAGTTCGGAAAAGGTGCCATCGAAGGGGTTGCTGCTCCTGAGAGTGCAAATAACGCCGCTGCTCAAACTTCCTTTATTCCACTATTGACTCTTGGTATCCCACCAAATGCGGTGATGGCTTTAATGGTAGGTGCGATGACCATTCATAATATTCAGCCTGGCCCACAAGTAATGACTAGTAATCCGGCTTTATTCTGGGGATTAATTGCTTCTATGTGGCTTGGTAACGTGATGCTGATTATTCTTAACCTCCCAATGATTGGTGTTTGGGTGAAGTTGTTGACGATCCCTTATCGTTATCTATATCCAGCAATCTTGGTCTTCTGTTGTATTGGTGTTTACTCTGTAAACAATACGAGTTTTGATATTTACCTCACTGCTATTTTTGGAGTGCTAGGCTATATCTTTGTCAAACTGGAGTGTGAGCCTGCACCATTGTTGCTTGGGTTTGTTCTTGGACCAATGATGGAAGAAAACTTCCGCCGGGCCTTATTACTCTCCCGTGGTGACTATTCAGTATTTTTAACAAGGCCGCTATCTTGTGGTTTGTTAATTGCTGCAGCTCTACTGGTTTTAATTGTTGCTCTACCAGCATTTAAGAAGACCCGAGAAGAAGCCTTTAAAGAAGAGTAATTCTCAAGTCCTTGTAGACACATTACAATGTGTCTATGTCCAAGGAACTTAATTCACCCTCAGAAACCTCGGCGAATGCCGAGGTTTCTAACTTTTTACGACAGATCATTGATGCAGATTGTGCCAATGGCACTTATCTTGACCGTCTTGATTTGAATCATCAACCCCTGCCACAGGTAATTACCCGCTTTCCTCCAGAACCAAATGGCTACTTGCATATTGGCCATGCTAAAAGTATTTGCCTGAATTTTGGGCTTGCCAAGGACTATGCCAATCGGCCGGGTGGCGCTAGGTGTCATTTACGCTTTGATGACACAAATCCAAGTAAAGAAGAAACCGAGTATGTCAACAGCATCATTGATGCCGTGCACTGGCTGGGATTTGATTGGCAATCGAATGGCCAAGAGTGTATGTTTTATGCGAGTGATTATTTTGATCAACTCTATGCCTTTGCCGAATTACTCATCCAACATAACCAAGCCTATGTAGATAGTCAAAGTGCTGATTTAATCCAAAAAAATCGCGGTAATTTCAACGAACTAGGTATTAATAGCCCTTTTAGACATCGCTCCATCGATGAAAATTTAAGCCTATTTAGGGCAATGAGGGCCGGGCAGTATGCTGACGGAGAGCATGTCTTACGACTTAAAATTGATATGTCTCACCCCAATTTAGTGATGCGCGACCCAGTCATCTACCGTATCCGTCACGACCATCACCACCGTACCGGAAATACTTGGTGTATTTATCCGCTATATGATTTCACCCATTGTATTTCTGATGCTCTGGAAAACATCACCCACTCATTGTGTACTTTGGAGTTTGAAAATAATCGGCCACTTTACGAATGGATTTTGCTGGCACTGAAAAATATTGGCGCGCTCACAAATCCGCTTCCCCATCAATATGAATTCGCGCGCCTCAATTTAACCTACGCCATTACTAGTAAAAGAAAACTTTTAGAATTAGTTTCAGAAAAACACGTCGAGGGCTGGGATGACCCGCGTTTGCCAACGATTGTTGGATTGCGTCGTCGCGGTTATACACCCCAAAGTCTCCAATTATTTTGTGATCGTATCGGTGTCTCTAAAGCGGATAGCTGGATTGATATGGGCGTTCTCGAGCAGGCTCTTCGGGATGATTTAGATCCCCAAGTAGAGCGGGTAATGGCAGTGCTAGAACCGCTCAAACTAATCATCGATAATTTTCAAGAACATCCCGAACTATGCTCAGCCCCAAAACATCCGCACCGGCCAGAACTGGGTCGAAGAGAATTTACACTATGCAAAGAACTGTGGATTGAAAAAAGTGACTTTATGGTCGAGCCTGTCAAAGGTTTCTTTAGGCTGTATCCCCCACAAAATGGCCAGGCCGGGAGTCGAGTTCGTTTAAGGTATGGTTTTGTGATTGAATGTACAAGCTTTGAGAAAGATGATCAAGGATTGATTACTGCGGTTCATGTCAATTATTACCCCGATAGCAAAAGCGGCACTCCAGGCTCTGATCAATATAAAGTGAAGGGGAATATTCACTGGGTAAGTTCTAGTAATGCGATAGCTGTAGAGGTTCGTTTATACGACCGGCTGTTTAACGATGCAAATCCAACCGGTGCAGGTAAAGATTTTCTGAATTGCATCAACCCCAACTCAAAATCGGTTATTACAGGCTATCTTGAGCCAAGCTTGAAAAATATTGCAAAAGAACAGCGCTTTCAATTTGAACGCCATGGCTACTTCGTGGCTGATCGCGCAGATCATCAACCGGAACAACCTGTCTTTAACTTAGCAGTTGGTCTCAAAGATCAGTGGAAAAAATAATCAAGGCTCATAAAAAATGATTTGATCGGTTTTTAAACGCTGGATCAATTTGGATCTACGCTTTTCAAAAAATCTCCGACTGTTGGATATCGTAATTGACAGCCTATTTCCATTAAACGATCGTTATTGATCCTTCTCGATTCTTCCATGAAACTCATCATCGCTGGACTAACTCGTTCTTTTAACTCTGCAAAAGAAACTCGAGGCGGCAAAGGTAATCCAAAATGATTTGCTACTAGGTCAAAATATTCGCCCATCTTCAATCGACTTGCGTCACACGCATGAATAATGCGTTGCGATACACCTCGGTATAAAGTAAGAATAATAATTCGCGCTAAATCATCGGCATGAATATGATTCGTAAACACATCCTCGCTCGGATTTAAGGCTGCCGACCCATTCTTTAAACGCTCTATAGGAAGTCGGTCAGCAGCATAAATACCTGGCACCCTAAGAATAGTGACTCGCCCTTTGTGCGAAATAGCCCATGCTCTGAGTTGTTGCTCGGCACTGAGGCGCCGTTGACCGCGGGCACTCTTTGGATTCGGGGTCCTTATTTCGGTAACAAGGTCACCTTGGCAATCACCATAAACCCCTGTGGTACTAATATAGATTAAATGTCTTGCTTGTTGACCCTGACCAAGGACCTGCAAAAGGGCTTTTGTCCTCAAATCAACCGCGCCAGAATTATTGGGCGGTGCTAAATGAATGACCGATGGCGCTAAATGAATTAATCGGCTTAAGGTTGATGGTTGGTCTAAATTGCCGTAAATTGGTACGACCCCTTGGCTACGAAAATAAGCCATTTTCTCTTTCTGGCTCGTTAAAACAAAAACTCGATGAGTTTTGACTAAAATAGGCAACATACGCATGCCAACATCACCACAACCAATAATCAGCAATCTTGGCTTACGAAATATGGTTCGTCTAAATAGGGTCATACGTTAAATAGTAATCGTTTTTGAAAGGAAGTATTTTGGAAGCAAATCGTATCGTTGCAATTACCCTTCAAACCAGTGGTAAATCGTTTGAAGTTAACCCAGATGAGTCTATTCTAGATGCCGCATTACGACAAAGCATTATTCTAGCCTACGGCTGTAAAAATGGCGCTTGTGGTTCGTGTAAGGCCAAAGTGCTCAGCGGCGAATATATGATGGGCCCGCATAACGCCTCAACCCTAACGGATGATGAAAGGGCCAGAAATATCGCTCTACTGTGCTGCACCTTTGCTAAAACAGACTGCACAGTCTCAGCCAGAGAAATCGAATCTGATGGACAATTCCCGATCAAAAAAATTCCCTGTCGCGTTGCAAAAATGACGCAAGCAAGTCATGACGTGATGATCTTACAGCTACAACTTCCGTCGACCGAGCGTTTTAGCTTTTTAGCTGGTCAATATATTGAGTTTTTACTAAAAGATGGTAAGCGGCGAGCCTACTCTATTGCCAGCGCCCCCCACCAAGAGGGGCCAATCGAACTCCATCTGCGCCACCTTCCCGGTGGACGCTTCACAGATCATGTTTTTGGAGTTAACCCATCACTCCTGATGAAAGAGAAGGATATACTGCGTTTTGAGGGCCCTATGGGAAGTTTTTTCTTAAGAGAGGACTCTCTTAAGCCAATTATTTTCATTGCATCAGGAACGGGTTTTGCGCCAATTAAGGCGATTATTGAGGATGCCGTGCATCGCAATATCCACCGACCAATGACGCTCTATTGGGGTGGGCGTAGACCAACCGATCTGTATCAAGAGGATTTGATCCATGCTTGGGTTAAAACTATCCCTCAATTTCAATATATACCAGTTATTTCAGATGGCCTACCTGAGGATCATTGGCAGGGTCGGACAGGTTTTGTCCATCAAGCGGCAATGCAAGATTTTCCAGATATGAGTAACCATCAGATCTATGCCTGCGGCGCACCGATTGTTGTTTCGAGCGCCCAAAAAGATTTTATTTCATTGTGTAAACTATCGGAGGAGGAGTTCTATGCTGATGCCTTTACCTCCGAGGCAGATTTATAAAATTTGCTTGTCATCTTAAAAAATTAAAATACTCTTTATTGACCCTTTTGTAGGTAACCCTATGCACGATACGCACTCTATTATGTTTATTACTAAAAGACCAGATATTGAGATGGTCAGCGGGGAGGGTTCTTGGCTAACCGATCATGACGGTAAACAGTATCTAGATTTTGTGCAAGGATGGGCGGTAAATTGTTTGGGGCATAGTAACCCAGGAATCATCTCGGCGCTAGAAACACAGGCGCGAAAAGTCATCAATCCTAGCCCAGCCTTTTACAACCAACCGATGATCGAACTAGCTGATCTGCTCACTCAGCATAGCTGCTTTGATAAAGTTTTTTTTGCAAATAGCGGTGCTGAAGCAAACGAGGGCGCAATTAAACTGGCTAGAAAATGGGGAAAAATTCATAAAGATCACGCTTTTGAAATTATTACCTTTGACCACAGCTTTCATGGCCGCACTATCGCTACAATGAGCGCCTCTGGCAAACCCGGTTGGGACACGATGTACGCTCCACAAATTCCTGGTTTTCCAAAAGCAGATTTAAATGATCTAGACTCGGTCGAGCGCCTTATTAACCCAAAAACCGTGGCTATTATGCTTGAGCCAGTCCAAGGAGAAGGTGGCGTTATTCCAGCCACACCAGAGTTCATGCAGGCACTGCGCGCTTTAACAAAAAAGCACGGTATTTTACTCATTGTCGATGAAGTGCAGGCAGGTTGTGGGCGAACTGGTAAACTTTTTGCCCATCAGCTCAGTCATATTGAGCCAGATATTATGACCTTGGGTAAAGGTATCGGTGGAGGCGTTCCGCTTGCAGCACTTCTATGTACCGATGCGGTGGCTTGCTTTGAACCAGGCGATCAAGGTGGCACCTATAATGGCAATCCCCTCATGTGTGCAGTGGGCGTCAGCGTCATCCAACAACTTACTGCGCCTGGCTTTTTGGATGAGGTAATTGCCAAAGGTGCGTATTTAAAGTCGCGATTATTAGAAATGTCTGATGAATTCGGCTTAGATGGTGAACGAGGAGAAGGCTTACTTCGGGCACTCAAACTCGGTCGCGATATTGCCAACGAACTCGTAGAGGAGGCTCGAATCATGGCACCCATTGGCTTAATTATTAACGCGCCTCGCCCGAATTTATTGCGATTTATGCCAGCACTAACCGTAAGCCGATCTGAAATTGATCAAATGCTGGCAATGCTTAAACAATTATTGCGTCACTCACCCAAATAAGCTTTACTAATGCGTGGGTCATGCAGTAATTCTTCACCCGTCCCCTCAATGGTAATTAAGCCACTCTCCATCACATAGGCACGATCTGCGATCGATAAAGCCCTTTGGGCATTTTGCTCAACTAATAAAATTGTCATCCCCTGTTTAGCAATTTGCTCTATCACTTGAAAAACTGTTTCAACCATCATCGGAGATAAACCCATCGATGGCTCATCTAAGAGCAATAATGAAGGCTTGCCCATGATCGCCCTAGCCATCGCCACCATCTGTTGCTCACCGCCTGATAAAGTACCTGCTAACTGATGTAACCGTTCTTTGAGGCGCGGAAAATACTCAAAAATTTGCTCCAAATCCTCTCTGATGTCATCCAACCTTAAATAAGCCCCCATTTGTAGATTTTCCAGAACGGTCATACCTGCAAAAACTCCTCGCCCCTCGGGAACGAGCGCTAAACCTCGAGCTAATAACTCCTCAGGTCGGCCACAAATTCGCCAAGCCTGCAAATGAATCTCTCCATGAGTAGGTATGATTAATCCAGCAATAGCCTTGAGTGTGGTCGACTTACCAGCACCGTTCGAACCAATTAAACAAACTAGCTCCCCTTGATGAACTTCTAAGTTCAGGCCTTTGACTGCACAAATATTGCCATAAGCAACTTGAAGTTCTTTAATCCTGAGCATCTCTTAGCCGACTGATCCTAAATAAGCAGCAATTACTAATGGGTTTCTACGAACATCATCAGGCTCACCCGTGGCAATAACTCGGCCATTATCTAAGACAGTAATTACATCACACAATCCCATGACTAAGCCAACGTCATGCTCTATCATCAAAATACTAGTGCCGTCTTGCCTGATGCGTTCTAGAAGTACTTGTAACTCTCTTTTTTCCGTTTGATTCATGCCGGCAGCTGGTTCATCTAAGGCGAGTAACTTTGGGCTAGTTGCAAGTGCTCTAGCAATCTCTAAGCGACGCTGATCACCATATGATAAATTTTTTGCTAACTGACTAGACTCTTTAGCAATGCCCACATATTGCAATAAGTGCTCAGCATCAACTGATATAGCCTTTTCCTCTGCACGTTCAGCCCTCGTATGAAACGCCGCAGCCCAGAAACCCGCTTTCGTTCGAATGTGCCGTCCAATCATGACATTTTCTAAGGCTGTCATCTCTTTAAATAAACGAATATTCTGAAAAGTTCTAGCAATACCAGCATGCACTACTTGATCTACCGCACCTGGATTATAAGTTTGCCCCGCTAATTCAAATACTCCACCATCAGGCGTATATAAGCCTGTCATTACATTAAAAAAAGTGGTCTTACCCGCCCCATTCGGGCCAATTAAGCCTACAATTTGACCCCGCATCACCTCCAGATGAGCCTGCTCAAGCGCCTGCAATCCTCCAAATCGCTTCACTACTCCCCGAATTCGTAATAATGGTGTCTCTGAGTTCATGCTTAGGGCACTTTTGGCCATAAGCCTTTGGGTTTATATCGGACAACTAGAATCAGCGCAGTACCGTACAAAAGTTGCCGAATGATTTCTGAGTCTAAGAGCACTTGGCCAAATAAAAGCCTTTGCAAGGGCTCTAAGGTAGCTCTTAAGAACTCTGGAAACGCCGCAAGCAAAATAGCCCCTAAAATGACACCCGGTATATGGCCCATACCACCTAAAACAACCATGGCCAAAACTACAATTGACTCAGACAAAGAAAAGGACTCTGGCGATATAAATCCTTGGAAGGACGCGAATAAAGCGCCAGAGATACCGCCAAATGAAGCCCCAATTGCAAATGCGAGCAACTTTAAGTTACGGGTATTTAGACCCATCGCTTGGGCAGCAGTTTCATCTTCTCGAATGGCGACCCAAGCTCGACCAATCCTCGAATCCTGGATACGTAAACTAACAATCAGCACCGCCATCACTAAGATCAGAAATAAGTAATAATAAAAAATGACCGATGGGATCGTTACTCCCCACAGTTGGAAAGACTTCCCAAAAGAGAATGACCCCATGGCAATAGCGTCAATATTATTAATTCCCTTAGGACCGTTCGTGATATTCAAAGGACGATCCAAATTATTTAAAAAAATTCGGATAATTTCACCAAATCCCAAAGTGACGATGGCTAAATAATCACCCCGTAACTTCAATGTGGGTGCGCCAAGTAAGATGCCAAAAAAAGCTGCTACGAGTGCGGCTATTGGCAGAATGATCCAATAACTTGTATGGACTCCTCCAGGAAATATTGCCGAAATAGTACTAAAAGAATTTGCTAAATGAGGCGATGCTAATAAGCCTGCAACATAGGCACCTACAGCATAAAATGCAATATATCCAAGATCAAGTAATCCTGCAAAACCAACCACAATATTCAGCCCCAAGGCTAAGAAAACATAAAGCAAGGCAAAATCAAGTACACGTACCCAATAATTACCACCTGTGAAAACACATACCCATGGTGCAAGACAAAGCACCCCAACTAGAATAAAAAGCCAATATCTTTTTGAAAGTTGAGGTGAAGGGTAACGCATACTATTGAGGAAATCCATCTATGCTCGATCCCTCAGTTTTTCTCCTAAAATTCCCGAAGGTCGAAATACGAGCACCAGGATTAAGACCAAAAATGCAAAAATATCTTGATAATTTGAACCGAAGATTCCGCCAGATAGCGTTCCAATGTATCCCGCACCCAAGGCCTCTATTAACCCCAGCAAAAGTCCACCTAACATCGCCCCTGGAATATTGCCAATACCCCCTAAAACTGCCGCTGTAAAAGCCTTTAATCCAGGCATAAACCCCATATAAAAATGCGCTGAGCCGTAATTAGAAGCAATCATGACCCCGGCAAGAGCAGCTAAAGTTCCCCCCAGAATAAAGGTATACGAAATGACCCGAGTCGTATTCACACCCATCAGTCCTGCAACTTGAGGATTCTCGGCGGTCGCTCGGATCGCTCGACCGAAACGCGTTTTCTTGACTAAAAACAGTAATGCAACCATAACGATGAGGGCTGTTAGCATAATAATTAACTCTTTCACTGTCACTAGTGCCCCAGTTCCAAAAACTGCCAGTGACTGCTCAGGTAATAATTGCGGAAAATTCAGCGGGGTTCTCCCCCAAATGATCATCGCAATCGTTTGTAACAAAATCGACATGCCAATCGCTGAGATCAAAGGAACTAGACGAGGCGCATTGCGCAGAGGACGGTAGGCAATCTTTTCAATATAAAAACTCAGGACTGCACATCCAGACATAGCGACCAATAAGGCCGCAACTAAGACAAGCCATAAGGGTATTGTTGGAAAAAAAGCCACTAGATTTTTAATGACAACCAAGGCTATTAGGGCGCCAAACATCAAAACTTCGCCATGCGCAAAATTAATAATGCCTAAAACACCGTATACCATCGTATAGCCCAGTGCTATTAAAGCGTAAATGCTTCCAAGGACAAGGCCATTGAGAATTTGTTGTAAGAAAATATCCATAGAAAACGGCAAACTTTCATCTGCCGTAATCAGATCTATTGCATCTTCACAACTTCAAGAGTGAGAATTTTTTTATCTTTAAATTGACTTAAAGTAATGTAACTTTCTTTTAAATCCCCCTTCTCGTCAAAAGTGATTTGCCCACTTAAACCTGCATAGTTAGTCGTCGGTATCGCTTTTAAAATATCTGCAGCATTTGTGGAGTTCGATCTTTTCATGGCATCCACAATGATCATCACAGCGTCATACGCCATCGGTGCATAAATTTGAACTTCCGTTTTAAATCTTTCTTGATAATTTTTTAAAAAATTATCACTATTGTTTAAGCTTTCTTTTGGTATGCCGACGGTCGAACAAATAATATTTTCAACTGCATCACCAGCTAACTCATATAGAGTCGGACTACAAATACCATCACCGCCAATGATCTTAGCCTTAATACCCAATTCTTTAGCTTGCTTGGCAAACGGGCCGCCTGTTGCAGCCATTCCACCAAATAAGATAATATCTGGATTTTTAGCTTTAATATTTGTCAAAATGGCTTTAAAGTCAGTTGCTTTATTATTGGTGGCCTCGTGAATGACTATTTTGGAGCCGCTAGAAATAATCTTTTTTTCAAACTCATCAGCTAGACCTTTACCGTATTGGGTTGCATCATCGACGATAGCAATCGACTTCCCTTTCAGAGTCTCTAGGGCAAATTTTGCTAAAACTGGACCCTGTTGAGCATCTGTACCAACCATACGATAAGCCGTTTTATATCCCTGCTTGGTATATTCTGGATTGGTAGAGGATGGCGAAATTTGTACAATTCCCGCTTCGCTATAAATCTTTGAAGCTGGAATCGTTACCCCGGAATTGAGATGCCCTACTACTGCAACTACTTTACTATCTACCAGTTTTTGTGCCACCTGAGTACCTAATTTAGGATCTCCAGCATCATCTTCACCGAGCAGTTCTAGAGTAATCGCTTTACCATTAATCGTTAAACCTTGTCGATTGATTTCCTCAACGGCCAGACGAGCGCCATTCTCATTATCTTTGCCTAAATAAGAGTCCGGTCCAGTTAGTGGGGCAACATTTCCTATCTTTATCACTACCCCAGATGTAGCAGTCTCTTTCTTGCTGCAACCAAATAACCATGCAGAAACCAGGATAACTGCTAATACCCTTAAAGCTTGACGATGATTATCACATCCTAATTTCAAAAACATTTTGAACTCCTCATAGTATGTAAATCATGACTTTGCTAATCTATTCATTATGACAACTAGATTCAATTCAACAAGCACTCCACATTGAACTCAACTCAGTCTACATTTAAACCCTTGGGTAATGCAAATACTGTACTCTCCACAACCCCCTCTAAGGATCTAACTTGTTTTGGGCCAAACTCTTTAATTCTGGCAATAATCGACTGTGCTAAAGCTTCTGGCGCTGAAGCGCCAGCAGTCAAGCCAACTCTTCGAACACCTACAAACCATGCTGGGTCGAGTTGCGAAGGATCATCGACCATGTAGGATTTTATACCGAGCTTTTCAGATAATTCCCTCAACCGATTAGAGTTCGAACTATTAGGACTTCCCACGACAATAACAAGTTCAACTTGTGGAGCCATAATTTTTACTGCGTCTTGCCGATTTTGTGTTGCGTAACAAATATCCTGTTTTTTAGGCTGGGTGATTTTAGGATACTTAACCGTCAAAGCTTGGACAATTTCTCTCGTTTCATCGATCGATAAAGTGGTTTGGGTGACATAGCTAATTGGCATATCTACTGGATAAGTTAATTGTGCGACGTCGTCCATCGTTTGAATTAAATCAATACTGCCAGGTATCTGACCCATCGTCCCCTCAACTTCAGGATGCCCAGCATGTCCAATCATCAAGATCTTATAGCCCTCACGGTGCATCTTCAAAACCTCAACATGTACCTTTGTCACCAGTGGACAAGTCGCATCAAAAATCCGAAAACCCAAGCGCTGAGCTTCACTCTTAATCGCTGGAGATACGCCATGCGCACTAAACACCAGCGTAGCTCCTGGTGGTACTTGACTCAACTCATCAATAAAGACTGCCCCACGCGACCTCAAATCTGCCACCACATATTGATTATGAACAATCTCATGACGTACATAAATTGGCTGACCAAATTTCTCCAAAGCTTGATTCACAATCGAAATTGCTCGGTCAACACCCGCACAAAAACCTCTTGGCTGCGCCAACAAAATTTCGCCAGAATGGTGAGTCTGATTCGTAAGCACTGGAGATTCTTTTTGGTCCATAAGTGTCAGCAATTTTTACAAAATAGAAATAATCTTTACTTCAAACGTGATTGTCTTACCAGCCAGCGGATGATTAAAATCAAACCAAGCACCCTCTTCGTCAATGGCTTGCAATATACCAGCATATTGGCCACCCATCGGGGCATTAAATTCAACCATATCACCAATTTCAAAGGCCTGCTCCATGTCGCTATTCTTTTGCAAGGTTTGTTGACTGACCTTTTGAATCAATTCCGGGTTGCGAATACCAAAACCCGCCTCCGGAGCCAACGTAAAAGTCTTATGCTCACCCTGTGCCAAACCCAACAATACTGTTTCCAAAGTTGGTGCAAACTGCTCCCCCCCCATCAACAATGTCGCAGGCTTATCAGTAAATGTATTGACGATGTCACCCCCTTCAGGCAAACCAATTCGATAGTGCAAAGTCAAAAAAGAATCATTTTTTACAATTTGTGTCATACCCCTATTGTAGCTAGAGCTCCAAACTCTTCGCCAATTCACTCTTGGCCGATTATGATGCGCCCTAGAGAAAGACTTCTCAGCGACGGTGCACAAGCTCTGAGCGATGCAGAACTGCTAGCTATCTTTTTGAGAAGCGGCTCCAAAACACGTAATGCGATTGAGCTATCTCAAGATTTGCTCCAAAGCTGTGGGGGTATGCGCGCCCTATTATTTAGTAATTTGGAGGAGTTTTCAAAGATTAATGGCCTAGGGCTGGCCAAATGGGCCCAGTTTCAAGCAGCGCACGAAATCGTGAAACGCGCTCTCAAAGAACAACTTGCAACCTGCATGGTTCTTAGTTCACCTGGTTTAACCCGTGAATTTCTTCAAACAGCTATAGGCCACTTACCACATGAAGTTTTTTCATGTCTTTTTTTAAACATGCAAGGCGCTTTAATCGAATTCAAAATCCTGTTTCGCGGAAGCGCCTCTCAAACAACTGTCCATCCCCGTGAAATTATCAAGGAAGCGCTGGCACTTAATGCCAATTCGGTAATATTCGCTCATAACCACCCAAATGGAATTGCTTATCCAAGCGAAAGTGATCTCTCACTTACACATACGATGCAAGGTATTTTAAATACCCTAGAAATTCATCTCTTAGACCACTGTATCGTAACCCATAATGGCTTCTTTTCTTTTGCGGATGCGGGTATTCTGTAAAACGATTACTATTAATAATCTGCGAAATGGTATTGCTATAGTCAAAACGAAGATGCTATAATCAGATTCTTTAGTACTAATAATGAAGGAGTGTGTCATGGCTCGAGTATGCCAAGTCACCGGGAAAAAGCCGATGGTCGGTAACAATGTTTCCCATGCAAACAATAAAACGAAACGCCGTTTCTTGCCTAATCTGCAAAACCGCCGTTTCTGGGTCGAATCTGAAAATCGTTGGGTCAGCTTACGCTTAACTAACGCTGGACTTCGCTTAATTGATAAAAATGGTATTGATTCCGTCCTGGCAGATGTGCGTGCCCGCGGCGTAATCTAACTGTATCCTCAATAAACTAAGTAATTAAACAGAGTAAGGTGTAAAAATGGCTAAAGGTGGGCGTGAAAAAATCAAGTTGGAGTCGACTGCAGGTACAGGTCACTTTTATACAACAACTAAAAATAAAAGAACTACTCCTGAAAAAATGGAGATTATGAAGTTTGACCCCAAGGTTCGTAAACACGTTTCTTATAAAGAAACAAAAATTAAATAAAAGTGCATTCTCAATAAGATCTTAGCAATCTTAAGAATTTAGAAGCAAAAGAATGCAATACAAAAAAACCGCAAAAATTGCGGTTTTTTTATGCACGTTTGATTGAGTCTAAATTGGGTGTTTTATTTGCTCTTCTATGCTTCTTCTATCCTATTTCAAGCTAAGTCTCTGTCAAATCAGGGCCCGATTTATCAATCTAAAGCCACTAAAAAGAACGCTATGCATAAGTCCGTAATTTCAGTGAGAAGTTTTGTAATGATTGAATCCCGCTCAGTTCAGCTTTTTTACACCACGCCTGTAAATGCTCTACTAAGTGCTCCTTTGAAGCACTAGTCTTTAACCAAATCTGAGCTAATTCACGACGCATTTCAATAAATATCCTAATTTGCTCATTAGCTAGCATCAATTTCTCAAGCTTGACCATTTCCATAGCGCTTAGTTTATTCTCGTCCTTACATAACCACTGGTGATTGTCAGCAAAGTCCCTAGCAGCAATTTTCATATGCTCAACCTCTTCATTAAATGCTGTGCGTAATGATTTACTGTACTTAACCATGATTTCATAACGATGATGAATAACAGTCATCAGCAACTCCTCACCAGCATGTTTTAATTCGGTAGTTTTCAATTTCGGGATTTGCTTCTTCACTCTAGCAAGTCCAAAGCGCTCTAAACAAGTGATATAAAACCAACCAATATCAAACTCGTACCACTTACTAGATAATTTGGCGCTAGTGGCAAAGGTATGGTGGTTGTTATGCAGCTCTTCGCCACCAATTAAAATTCCCCATGGAACAATATTTGTCGAGGCGTCTTCGCAATCGTAATTTCTATAACCCCAAAAATGTCCAATACCATTAATAATCCCAGCAGCAGTTATTGGAATCCACATCATTTGTATCGCCCAAATAAGGCCTCCAAAAGCGCCAAATAAAATTAAATCAATCGTCAACATCAAACCTACACCCTGCCACTGATATTTTGAGTAAATATTTCGCTCAAGCCAATCATCAGGAGTGCCATGCCCAAATTTCTGCAGAGTTTCTTGATTCTTGCTCTCTATTCGGTATAAGTCAGCTCCCCGCCAAAATACACAGTCAAGCCCCAAAACTCTTGGGCTATGCGGGTCTTCTGCCGTTTCACACTTGGCGTGATGCTTGCGATGAATTGCAGCCCACTCTTTAGTAACCATACCGGTTGTCAACCACAACCAAAAACGAAAAAAATGCGCCGGTAATGGATGCAAGTCTAGTGCCCGATGCGCTTGGCAACGATGTAAAAAGATAGTTACGCTAGCAATAGTGATATGTGTAACTACCAAAGTAAATACCAACATGCCAATCCACGACAAGTCCCATAAGCCAGAGGCGATCCAAGATATCACATAGGAATCAAAAAAAGATAGGGCGTTTTGCATGAAAATGTGTCTCTAAAAAAAGTACTACTATTTTACTCTGATACAGCCAAATCCGAAGCTGGCAAATCTTTTGATGGGTCTAATGGGTTAGGCCTTCTTTGTAAAATGGCCGCAAAAAAACCATCTGTTTCATGTTGGTGTGGCCATAACTGCCAAAAAAGTGAGTCTACAGATGCTCCAATTGGCAAATCATTTTGTCGAGGAAATGGCGCTGTCAGAACAACTTTGGGGTCGAGTAACTCAAATTCTGGATGAATCTTTAAAAAAGCCTCTATGATCTCTTGATTTTCCTGTTTCAGGATGCTACACGTGGCATATACAAGTCGCCCCCCCACCTTGAGCAATTTGGCTGCCGCGGTCAAAATCGAAAACTGTTTTGCCTGCAACTCAGCAACACTTTGCAGTGTCTGACGCCATTTCAAATCAGGATTGCGGCGAAGTGTGCCAAGACCACTGCAAGGGGAATCTACTAACACTCGGTCAATCTTACCTGCTAAACGCTTTACTTTGGTATCGTTCTCGCTATCAATCCATACAGGATGCACGTTGGATAAGCCACTTTTGGCAACCCGAGGCTTCAGCTTGGCAAGCCTTCGTGCTGAAATATCAAATGCGTATAAGCGCCCCATAGACTTCATCATCGCCCCTAGCGCTAGAGTCTTGCCACCAGCGCCAGCACAAAAGTCTACGACCATCTCGCCACGCTTTGGCGCAAGCAACATACTAAGAAGTTGACTACCCTCGTCTTGTACCTCAAATTGCCCATCTTTAAAACTTGTTAAATTCTGCAATGCTGGCTTACCTAACATCCTAAAGCCAAGTTCAGAATGTGGCGTTGGTATCGATTGATATCGACCTCCCAAAGCATTCATTTGCTCTAAAAGATCCTCTCTTTTAACCTTCATGGGATTGATCCGACAATCTAAATAAGCTGGCTTCATTAAAGCTTCTGCTAATAATTGCCGTTCTGACTCGCCAAGTTGCGTGCTTAACTCTGCCCATAACCAATCTGGCAAATTAACGCGAATTACCGGCGACAAACTATCCCGAGGATAAGTAACAAAGCGTTGTAACCATTCAACTTCGCCCGGATGAGCTACAAATGCTAAATCAGCTAAAGCACTTTCAAAGCGACTGCCTGATCCAAGACCGCCTTCAGATAAGGCGATCATTAAACCTAATAAACCAATCCGTCTATATAGGGAACCGTTACCACTTTGAGCATATTGGGAAAGCTCTAACTTGCGACGTAAAATTGCAAACGTCGCCTCCGCAATTAAAGCCCGATCTCGATTACCTAATTGCGCGTTCTCTTTAAAGTATTTACTGACCACCATGTCTGCTGGTGATGCTAAATTTAATACTTCAGGCAAGACTCTTAGCAAATGCTCTAGATGAACCGGCAAAGCCCTTGCTTTTGCCATAGCTGGGTTGTAAGGACTTTTTTTGGCAGGGGAAGTAACTCCTCCTGAGTTTGGGTTTCTCGCAACGACAGGTCTACCTGAGGGGTTTGCTTTTCTTTTTTGCACTGCCTTACCACTTGATTTTGTTGGATTATTCATAAGTTTCTTTTTTCAAGTACGCCAACTAATCAGGGATATGATCATGCAGATTCAATATCCTGATATGGGCCCTAGATCCTACTTCCCGAGATATGTTCCAGATCCTCAATGACGACTTGTTATTTCATATACAGCATTGATCGTGGTAAAAATACTGGCTTTGCTCAGGACTGACACGCACTATACCGTTTTCAAGGAGTAACTGGTCTTTTAGAAACCATTCAATTGCTTGTGGATAGATTATATGTTCTATTTCTAAAACCCGGCGTGCCAAATCACCTTCCGTATCATTTGCACACACCGGCACAATGCCCTGAGCAATGATTGGGCCAACATCCATTTCGCGCGTCACAAAGTGAACTGTGGCGCCGTGCCACTTAACACCAGTACTTAAAGCCTGCTGGTGCGTCTTTAAACCAGGAAAACTGGGCAACAAAGATGGGTGAATATTCAGTAACTTCCCCATAAAATGATCAACAAATTGATCGGATAGCAGTCGCATAAAGCCTGCTAAAAGAACTAAATCAGGCTGATAACTATCAATCAGCGCTATCAGAGCCTCATCAAACTGCGTTCTAGAGCTAAAACTTGCATGATCTAGTACTGTCAGAGGAACCCCAAACTCCCTTGCAACAAGGATTCCTTCGGCATTAGGCCGATTTGAAATAACTTGGGATACCTCAGATAACCCCCCTCTTAATCGTTGAGCGTTTAAAATTGCTCTTAGATTCGAACCTTTACCAGAAATCAGGATAACTATTTTCTTCATGCCCCCTAATATAATTGAAATATTGTTGTGAAAGTTATTCGCGGAATCCCTCCTTCTTTTCATAGAACCCCATGCGCCCTAACCATCGGTAATTTTGATGGAGTGCACCAGGGTCATCTGGCATTATTAAAAAAATTACAAATCCAAGCAAAACAGTTACAGGTTCAAACGTGTGTCTTAACCTTCGAGCCACATCCAAAAGAGTTTTTTGACCCAGCTAATGCACCCGCAAGAATTTTGAATTTAAGAGATAAATTAGAAGCACTGCAAGCAGCTGACATTGACCTTGTGGTTGTAGAGCGCTTTAATGCTAATTTTGCCAGTATGAGTCCTGAAGTATTTGTACAAAAAATTATTGTCGATGGCCTACATGCAAAACATATTGTGATTGGAGATGACTTTTGCTACGGAGCAAAGCGCGCCGGTAGCTTTACGACTCTTCAACAGGCTGGAAAAATGAGCGGATTTACTGTTGAGTCCATGGATACAGTTCTCGACCAACAGCAAACTAGAATCTCTAGCTCAGCAATTCGACAAGCTTTAAAAGATGGTCAAATTGCGCGAGCAAAACAGTTACTCGGAAGACCATACACCATCAGTGGGCATGTAATTCATGGCAAAAAGCTTGGAAGAACCATTGGCTTTCCCACACTAAACCTAGCGATCTCAAGTAAAGCACGACCTAGAGTGCCGGCTATTAGAGGGATCTTTATTGTCCAAGTCCATGGCCTAAGCCCCTCCCCATTGCCAGCAGTAGCAAGTATTGGTGTTCGACCTACCGTTGAAGATGCTGGTCGAGTTTTACTTGAAACGCATATCTTTGACTTTAACCAAGCCGTTTATGGCAAAGTGATACGAGTCGAATTTATTGAAAAATTACGAGATGAGGCAAAATACCCTGATCTTGCTAGCTTGCAACAAGCAATCCATCAAGATGCTCAAAAAGCGATCAATTACTTTAAGAATGCGTCAAATGTCTGAAAATCAATACCCCGTTAATTTACTAGATACCCCCTTTCCAATGCGGGGAGATTTACCAAAGAGAGAGCCAATCTGGCTTAAGCAGTGGCAAGAGAAAAAAATTTACCAACTCATCCGTAAAGCGCGCTTCGGCCAAAAAAAATTCATTCTCCATGACGGCCCACCCTACGCTAATGGCAGTATTCATATTGGCCATGCTGTGAATAAAATTTTAAAGGATATGATCATCAAAAGCCGATCATTGATGGGCTTTGATGCAATTTATGTCCCTGGTTGGGATTGTCATGGAATGCCTATTGAAATCCAAATTGAAAAAAAATATGGCAAGAATCTATCTACTGCAGAAGTCCAATCTAAAGCAAGAGCCTATGCCGCCGAGCAAATAGCGCTGCAAAAGAAAGACTTTGAGCGTCTTGGTGTGCTGGGTGATTGGGAGAATCCCTATCTCACCATGAATTTCCAAAATGAAGCCAATGAATTGCGGGCTTTAGCAAAAATCATGGCAAAGGGCTTCGTTTTTCGTGGACTAAAACCAGTTAATTGGTGCTTTGATTGTGGCTCAGCCTTAGCAGAAGCCGAAGTAGAGTATCAAGATAAAGAAGATCCCGCAGTGGACGTTGGCTTTGCATTTGCGCAGAATGATCTGCCTCAAATTGCCCAAATTTTTGGCCTGAATAATTTACCCAATAAACCAGGTAAGATCGTTATCTGGACCACAACTCCTTGGACTCTTCCTGCTAATCAAGCACTAAATGTCCACCCAGAATTTTTGTATTCCCTAGTCGATGTTGGCACACAATTATTAATTCTAGCGACCGATCGTGTCAGCTTTTGCTTAGACTCATATGGTCTTACGGGAGTCACATTAGGAACTTGTCTTGGTGAACAATTAACCGAGCTACGTTTTGCCCACCCTTTATTTAATCTTGATCCGTCTTACGCTAGATATGCGCCTGTGTATGCTGCGAATTATGTAACTCTAGACACAGGTACCGGTATCGTGCACGCTGCTCCTGCTTATGGCGAAGAGGATTTTAAGTCGTGTAAAGCACATGGGCTAAATGATAGCGATATCCTCAATCCGGTCATGGGTAATGGCGTTTATGCTTCCACTACAGGAATATTTGGCGGACAATTTATTTGGAAAGCAAATCCTCAAATCGTCAAAGCATTAGATGATGCTGGCTCGCTGCTAAAGTCCATTACCTACAAGCACTCCTATATGCATTGCTGGCGACATAAAACCCCCATTATCTACCGAGCAACCTCGCAATGGTTTGCCAGTATGGATAAAAAATCTGCTGGGCAGTCACACAGTCTTCGGGAAGTTGCTCTTGCTGGAATTGAATCCACCCAGTTTTATCCAGCCTGGGGCCAACAAAGGCTGCGCGGTATGATCGCCAATCGGCCAGATTGGACTCTGTCTCGACAAAGACAATGGGGGGTACCAATGGCTTTTTTTGTGCACCGCGAAACAGGCGAGCTGCACCCACAGACGATTTTGCATATGGAGCAAATTGCGCAATTAATTGAAAGTCAGGGTATCGAAGCATGGCAAGATCTTGACCCTGCCACAATCTTATTGGACGATGCACCCTTTTATGAAAAAAATAAAGACACCTTAGACGTCTGGTTTGATTCAGGTACAACGCACTGGCATGTGATTCGCGGTTCGCACGCTGCCTCTCTGATGAATGACGCAGCCGGCAACCCCACCTCTGATGAGCGCTGGGCAGATCTCTACCTCGAAGGCTCCGATCAGCATCGTGGCTGGTTCCACTCCTCACTATTAACCGGTGCGATGCTCGATGGTAAGCCACCCTACCGCGCACTCTTGACCCATGGTTTTACTGTAGATGGTCATGGTAGGAAAATGAGTAAATCCCTTGGAAATGTGATTGCACCCCAAGAAGTATTCGATAAAATGGGCTCTGAAATTATTCGCCTATGGGCCGCCTCCACAGATTACTCAGGAGAGATGACTATCTCCGATGAAATCTTAAAACGTGTAGTTGAAAGTTATCGCAGAATTCGTAACACCCTGCGTTTTTTACTTGCCAATATCAGTGATTTTGACCCAAAGATCAATTCCCTCAAAACAGCTGATTTGCTAGAAATTGATAGGTATATGCTTTGTCTTACCGCTCAAGTTCAATCCGAAATTTTAGCTTGTTATGAGCGCTATGACTTTCATAATGCAGTTGCACGAATAATGACCTTTTGTTCAGAAGATCTCGGCGGTTTTTATTTAGATATTCTCAAAGATCGTTTGTATACGCAAGCCCCAAATTCTCCCATGCGACGTTCTGCGCAAACTGTCCTTGGACACATTACGCAAGCCATGTTAAGGTGGATGGCTCCCTTTTTATCGTTCACTGCCGAAGAAATCTGGCAAATCTTATATCCCAATCAAATCGGTAAGGAAACTATTTTTACTGAACTGTTTGAAGAAATTGAACTGCCAGACGAAGCGCCAACTTTACTGTCAAAGTGGGGTACCCTTCGGCAATTTAGACAAGAAGTGACCAAAGCCATTGAACTAGAACGAGAAGTAGGTAAAGTCGGCTCTTCACTGCAGGCTGAAATTACCATCTTGGCTTCAGAAAAAGATGCCCAAATTTTGCAAAGCTTAGCCGATGACCTCAAATATATGACAATCACCTCTAGTGCTCAAACTAAATCTGCACTAGATATCGGCGCACCCCTCCAAGTTCTCGTTCGAGCGAGTGCTCATCCAAAGTGTACGCGTTGCTGGCATTACCGTGCCGACGTTGGGTTACAGGCTGAGCATCCCCACTTATGTGGACGTTGCTTCGAGAATTTGTTTGGGACTGGCGAGACGCGACAATTCGCTTAAATTGAAACGATTCTTCAGGGAAAATTGATGGCAAAAACGAACTCGGCAATGAATAGCTCTTATCAATTTATTTTGTGGTTAGGCTTATCTATCTTTGTGATTATCATCGATCAACTTACAAAAATAATTGCCCTCAATAGCCTTCTACCAAACACCAGTCAACGTGTGAATGCGATGATGAACTGGGTACTTGTCTTTAACCCTGGAGCAGCTTTTTCTTTTCTGGCAGATGGGCTTGCTTGGCAAAAATGGTTTTTTATTGGCATAGGCCTAGTCGCTACTGTCACAATCCTTTGGTTACTCAAGCGCCATTCGAAGGAATCGTTATTCTGCTTTTCTTTAGCACTCATTCTAGGGGGGGCGGTGGGCAACTTAATTGATCGCTTTGCTTACGGCGCTGTAGTAGACTTTATTGATGTGTATTATCAACAGTTTCACTGGCCAGCTTTTAATGTTGCAGACAGTGCCATAAGCCTAGGTGCTGCTCTATTGATTTTTGACGAGTTAAGGCGCGTAGTCAAAAAACGTTAGGAACTATGTATTTACTAAACAAACATATTGTTTTAGGTATCTCTGGTGGTATTGCTGCCTATAAGACCCCGGAACTCGTGCGTCTTTTTATTAAAGAAGGGGCTCAGGTTCAAGTTGTGATGACGCAAGCTGCAACACACTTTGTGACTCCGACTACCTTACAAGCTGTATCTGGAAATCCTGTCTTCATCAGTCAATGGGATGATCGTATTCCCAACGGGATGGCTCATATTGAGCTTTCTAGAAAAGCTGACGCGATTGTGATTGCGCCTGCCAGCGCCGATCTCATGGCCAAGCATTCCTTGGGCCTGGCAGATGATCTCTTATCAACCCTACTCATTGCTCGCGGTTTTGAAGAACAGGGCTCTATCCTGCCGTGCCCCCTACTCATGGTGCCGGCAATGAATTTACAAATGTGGCAGCATGTCGCCACCCAACGCAGTGTGGCTAGGCTAAAAGCTGATGGCGTCATCATCCTTGGTCCAGCTAGTGGTCCACAAGCTTGCGGCGAAGTCGGAGCTGGTCGTATGCTCGAACCCGAAGAAATTCTCGAGGGTCTGTGCGCTTTTTTTCAGCCGAAAACCTTACTAGGAAAACAGGTGGTTGTAACAGCTGGCCCAACCTATGAGGCTATTGATCCAGTTCGTGGTCTCACGAATAAAAGCTCTGGAAAAATGGGCTTTGCTATTGCCAAAGCAGCGCTAGAAGCAGGTGCATCTGTGCATTTAATTGCCGGCCCCGTCCACTTACCAACGCCTCTGGAGTTTACTGGAATGATTCGGCGAACAGACGTCTTAAGTGCTGCTGATATGGCAAATGCAGTTGAGTCTGCTAAAGACTGCGATATTTTCTTCTCTGTTGCAGCCGTCGCAGACTGGAAAATCATCAATCCATCTTCCCAAAAAATCAAAAAATCGGACTCTTTAAGTCCAACCTTAGAGTTTGCTCTTAATCCTGACATTTTGGCTCGCATGGCTGCTAACTCCCCCCAAAGACCATTTTGCGTTGGCTTTGCCGCCGAGACGCAACACATTTCTGAATTTGGGCAAGCTAAACGAATCGCTAAAAATGTGCCCCTCTTGATCGCTAATCATGGACCCGATACCTTCGGACAAGACCATAATCAAGTCAGCTTGATTGATGCAAATGGTGTTTATCCTCTCCAGCAAATGGATAAGCTAAGTCTTGCTCGGGAAATCATTGCTCAGGTTGTGCAACGTTTACCAGCGTAACGATGTTCCCATAGCAATTCATCTTGCCACTTCTTTAACCCCTTTAAACTCAATTTATGCAAAAGTTACAAGTCAAAATTTTAGATGAACGGATGCGCAGTCAACTACCCGGTTATGCCACTCCAGGGAGTGCAGGCCTCGATCTTAGAGCCTGTATCAACGAGCCTATTGACATTGCTCCTGGACAGACCCTCTTAATTCCAACGGGTATTGCAATCCATGTTGCAGATCCAGGCTACTGTGCGATCATTTTGCCTCGCTCTGGGCTTGGTCACAAACATGGCATCGTCCTAGGTAATTTAGTTGGCCTCATCGACTCGGATTATCAAGGCCAACTCATGGTGAGTACCTGGAACCGCGGCCAACAAAATTTTCAGATCTGCGCCATGGATCGCTTAGCACAACTAGTGATCGTGCCCGTCGCTCAAGTCGAGTGGGAGGTCGTTGAGGAGTTCTCCACCAGCACTAGAGGCACTGGTGGATTTGGGAGTACCGGTAAGGGGTAAGGGTTAAGTCTCTTCAGATGTCTCTGTAGACGCAGCCTTGCCCTTTGTAACAGCAGCCTGGATGGTGAGTACTACCTCACCCTTATCCGCCACATCAACTAAGACTGTGCCACCATTGAGTAGGCGTCCAAAAAGTAACTCATCGGCTAGGGCTTTACGAACGGTATCTTGAATTAAACGTTGCATAGGTCTGGCGCCCATTAATGGGTCAAAACCTTTTTTAGATAAGAAAGTTCGAAGTGCCGGGGAGAAAGTCGCATCCACTTTTTTCTCGTGCAACTGCTCTTCTAGTTGCATGAGGAATTTATCGACAACTCGCAGAATAATTGACTCATCAAGACCTTTAAAGGACACAATTGCATCAAGGCGATTTCTAAATTCTGGGGTAAACATACGCTTAATATCAGCCATCTCATCCCCAGCTTCTCGAGGATTTGTAAATCCAATGGTCGATTTATTCATCGTTTCAGCGCCAGCATTGGTCGTCATGATAATAATTACATTACGAAAATCAGCTTTACGACCGTTGTTATCCGTTAATGTCCCATGATCCATGACTTGGAGCAATATATTAAAAATATCAGGGTGCGCTTTTTCGATTTCATCGAGTAATAAAACACAGTGCGGTTTTTTGTTTACTCCCTCAGTGAGCAAACCACCTTGATCAAAACCAACGTATCCAGGGGGCGCACCAATTAAGCGACTAACTGCATGCCTTTCCATATACTCCGACATGTCAAAACGCAACAACTCCACACCCATAATAAAAGCTAGTTGCTTGGCAACTTCTGTTTTACCAACGCCTGTAGGGCCTGAGAATAAAAAGGACCCTATTGGCCTATCGATTTTGCCAAGTCCCGCCCTAGCCATCTTAATGGACGATGCTAGAGCTTCAATCGCTGGGTCTTGCCCAAACACGACGCTCTTTAAGTCCCGATCCAGGGTCTGCAATTTACTCCTGTCATCTTGACTAACCGATTGCGGCGGAATCCGGGCAATTTTAGAAACAATCTCCTCAATCTCTACCCGGCCAATCGTTTTTTTCTGTTTCGATTTTGGCAAAATTCGTTGCGCAGCACCAGCCTCATCAATCACATCAATTGCTTTATCTGGTAACTGCCGATCATTAATATATCTTGATGACAACTCAGCAGCAGCGCTTAAGGCATTTTGAGAATACTTCACGCCATGATGCTCTTCAAATCGGGACTTTAGACCCCGCAAGATTTGCACGGTTTGATCAATACTTGGTTCTAAAACATCAATTTTTTGGAAGCGTCTAGATAGCGCAGCGTCTTTTTCAAAAATGCCACGATACTCCGTAAAGGTAGTTGCTCCGATACACTTCAACTGACCGCTAGATAAAGCAGGTTTTAATAAATTACTGGCATCCAAAGTTCCGCCAGAAGCTGCGCCAGCCCCAATCAGGGTGTGAATTTCATCAATAAATAAAACCGCATTGACATTATCTTTTAAAGACTTCAAAACAGCCTTCAAGCGCTGCTCAAAATCGCCGCGATATTTAGTACCAGCAAGCAAAGCCCCCATGTCCAGAGAATAAACAACCGCATCTTTTAAAATTTCCGGGACTTCATTTTGGGTCACTCGCCATGCTAAGCCCTCCGCAATTGCAGTCTTACCAACACCCGCCTCACCAACCAACAGCGGGTTATTTTTGCGGCGACGGCACAATATTTGGATAACCCGCTCAACCTCGTGTTCACGGCCAATGAGCGGATCAATCTTGCCTTGTTTTGCTAATTGATTTAAGTTTTGTGTGAACTGTTCTAACGGGCTATCTTTTCCAGTACCAGCGGCAGTCTCATCCGAGTCACTATTTTGCTGGTCTTGCTTGACCGACTCAGCCTGATCCTTACGAATTCCATGACTAATAAAATTCACCACATCCAGGCGAGTTACTCCCTGTTGCTGCAGGTAATAAACCGCATGCGAATCTTTTTCTCCAAAAATAGCAACCAATACATTGGCTCCAGTAACTTCTTTTTTTCCACTAGATGTGGACTGGACATGCATAATGGCTCGCTGGATTACCCTTTGGAATCCTAAGGTTGGTTGCGTATCAACTTCTTCTGTGCCCGGCACAACGGGCGTATTGTCGTTAATGAAATTCTTGAGTTGGATGCGAAGATCAACAATATTTACCGCACAAGCCTTTAATACATCTACTGCAGTGGCATTATCTAACAAAGCACACAATAGATGCTCAACGGTAATAAACTCATGCCGAGCAGCCCTTGCATCTACAAAAGCCATATGCAGACTAACTTCTAATTCTTGAGCAATCATACTTCCTCCATCATGCACTGCAAAGGGTGACCCGATTTACGGGAGATTTCAGTTACTTGCGCTACCTTAGTTACAGCCATGTCATGGGTATAAACCCCACAAACACCTTTTCCTTCCATATGTACTTGTAACATAATTCTAGTAGCTGTTTCCTGATCTTTATGAAAATACTCCTGAATAATCATGACTACAAATTCCATGGGGGTGAAATCGTCGTTCAACAAAATAACCCGGTACAAAGGGGGAGGTTCAACTTTTTGAACTTCCCGATCTAAAACTGTTGCCCGGCCATCATCTTTTAAGGGCTTGGTCGGACGAATTGCTAAAAGCGGTTTTTTACTCAATTTCTGGCTCATACTATGATTCTAATCATTAATTAATTTACTGTTTATTTTTGACCAAGTGGCGAGAAATTTGATCATTTAGGTGCTAAAAAGCAAAAAAGTGTGAAAAAACCCCACACCTAAGGGGAAATACTAATACGTTTTCACCTATTTCATCTTGACAGGAGAGCAAATAAAGCCAACAATCTCATACATGTGTATTAATTTTAATACACAAGGCTTGTTGTTGTGTTAGCTATCAAATGTTTTTCACGCTTCAAGATTGATCCTTTATATGTAATGGAGTTCGAATGGCAACCGGTGTCGTAAAATGGTTTAATGATGCAAAAGGTTTTGGGTTTATCAAACCTGATGATGGAGAAGAAGAGTTATTTGCTCACTTCAGTGCAATCACAATGAGTGGCTTTAAAACCCTCAAAGAAGGTCAAAAGGTAACTTTTGATATTACTCAAGGCCCAAAAGGCAAACAAGCGACTAATATCCAAGGCGGTTGATTGAGCTAATCCTTTATAGGATGTTTTGCAAAGAAGCCCCTCGAGAGGGGTTTTTTTAGCTTGCCTTTTAGCTTGCCTTTTAGCTGCTTGCCCTTTAACTAACCTAACTCAACTGCTTGGATTAGTTGTAAGAGTCTAGGGATACATGCAAAAATTTCGCACATACCCGTCGACCCTCAAATCATACCCCCCAAGGTTTAATAGCTGCTTTTAATGCTTGATATCCTTCAATGTATAACGGACGATTCGGGCTATAAATTCGATCGAAGGCCTTGAGTTGCTCATCCAACCAATTTGCCAACCTCTCATTGCCAGGATTGGCTGCCTTATAAGCCTCATTGATAAGCACAAAATGAATTCTTGGATCATAGGGCTGCTTCTCACCACCAACGGTTTCATCGCCGTCTAATAAGCGCATTAACATCGCATCAGCAGAGCCCAAAGTTTGCTCGTAGATCGGTGCGCCATGGACACGATACATGATACTGGTCATATCCTTACCATTTGTCATAGTAAATCCCATATCTTTCCAAAGCTGCTTCATGTCGACTTGAGATCCTACTCGGTCTAAAACAATCTGACCCCAATCACGCAGAACATCAGCTGCATCAGCCATCAAATCAGTTAAACGATCACCATCTAAATCCGTAGCATAAACAATACAAGGCCTTTGGCGAATCATGTCATGCAATAAAAGACCAAAATTAGTATCTGCAATATGTTCATAAATGTCTCCGCCCCAATTCTCCATACCAGCTTTGAAGTCTTTGGGTAATAAAGCTACAATTGCGTCCACATTAGCACGATGCTCTTCATAGGCATCCACAGCATACTGGCGTTTTAACTTAAACTTAGTTCCCGCCATTAGCCAACGAATAATACCGGCGTTAATTGCATCTTCTTGGGCCTGAGTAGGTTTTGTGGCTACTCGACCAATCATCCCGGTGTCATGCACCATTTTAAGGAATAATCGCGCAGCGTATGCCATGCGAATACCCGGTGTATTCATTTCTGAATGAATATTGCCAGTCTCTGGATCTATTTTAAACTTTTTCTTATCTTGAGAATAAGGTAAACCTGGCATAAAACGAATACTCGTAATTCCGCCATAAGGACGAACATTACAATACACGCCTGCGGCAGTTCGCAAAGGTGCATTAGCAGACTTACCCGCTACAACTACTTTCTTGCCACCATCGTTGACTAGGAAATCGCCAGCAGTAGACCACTTCAGAGCTATATAGTCTAATTTTCCAAACCACTCGAGCGAGGCAAGGTTCGTGTCATGCCGAAATTGGGCCATCATCGGCACTCCCAAGAAAGGCAGTCCTAAAACATCCAAGGCCATCAATGTCCCGTTCAGGGCAAACATATCGGTAAAAGCATGGGCTACTGGCTTCACATCACCAACAAAATTCCCGCCTTCCCAAATAATTGCATCATTAAAGCCTACGGGCTTCAGAGCAGATCGCTTGTAAATACTATCTAGTAATTTAAATAAATCGCCGTTTTGTTCTTCTTTGGCAATTTGTAACAAATCCAGTGGAGTTGACATAACTTAAAGACCTTTAATAAAAGTGATTAAAAAAGCTACTATCGCACGTCCTGATTACTTCGCTTTGAATGAGCATAAAGCTATCAGTTCTGCAAAGTTGTTACTATAATAAATCATTCAACTGATGCGGGTTGACTTTTGGTGATATGACCTTCGGTCAATATCGCTTACTGAAACTAAACCCTTCAAATAACTGATGACCAACAATCTTTGCAACGCAATGAATAACCCAAGCCACTATGCTAAATAGCTTCATCAAATGTAGCCACTTACTTGCGCAGCTGATTTCGTTATCAATGATTGCAGCAACGTGCTATGGCGCGCCTCTTCCATCAATCACCTTAAAAATACATCAAGAAATAATTAAAGCTGAAGTTGCCAGTACGCCCGCTAGCCAACAAATGGGCTTAATGTACCGCAAAGAACTGCCCGAAAATCAGGGTATGTTATTCGTGTTTAATGACAAGCTAAGCCATTGCTTTTGGATGAAAAATACGGAAATACCTCTGGCTATCGCATTTATAGATGCTAGTGGAAAAATTATTAATATCGCTGAAATGGAAGCTTTTAGCGAGTCGAGCCATTGCCCATTAAGAGCAAATCCCTACGCATTAGAAATGAACCGAGGATGGTTCTCAAAAAGAAAACTCGGTCCAGGTAGTCTCGTAGAAGGTTTACCTAGACCTTAAATTGTCTCTATTGGGGCTGGAGATTTTGAGACCTAGCCGCTATCCAATGAGCGCTTAGTTAGTCAAAATGGCAGACATAATGTATTGGCGCTTCCGCACGGATCACAAAGTAACCGCCCGCAGCAACCTCCCAAGATTGACCGGCTAAATAGGCTTGCTCTTGGCCACCGTTTACACTGACAAACGCAGTGCCATCGACAACCTCCATGATTTCTTTAGTGGTTAAATCAAAGCGTAAGGTGCTTGGCAGTATGACGCCAACAGATTTTCTGGTTTGATCCGGCAAAGTTACAGTATGCGAAATACATTTGCCATCAAAAAAAATATTCGCTTTCTTATCTACAGTTACTTGGTTAAATTGCATGAAATTCTCCGATGATCTTTCAGTTATTGTCGATGACGCTTAGCAATTTCGGCAATCCTTAATCGCAGCGCATTTAATTTAATGAAGCCTCCAGCATCTGCCTGGTTATAAGCTCCCCCATCATCATCAAAGGTGGCAATGTTTTGATCAAATAGGGTGTCCTTTGAGTCTCGTGAAACAACCGTCACAGAGCCTTTATAGAGCTTTAATTTCACTACACCATTAACTCGTAATTGCGTATGATCAATCAATATCTGTAGCGCTTTACGCTCTGGAGACCACCAAAAACCGTTATAAATGAGCGCCGCGTATCGCGGCATCAAATCGTCTTTTAAATGTGCCACTTCCCGGTCTAAAGTAATACTCTCAATGCCGCGATGGGCCTTTAATAAAATACTCCCGCCGGGCGTTTCATAACAGCCTCGACTTTTCATGCCAACAAAGCGGTTTTCTACTAAATCTAAGCGGCCAATGCCGTGCTTGCCGCCAAGTTCGTTTAACTTAGCCAATAACTCGTGGGGTCTCATACTCTGCCCATCAATAGCAATAGCATCTCCCCCCTGAAATTCGATATCAATATACTGCGCCTCATTCGGCGCTTGCTCAGGTGATACCGTCCAGCGCCACATCGCTTCCTCAGCCTGCGCATTCGGATTTTCTAGATGACGCCCCTCAAAACTAATATGTAATAAATTGGCATCCATCGAATAGGGTGCGCCCCCTTGCTTATGCTTCATATCTACCGGGATACCATGTTTTTCGGCATAAGCGAGTAATTTTTCACGTGACAATAAATCCCACTCTCGCCAAGGCGCAATTACTTTGATACCGGGCTCTAGAGCGTAGTAACCTAACTCAAACCGGACTTGATCATTGCCTTTCCCAGTTGCACCATGCGATACCGAGTCAGCTTGTGTCAGGCGCGCAATCTCAATCTGGCGCTTAGCAATTAATGGTCGAGCAATTGAAGTCCCTAGTAAGTATTCGCCCTCATAGACTGTATTACAACGAAACATCGGGAAGACAAAGTCTCGGACAAATTCCTCACGCAAGTCATCAATAAAAATATTCTCTGGCTTAATACCGAACTGAATCGCCTTCGCTCTCGCTGGCTCAAGCTCCTCACCCTGACCCAAATCAGCAGTAAATGTCACAATTTCACAATGATAAGTATCCTGGAGCCACTTTAAAATAACGCTTGTATCAAGACCACCCGAATACGCTAAAACAACTTTTTTGATATCTGTCATATTTCAAACCAATTCATTCAATTTGCCACACAATAAAAACTCCATTAAAGCTTTTTGGACATGTAAACGATTTTCGGCTTCCTGCCAAACAATGCTTTGTGGTCCATCAATCACTTCCGAAGCTACTTCTTCTCCGCGATGCGCTGGTAAACAGTGCATAAACAAGGCGTCTGATTTAGCCATCGCCATTTTGTCACTATCGACAATCCAATTTCTAAAAGCCACTAGGCGATCGGTATTTTCCTTTTCATAACCCATGCTCGTCCAGACGTCAGTTGTTACTAAATCAACGCCAATACAGGCTTGTTTGGGATCAGAAAAATTCCTTAAGCAGGCTTGTTCAGCCTCAGTAATTCTATGATTATCTAGGGTATAACCGACGGGGCCTGAAAAATGTAACTCAAAGCCTAAAATTGGGGCCGCTTGAAGCCAAGTATAGGCCATATTATTGGCATCGCCAATCCAAGCAACTTTTTTGCCACGAATCGAGCCACGCTCTTCGTGATAAGTAAAGATATCTGCCAATACTTGACACGGATGATATTCATTCGTTAAGCCGTTCACCACAGGCACCCTCGAATTAGCCGCAAATCGCTCTAGAATATCTTGGCCATAAGTTCGGATCATAATGATGTCCGTCATCCTAGAAATCACTTGTGCAGCGTCCTCAACGGGTTCGCCACGGCCTAGTTGAGTGTCCTGTGTGTTTAAATACACGGCGTGACCACCTAATTGGTGCATGCCAGCTTCAAAAGATAAACGCGTTCTAGTGGAGTGCTTCTCAAAAATCATCGCTAATGTTCGATCGTGTAATGGGTGCCAGGTCTCATACGCTTTAAATTTGCGTTTTAAGATCTTGGCTCGCTCCAAAATGTAATCGTATTCGCTTTCGTTAAAGTCAGAAAACTGCAGGTAATGCCTCAATGGGTGGTTTTTATTTTCCATATGTATTTTTTAAGCTAAAAAGTTATTGTATGCAACCCACTTCTTACAAGGGTTATTGTTTGCCGATCAACATTCCTAAATTACGCTCTTATAATGCTTCAACGATCCTTCCTGGTTTTCTGTACACTGATGAATATTGCATTAAATCAGATCAATTTGTTATGACGGTTTTTTAAGATTGCCACGCAAATGCGCTATAGTCATCCAAGTCTATATGATTCATTACTAACGTTTGACTGCGCTTACCTTACACCAATCAATTCATTCGTCCTTCATGTCCAAACAATACTGCATCAAAGGCATCACCCCAAACGGTAAAGTATTCAGGCCTAGTGATTGGGCCGACCGTTTGTGTGGGGTCATGTCTTCATTTAGACCCCCAGATGATGATGGGGATCCAAGATTTACGTTTTCACCCTATGTTACGCCTGAAACAATTGAGGATGTTAAATGCGTAATCGTTGATACACAATTAGCAGATATTGACGTTCGAGCGCTCGATTTTGTACTCAATTTTGCGAAAGACAATCACCTTGTCTTAATCGAGCTCAATGAGACGTCTTCCTAAAATTTCCTGTTCAAACAACTTAAAACCATAAAGTCCGCAATTGCGGACTTGTCAGAGATTTACTGCTGCAAACTAAGCTATCTTTAAAGGGGTTATTTCCAAATTCAATGGCAAAATAAAGTCAGAAAAATCCGATCAAGCAGCCATCGCTTTGATCGCTGCAGATAGCCTGGATTTTTGACGTGAAGCAGTGTTTTTATGAATAATTTTCTTGTCAGCAATCTGATCAATCGTGGATTGCGCTGCTAAAAAAACTTTTGCTGCAGCTGCTTTATCACCCGTGTCAACTGCCTTGCGAACAGATTTAATTGCCGTTCTCAAACGGGATCTTAAACTAGAATTGTGCGCGTTTAACTTGACTGCTTGACGGGCGCGTTTGCGAGCTTGTGCTGTATTTGCCATATGTTTTACTCAGTTTCTTTCAGTTTCTATTAATTTGTTTGAACTACTCATTTTGTTACATATTCGATTGGTGGTTATCTATTGCCCATAAATACCCACTCTAATTGATAAAATACCTGTTAAATGCTTCTAAACTTCTAAGCGATGGACATACGCACAAGGTACTATCATTAAAATAAGATTTTCTATCGCAAAGCTATTAATCCTCTATTATAACCTAGCCAGATACTTTTTACTACCCCTCTACAATAAGTGACATAGTTCGTGAATCTTCTCTCTGCAGCAGCCAAGGTTAGTAGTATTACGATGCTCTCCAGAGTAACTGGTCTCATTCGGGAAACTCTAATCGCTCGTGCTTTTGGCGCATCCGAAATGACCGATGCATTTAATGTCGCATTTCGAATACCGAACTTACTGCGCCGGTTATTTGCCGAAGGTGCCTTTTCGCAAGCATTTGTTCCAATCTTATCTGAGATGAACAGTACCCAAGGTCCAGATCAAGCTAAAAAGTTAATTAATGTAGTTTCAACCCTGTTATTTTGGAGTCTCTTAGTTACTGTTATCTTTGGCGTTGTTTTTGCACCACTTCTTATTTTAGCAATCGCCACTGGCTTCCAGGATAAACAAACCTTCGAAATTACGGTAGTGCTCACGCAACTCATGTTTCCTTACATTGGGCTCATTTCACTAGTCTCTTTAGCCGCTGGTATTCTCAATACGCATCAACGGTTTGTAATTCCGGCCCTGACTCCCACCCTATTAAATGTTGGTATTATCCTTGCAGCATTATTTCTTGCGCCACAATTAAATACCCCTATCTACGCTCTAGCAATCGGGGTTCTCGTGGGTGGACTCTGCCAACTCATACTCCAGGTGCCAGTTCTTTTAAAAATAGGGATGCTGCCGCGTATTGGACTGGGGTATCAACGCCTTCGCCAAGCGGCTAGCGACCCAGATGCTAAAAGAGTGCTCAAGTTGATGGGGCCCGCTATTTTTGCCGTTTCAGTCGCGCAAATCTCCCTACTAATTAATACCAATATTGCCTCTCATATGATTGCGGGTAGCGTTTCTTGGCTATCTTATGCTGATCGCTTAATGGAATTTCCAACCGCGTTACTTGGTGTTGCAGTCGGCACCGTTCTACTTCCAAGCTTGAGTAAGGCAAATGCGCAAGGGCATACGGAGTTAGCTAGTCAATTGATTACTTGGGGGATTCGCTTAACTTTTCTCCTAGCCACCCCCGCTGCCCTGGCCCTTTTTATCTTCGGTGAGCCTCTCGCAGCAGCTTTGTACCACTACGGCAAGTTCACATCCCATGATGTCGAAATGACCCGACTCGCATTGCAAGCCTATGGGGTCGGTTTGATTGGTTTAATTTTAGTTAAAATCCTTGCTCCTGGGTTTTATTCACGCCAAAATATCAAAACACCTGTCAAAATAGCCTTAATTGTTCTCATCTGTACGCAACTCCTAAACTTGATTTTTGTTCCTCTATTTGCGCATGCCGGCTTAGCCCTTTCCATTGGAGTCGGAGCTTGCCTGAATGCGGCCTTGCTATGGGTTGGGCTTGCACGACGCGGAGGAGTGTCCTTTGGAAAGCAAGCCTGGTGGAAGTTTTTTGCGCAACTCAGCGTGGGGCTAGTGATTTTTGGAGTCATTTTAGGTTTTGGGGCAAACTATCATGATTGGATTGCTATGAGCGCTAATCCAATGCGTCGAATATTTCTGATGCTTGCTTGGGGGGCATTGGCAATGCTAGGTTACTTTATGACCCTTTGGATTTGTGGAATTCGTTTTAAAGAATTTTTAAGACACGCGAGTTAATTTATATGCCTACTAAACATCTTGATTACTTTGCCTCTTTGGTTGCTGAGGATCAAAATTTACCCCTTACTGAGGCTGCAATTGCGGTTGCTCAACATGCCTATCCCGATCTAGATGTTCAAGCTGTTTTAGATCATATCGACGCACTGGTAAAAAAACTCAACGCTCGATTTACCCCTGAGACGACAGATTTACAAAAATTGCAGCATCTCAAACACTATTTCTTTTCAGAGTTGCATTTTGAACTCAATACCAATGATTACTATGACCCAGAGAACTCTTATCTGCATAGCGTGCTGCAAACTCGTCGTGGAATTCCCATATCCCTGTCTTTAATTATGCTTGAAATGGGAGGGCAAATTGGTTTGAATATTCGAGGAATCTCTTTTCCGAACCACTTCTTAGTTCGAGTTTCATTGCCCCAAGGGGAGGTTGTGCTGGACCCTACAACTGGCGCCTCCCTATCAAAAACCGAATTACAAGCAATGCTAGATCCATACCTAGACGCCCAAGGTTACCGTGGAGAAATGGCTCTCCCCTTAAGTGTGTTCTTAAAAAGCTCCGGGGCGCGAGAAATCTTGTCGCGCTTATTGAGGAATTTGAAAGCTGTCTATAGCCATCAAGATAGGTGGGAGCGACTTCTAGGTATTCAGGAAAGACTCGTTATTTTACTGCCTAGCGAAATAGAAGAAATTCGTGACCGCGGTCTAGCCTTTGCACAGTTAGACTACACTCGCCCCGCCATCGAGGACATGGCAACTTACTTGAGCCATATGCCACTCGCAGAGGATGCCGATGAAATTAGAGAACATCTCCAGGATCTTGAAAGAACGTTGAAGCCCCATTAGCGGCCAAAGTACCGCAATCGTTCCAAGTACTAAAATACCCCCTCAGTAAATACAATCTATCCGAGCTAATTAATTGGGCTATTTCGCTCAGTCCCATTTCGTGAGGTGAGTTATCTGGAAACTTCTTATTAATTAGACTTTTTTTTCGAAATGATCAACTGGACGAGTCGCACAAAGGCCGTCAAAAGAACTGGAATCACAGCCGCACCAACTCCAATTAATACGATCGTATTTAGGTTGTCCTTAATCACAGGAAGGTTTCCAAAAAAATAACCCGCGACAGTTAAAGAGCCACTCCAAAATACCGCCCCAACAATATTATATAGCTGAAATTTTGAGAAATTCATCCCCGAAATCCCTGCAACAAAGGGTGCGAAAGTCCTTACAATCGGCACAAAGCGCGCTAATATAATGGTCTTACCGCCATGTTTTTCAAAAAAAATGTGGGTTTTTTTTAAAGCGCCCTGATCAATCCAAGTAATCGAGCTTATCTCCATACGCGCAACTAAATACTTCCCAATCCAATAATTCACTGTATTACCGAGTATAGCGGCAGTGATGATTAAAAAATTCAACAAAAATAAATTAAGCTGACCGGTGGCGCAAAACGCCCCAGCTGTGAATAGTAGGGTATCCCCTGGCAAGAATGGAAATACGACGAGACCTGTTTCAGCAAAAATAATAGCGCTTAAAATTCCATATGACCAAGCGCCATATTCACCAAGGTGATCGCCAATGTGCATTAAAAACTGCAAGAATATAATTAATTGTTCCACGGTAAGCATATTACCAGTTTCAAATGAAAACTGAAGCCTTCATGAGAAAATAGCTTTATGTCACGTCAACCTATTCTAGAACTACCGAATCAGTTAATTAGTCAAATTGCAGCTGGGGAGGTGATTGAACGACCATCAGCAGTTGTCAAAGAGTTGTTAGAAAATGCTGTCGATGCCAATGCCTCTCAGATTGAGATTCGCCTTGAAGATGGTGGCACTTCGCGTATTGTGGTTAGTGATGATGGCGTCGGGATACCCGCAGCCGAACTCAGCTTAGCTTTAACAAGACATGCTACGAGCAAAATTAGATCTCTAGAAGATCTGGAGTCCGTCCGAACGATGGGCTTTAGAGGAGAGGCCCTCGCCTCTATTGCATCTGTTTCAAGAACAATTTTTACCTCCCGTACGCTCCATGATGAACACGCTTGGGAAATTGATAGTGCTCATCAAAAGGTTCAGCCGGCGGCTGGAGATATTGGCTCCCGAGTGGATGTGGCCGATCTTTTTTTTAATACTCCAGCTAGACGAAAATTTCTCAAGTCGCACGCCACCGAACTGGGCCACTGTATCGAAGCGATTAAACGGGTGGCCCTGGCAAATCCTCAAACTAGTTTTGCAATTTGGCATAACGGTAAAGCCCTTCACCGGTGGATAGCTGCTGATTTAAATCGCCGCGCAACTGATATTCTCGGACCTGAATTTGAAGCAGCAAAACTTGCCGTACAAAGTGGTAATGCGTTAATTCAACTGACTGGGTTTATTGGCGCACCAACAGCTAGCCGGGCAAGGGCTGATCAGCAATATATTTTTATCAACCAACGATTCGTCAAAGATAAGCTAATTAATCACGCCATCCGTAGCGCCTATCAAGATGTGCTGCATGGCGATCGACAACCCATTCTCCTACTGTGCTTAACTATTAATCCTGAGTTGGTTGATGTGAATGTGCATCCCGCTAAAATTGAAGTTCGTTTTCGGGATAGTAGGGCAGTCCACCAATTTGTCTTCCACACCATTCAAGACCGCTTAGCGCATGGGGCTGGCCAGGGAGAGGCGAGCTTACCCACATTAGAAAACTTGGTGCCCCCAACTACCCAATTTAAGCAATTAGAAAAATTAATCGCGCCTCAATCCCAGAGCCACGCACCGTTTTATTCACAGAATCAACGATTACCGCTGCCGATGAGTGGCTCAGTCAAAGACTCGATGCAGCAACTTTTTAGCACACCGAACACCACTCTAAACCCTGTCCAAAGTAGTTATTCAGAGATGCCTCAAGAAAACGACCAGCCTCTAGGGCAGGCTATTGCGCAGTTAGCTGGAATTTATATCTTGGCGCAAAATCAGCGAGGTATTGTACTTGTTGATATGCATGCTGCACATGAACGCGTTCTCTATGAAAAATATAAATCCGATTTAAATACCGCCGTCGTCACCCAACAACTTCTTGTTCCTGTAGTACTCAATGCTAGTCGAATTGAAATCAGCACGCTAAATGAATATCATTCTAGCCTCATTCAACTGGGCTTTGATATCTCTGAGCTTGGGCCTGAACAATTAGTCATTCGATCATTACCTGCATTAATGAGTAAATCAGATCCAGCTCAATTGATTCGACAATTACTCCTCGATTTAGAGCAACTCGGATCTAGTGCTACCATCAACGCGGCACAACATGAAAAGCTGGCTTCAAAAGCGTGCCACGCGGCAGTTCGCGCCCATCGACTTTTAACGATTCCTGAAATGAATGCCTTATTGCGTCAAATGGAACAGACCGATCGAGCCGACCAATGTAATCATGGCAGGCCTACATGGATTCAATTATCGGTAGCAGACTTGGATAAGTTATTTTTGCGGGGTCGTTAATGACTCCATTTGAAAATGCTTCGGCACTTAACCAAATACTGGTCATCGTTGGGCCAACTGCCAGTGGAAAAAGTCAACTATCTCTGGAAGTGACTAGTCAAGCACTGCAAAAAAATATCCGGATTGAATTAATTAGTATGGATTCAGCTTTAGTCTACAGAGGTTTAAATATTGGCACAGCAAAGCCAAGTATGGCTGAGCAGTTGCAAGTGCCACACCATGGCATTGATATCAGAGATCCTTGGGAAAATTACTCAGCCGCACAATTTGCCAAAGATGCAACGGGTTGGGCTGCCGAGATTCGCGCTAAAGGAAGTGTGCCAGTTATCGTGGGCGGAACAATGCTGTATTGGCGAGCATTGAGTCAAGGTCTAACCAACTTACCGCAGAGCCAGCCAGCAATTCGGCTACAAATCGCCAAAGAAGCTCAGATCATCGGTTGGCCAGCCATGTACGATCGCTTACAAGTAATTGATCCAATTACTGCCTCAAAATTACCTCCAGGCGACACGCAACGTATTTCTAGGGCTCTTGAAGTCTACCTAGGCTCTGGAGAACCAATGTCGTCTTGGATAGCGAAAGCACCCTACGCGCCATCGCGAGATGGCTCCATCATCAAACATCATTTAATATCTTTGGAGCCAAATGATCGTCAATGGCTTCACACTCGAATGGCAGAGCGTTTTTTAAAAATGCTGCAGCTTGGTTTTTTAGAGGAAGTGGCCGGCTTGATTTTAAATCCCCAAATTACGCCCGATCTACCAGCTATGCGAGCGGTAGGTTATCGCCAAGCCTGGCAATACCTTCGTGAAGAAATAAACTACCCCGATTTGGTCAGTTCAAGTCTTGCCGCTACAAGGCAATTGGGCAAAAGACAGTTGACTTGGTTACGGGCTATGCCAAGTCGTATTGTCGTTGATCCAAGCTTACCTCAAGTCATTCCTCAAACTGCCGCTAAATGCGTTAGCTATATTGAACAATATTGCCTGCCGTAAATATTTTCTTTTAAAGTACGATCGTTTGCGGTGCGTTCACAGGACGTTCGACGACCTCTCCAATTTGCCAAGCAGTTAATTGTTCCGCCTTTAAGGCCTCAATCGCTTGAGAAACGGCGTGGCTAGGTACTACAACGACTAAACCTATGCCACAATTAAATACGCGATGCATTTCTAAATCGGCTACTTGACCCTTTTCTTGTAACCATTGAAATAAGCTTGGCATTTGCCATGCATCCCGGTGCAAAACCGCTTGTAGGTTTTCAGGTAAGACCCGGGGGATGTTCTCAACTAAGCCACCACCCGTAATATGTGCCATCCCCTTGACACTTACGATGTTAAGTAGTTTTAAGATCGGTTTAACATAAATTTGGGTAGGCGCCATCACCACTTCCTGTAGTGGTCTTCCAGCAAAATCATCTAGCGGTTTAGCGCCTGCTCGCTCGAGTATTTTTCGAATTAAGGAAAAACCGTTCGAATGCGCTCCGCTTGATGCAACTCCGATTAACTGATCGCCAGGTTGGATTTGTTTACCAGTAATAATTTTACTTTTTTCGACCACGCCAACCGCAAATCCGGCTAAATCATACTCACCTGCAGGATACATGCCTGGCATTTCAGCGGTCTCGCCCCCAATCAGCGCGCAACCAGCGATTTCACACCCCTTAGCAACTCCCCCAATAACTGTCGCAGCAACTTCCACCGACAACTTTCCACAAGCAAAATAGTCTAGGAAAAAGAGCGATTCTGCGCCTTGAACAAGAATATCATTCACACTCATTGCCACCAGATCCTGCCCAACTGTGTCATGAATCTGCCACTCAAAAGCGAGCTTTAACTTAGTTCCCACCCCGTCAGTGCCAGATACTAAGACCGGTTCTTGATACCTCTTGGGGACCTCAAAAAGAGCCCCAAAGCCTCCAATACCTGCCAAAACCCCCTCCCGCATCGTTTTCTTTGCTAAGGGCTTGATTCGTTCGACTAGCTCATCACCAGCAGCCATATCAACGCCGGCATCTTTATAAGAAAGGCCATGGGGAGATGCGATCAATGGCTTGGATGTATCATTTTTGTTTGAATTTGACATATTGTTCTCTTGTACTCGGTAGAATGAGAAGATTCTAATTCATGGTGGACGCAATGTCTGAAATTTTGGCGCCTTTTTTAGCCGCATTTATCCTAGCCTATATTCTAGAGCCGGTGACTGTTCGCCTGGAGGTTCTGAAAATTCCCCGTAGCTTGGCCGCTCTTTGTACTTTAATTTTAGGCGTATTTATCTGTTTAGCTATTGTTCTGTTACTCCTGAATCTTCTACAACATGAAATTCCACTCATTAAAAAGCAGTTCCCTAGCTGGCTTGCATCAATCCAGTTATGGGCCACCCCCAAATTAACTAATTTAAATATCGAATTAGATTGGAGCCATATCCGAGAACAGCTCACTATTCAAATTAGTTCACAAGTCGCAGATAATGCCAATAACCTAGTAACCAAAACCCTTTCTACAGTCCTAGCTTCATCAGGATCGCTTTTTCTTTTTATAGCAAATTTGGTTCTCATACTATTTATTTTGTTTTATTTATTGCTGGACTGGAAAGGATTTTTTAAGCTTCTCAGTCAACTCATCCCTCAAAGATTACGCCCTATACTTATTCCTATCGTTCAAGAGGTCGATGAGCTACTTTCCCAATATTTGCGCGGGCAGTTCCTAGTGATGCTCATACTGGCTATTTTCTACAGCACAGGTCTATACCTTATCGGTGTGCAAAGCGCTATTGCCCTGGGGGCCTTTACTGGTCTAGTCGCATTTATTCCCTATGTGGGCTTTTTAATTAGTTTTTCATTGTCTACCCTAGGTGCACTATTACAATTTGGTCCTAGTAATGCCCTAATACTAGTCCTTGCTCTTTACGGCGCGGGACAACTGCTCGAAGGCTTTTTTCTGACCCCTCGGCTAGTTGGGGAACGAATCGGTCTGCATCCCGTTGCTGTTTTATTTGCCCTGATGGTGTTTGGTCAATTGTTTGGATTTTTTGGTATCCTACTAGCCCTCCCCATGGCGGCCATTAGCCTGGTCGCAATTCGCTTCTCAAAAGCACGCTATCTAGATAGTTCTTGGTTTAAGGAAAAATAATCTTTTGTTCATGAAATTAAATCAGCAGCAATTTACCCTAGACATATTAAAGTCGCCAATTCCAAGCCTTGCTAATTTTGTTTTGTCGAATGTGCCTCAATTAGAATCCGTTTGTGTTCGCACTATTCTTGAAAAGATTAGCTCGAACTGGCATGCCGGTAAGACAATACCGCCAGAGTTAAACTTAATTTACCTCTGGGGAGCAAACGGCTCAGGTAAGTCACACTTACTAAAGGCCCTATTTGAGGAAGCAAAGGGCGCTAACTTACCAACCCTATTTCTAACCCCATCTAGCCCACTTTGGAGCACTCTCCAAACTGCCCCACAAAAACTTGCTTATCTGATTGACGATATCCATTTGTTGAATTCGACTGAATTAAGTCAGCTATTCAAACTCATGATCGATACCAAGTCGTCGCCAGAAATCCTCTTGTGTATTTCTGGGGCGCATTCTATCAAAGGACTCCATATCAGAGAGGATGTTTCTTCAAGACTGGCTTCTGGCATCAATTTTTCGTTACAGATTCTGTCTGACACAGAAAAAATATGCGCTATCCAAGAAGCTGCTTTAGCTAGAGGTCTTCATCTTTCTGATGATATTGCTCCGTGGCTACTCAAAAATTGCCCGCGCGACTTACCTAGTTTAATCAATATACTAGAGGTCCTAGATCAATATTCCTTACAAACAAAACGTCCAATCAATCTTTCTTTATTAAGAGATTTATTTAACCCAAACTAATTACGCAATGAACCCAAAGCCACCTTGTATCGCTCTATTCGACCTAGACCATACTCTTCTCCCAATCGATAGTGACCATGAATGGGGGCGCTTTCTAGCTCGACTCGGAGTCGTCGATCCCTTATATTACCAAGAAGAAAATGAACGTTTTTATCGGGCTTACAAAGAAGGTACGCTGGATATTGATGCGTTTTTGCAATTCGCTTTAAAGCCCCTCAAAGATCACCAAAAATCGACCTTAGATCAATGGCACGAGCAGTTTATGAGCGAAGTGATCGAACCACAAATTCGTAAAGAGGCAATCGGCCTGGTTAATCATCATCTGGTTAAAGGCGATATCTGTTGTATTGTGACAGCTACCAATAGCTTTGTTACTAGACCTATTGCAAAACGTTTTGGTATCGACCACCTAATTGCAACCGAGCCAGAAACTGTACTTTTACAGGACGAAATCCAATTTACTGGTAGAGTGCATGGAGCCCCTAACTTTAAGGAAGGCAAAGTAGTCCACGTGCAAAATTGGTTAAGAAAGCTTGGTTATGAATGGCAATCGCTTCAAGAAAGTATTTTTTACTCCGACTCGATGAATGATCTCCCCCTATTGCAGCAAGTTAAAACTCCTGTAGCAACTAATCCTGATGAACGTTTGCGAGCACACGCCACTTCGAATCAATGGCAAATTTTGGATTTATTTGCATGATTCAACAAATGATTCGTCGCTTGTTTGGAAAAAAAGATCGTCTTTCTCAGCCAGTATACAAAAAAAAACAACCAACACCCGTTGAAAAGACGAAGCACCACATTGATCCGCAACTCATTTCTAAAAATGCGATCAAAGTCACTAAAACCCTTCAAGATGCAGGCTATCTCGCTTATATTGTTGGTGGAGCAGTTCGCGACCTACTCCTAGGCATAACCCCCAAAGATTTTGATGTTGCGACAAATGCTACCCCAGACCAAGTCCATCAGTTATTTAAACGCTCACGAATCATTGGCAAACGGTTCCAAATTGTTCATGTCACATTTTATGGCTCTAGTTCTACAACTCAACGCCAAGAAATTATCGAGGTCTCAACCTTTCGCGCTCTTTTAGAAGAGTCCGGAGAGCATATCGCACAAAGTGGCAGAATACTTCGCGATAACGTCTGGGGAAGTCAAGCTGAAGACGCTGCCAGAAGAGATTTCACAATTAATGCCATGTACTATGATCCGGCGAGCGAACGTGTATTGGATTACCACCACGGGATGGCCGACATCAAAAACAAATTACTACGAATGATCGGTGACCCAACGCAACGATATCGTGAAGATCCAGTTCGTATGCTCCGGGTCGTTCGTTTCGCGGCTAAAACGCAGTTCAAGATTGAACCCAAGTCGTTAGAGCCAATCGCATCCTTAGCGCACTTAATTCACGATGTCCCCAGCGCTAGGCTGTTTGATGAAATGCTCAAACTCCTTGTTTCAGGCCACGCGTGGTCCTCACTTTGCACGCTTCGCGATGTTGGACTCGATCAAGGCCTTTTACCTATGTTAGATGCAATTTTGGAAAAAGATGGTCAAGCGAGCTTTGCCAAATTGGCCCTAGATAGAACCGATCAACGCGTTCAAGAAGGTAAAACAATCTCTCCTGGTTTTTTATTTGCAGCCTTGCTTTGGGAGCAGGTCTATACCGAATGGCAATTACTCATGCAAACTGGTAAACCCATCGTGTTAGCGCTGCATCAGGCAATCGATCTCGTCTTAGCTAACCAACGAGAAGTATTTGCTATCCAACGAAGGTTTGAAACGGATATGCATGAAATTTGGAGTTTGCAGCCCCGTTTTGAAAAACGCATTGGGAAAATGCCCTATCGATTAATTGAAGCGCCCAGATTTAGGGCAGGCTTTGATTTTCTATGTCTTCGATGTGAGGCAAAAGAATTACCAATGGAATTGGCTCAGTGGTGGGAAAAGTTCCAAATTACCACTCCAGATGAACAGGCAGAACTCCTTTTGCAAGTTAAAAATGAATCCCCTGTAAATTTGTCAAGTAATGCAAATAAGTCTCGCAGGCGAAGGCGCCGAGGCCCTAAACATCAAGCCTCTGATGAAAAATTGCTGGACGTCGAGCAGTCCCCTTGAAATTTCATTAAAGTAGAGGAAATAAATACCATGACTAAAGGTAACTAATACATGTCAACAGCCTACATAGGACTCGGCGGTAACATTGGAGACTCTCGACAAATCTTAACCGATGCAGTCATTTGTCTAGCCCAGATTCCTGCAATTCAAATTAACGCGCGTAGTTGTTTTTACATCAGTACGCCCGTGAATGCTCCTGGCAATGATTATGTAAATAATGTCATCGCAGTCTCAACTCGTCTTGAACCAATTCCCCTATTACACGCCTGTCAATCTGTTGAGCAAAAGTTTGGTCGAGAACGCCCTTTTGAAAATGCCCCTAGAACTCTTGATATCGACCTACTGATGTATGACGATGTAACCTACAATTCCCCAGAACTGATCTTGCCCCACCCCAGAATGGCTGAAAGAATGTTTGTTCTTTTGCCGCTATTAGAGATTGATTCAGAAATATCCTTGCCTAAAATTGGAAAATTAAAAGATCAAATAGCAAATCTTTCTTGGCAAAAAATAGAGCGCTTGCATAATAGCTCATTGTGCAACGGACCCTGCGAAACAAAACCTTCTTAGATTTTTCTCAAAAATTCTTCTAAAAAACCTAAAGAACCTATCGACTCAATATGAGTTATATCGACCCACCAAAAAATACTCTACCAGTCTCAGTCACTACCCTTTTTAAAATGAAAGAGGCTGGTAATAAAATCACTTCCTTAACAGCCTATGATGCAAGCTTTGCTGCACTCTTTGACCAGCATGGGATTGATGTCATTTTGATTGGTGATTCCTTAGGCAACGTCATTCAGGGTCACAGTACAACAATTCCAGTGCAAGTAGCTGACGTTGTTTATCATACCGCCTGTGTTGCTCGAGCAAGTTCCAGATCCTTTTTAGTCGCTGATCTACCCTTTGCTTCATATGGTAATGCCGAGATGGCTCTAAAAAATGCTACTCTTTTAATGCAAGCTGGCGCACAAATGGTCAAGTTGGAGGGTGGTAAATGGCTTGTTGAAATCATTGAGCACCTCGTCAAACAAGGCATACCGGTATGTGCCCATCTAGGTCTTACCCCCCAATCAGTCAATACTTTGGGCGGTTTTAAGGTCCAAGGTAAAACGAATACTGCTGCTCAAATCATGCGCGAGGATGCCTTAGCGCTTGAAGCAGCAGGAGCTCAGTTACTCGTTTTAGAGGCTATTCCTTCGAGTCTTGGAAAATCAATCACCGAAAGCTTAACCATACCAACTGTGGGTATTGGCGCTGGGCCCGATTGTTCTGGTCAAGTTCTAGTTATGCACGACGCTATTGGTGCATTCCCTGGACGTCAGCCTAAATTTGTTAAAAATTTCTTGGAATGTACGGGTACTATTGAAAAAGCGATAAAACTCTATATCGAAGAAGTTAAATCTGGCGTCTTTCCTGCACCCGAGCATTGCTTTTCGGATTGATGCCTCTTTTGAATGATTCAGAAAAAGGCTTAATTCTAGAGCTAAGCCTTAGTAGAAGTGCATGTGAGCTCGGATCTTTTAAGGCTGATTAATTAAAAAAGCTTTTTACCCGATCAAACCAACCCTTCTCTTGCGGGTTATGCTTACTGCTATCAGACTGAATACTCGCATCAAAATCACGCAATAATTGTCGCTGCTGCTCATTGAGCTTAACCGGGGTCTCTACTTGCACGTGGACATATAAATCGCCAACAACACTCGACCGGACTCCCTTAATACCTTTACCACGAAGTCGAAAAGTTCGGCCTGTTTGAGTTCCCTCAGCAACCGAAAAAGATGCTTTACCCGCTAAAGTCGGAACCTCAACCTCACCACCAAGACAAGCAGTCTTAAATGAGATTGGCATTTGGAAATGTAAGTCGTCACCTTCTCGCTCAAATACAGAATGCGGTCGAATATGAATTTCCACATACAGATCACCAGGAGGGCCTTGGTTAATCCCAGGCTCACCATGTCCAGTTAATCGAATCCGCATGCCGTCTTCAATCCCCGCAGGAATTTTGACTTCTAATGTTTTTTGCTGCTTGGTCTTACCCTCGCCATGACATTTTTTACATGGCTTGGGTATAAATTGCCCATTACCCCTACATTTCGGGCAAGTCTGCTGCATAGAAAAAAAGCCCTGCGACATCCGCACCTGACCTTGGCCACCGCAAGTTGAACAACTCTCTACTTTGGAACCAGGTTCTGCGCCCTTTCCAGAGCACACATCACACTCATTCCACCCCGGTATACGAATTTGAGTTTCATGGCCATGGGCAGCCTCCTCAAGGGATATGTCCATGCTGTAACGCAAGTCACCGCCACGGTATACTTGCTGACCAGGGCGGCCACCGCCCCTCGCACCTGCGCCAAAGATATCGCCAAAAATATCACCGAAGGCATCTGCAAAGCCGCCAGCCTGACCACCAGCCATATTAGGGTCAACGCCAGCATGACCATACTGATCGTAAGCAGCTTTCTTTTGCGGATCAGAAAGCATTTCATAGGCCTCTTTGGCCTCTTTAAACTTTTCTTCTGATTCTTTATTATCAGGATTACGGTCAGGATGGTACTTCATCGCCAACTTACGATAAGCCTTTTTTAACTCATCATCGCTGGCGTTTTTTGCTACCCCTAGTACTTCATAAAAGTCACGCTTTTTAGCCAAAACTATTTCCTTAAATCACACATTCAAATTACTTTTTATCGACTTCCTTGAAATCGGCATCAACTACATTATCATCTGCTTTTGGCTTGGAACCCTCAGCACCTGATTCAGCCTTGGCTTTTTCAGCCATCGCGGCATATGCTTTTTCACCTAATTTTTGACTGACTTTTCCAAGTTCTTCTGTTTTGGCTTCTATATCTGCTTTATCTCCAGCCTTCGAAGACTCTTCTAAAGCTTTGATAGCAGCTTCAATACTTTCTTTTTCACTAGCTTCTAATGAGGCGCCATGCTCCTCAAGAGATTTCTTAGTTGAATGCACTAAAGCCTCAGCCGTATTGCGGGCATCAACTAAATCTCGCAACTTCTTATCTTCTTCTGCATTCTCTTCTGCATCTTTAACCATTGCTTGGATTTCATCTTCCGACAATCCAGAGTTCGCCTTAATAGTAATTTTATTCTCTTTACCAGTCGCTTTATCTTTGGCTCCCACATGCAAAATACCATTGGCATCAATATCAAAAGTCACTTCAATTTGGGGGGTGCCACGGCTTGACGGCGGAATTCCTTCTAAATTAAATTCTCCAAGACCCTTATTGGCCGTAGCCATTTCTCTCTCGCCCTGGAAGACCTTTATCGTTACAGCTGGCTGGTTATCCTCAGCAGTAGAAAATACTTGAGAATGCTTCGTTGGGATCGTCGTGTTCTTGGTAATCATTTTAGTCATTACCCCACCCAGTGTCTCAATACCGAGGGATAGCGGGGTTACGTCTAGCAATAAAACGTCTGTCCGATCGCCAGATAATACTGATCCTTGAATAGCTGCGCCAACTGCTACGGCTTCATCCGGATTGACATCCTTACGCGGCTCTTGTCCAAAAAATTCTTTGACCTTCTCCTGCACTTTTGGCATACGCGTCATACCACCAACCAAAATCACATCTTGGATGTCAGTCAAAGCAATGCCAGCGTCTTTCATCGCAACCTTACATGGATCAATGGTCCGGTTGATTAAATCTTCGACTAAGGACTCTAATTTTGACCTGGTCATTTTTAAAGTTAAATGCTTTGGGCCAGATGCGTCGGCCGTAATATATGGCAAGTTCAATTCTGTCTGCTGACTTGAAGATAATTCGATCTTCGCCTTCTCTGCAGCCTCTTTGAGACGCTGCAAAGCTAAAACGTCTTTACCTAAATCAACCCCTTGCTCCTTCTTGAACTCAGCAATAATATAGTCGATGATGCGCTGATCAAAATCTTCACCACCTAAAAATGTATCGCCATTCGTTGACAATACTTCAAATTGCTTTTCGCCATCCACATCAGCAATTTCAATAATTGATACGTCAAATGTTCCGCCTCCCAAGTCATAAACCGCAATCTTGCGATCCCCTTTAGTTTGTTTATCCAAACCAAAGGCTAAAGCCGCAGCTGTAGGCTCATTAATAATTCTTTTGACATCTAAACCCGCAATGCGACCTGCGTCCTTAGTCGCTTGTCGTTGACTATCATTAAAGTAGGCCGGTACGGTAATCACCGCCTCGGTTACTTCCTCACCTAAGTAATCTTCCGCAGTTTTTTTCATCTTGCGTAATACTTCAGCTGAAATTTGAGGCGGGGCTAATTTATTTCCTCGAACCTCAACCCATGCATCACCGTTATCAGCCTTGGCAATGGTGTAGGGCATTAAATTAATATCTTTTTGTACCTCTTTTTCAGCAAACTTTCTTCCAATCAAACGTTTTACTGCATACAAAGTATTTCTTGGATTAGTCACCGATTGACGTTTTGCAGGTGCGCCAACTAATATTTCACCATCCTCCATGTAAGCAATAATCGATGGGGTCGTTCTGGTGCCTTCCGCATTTTCAATTACCTTTGGAGTATTACCCTCCATTACGGATACACACGAATTGGTCGTTCCTAAGTCAATGCCAATAATTTTTGCCATGGTAGCTCATCCTTACTTATTAAATAGATATTGAATAGATAAGGTTGATCTCATCAAATTCAAGTGTTTTATAAAAAATTTCTAAAGCAAAAGCCAATTAATCACTTATTTAGGCTGACTTACCGTAACTAAAGCCGGCCTCAAAACACGATCCGCGATTAAATATCCGCGCTGTAAAACAGTCACTACCGTGTTCGCCTCTTGCTCTGAAGGCACCATCGAGATTGCTTGATGTAAATGGGGGTCAAATTTTGTAGTGGCCTCTGGGTTAATTTCAACTACCTTCCCCTTTTCTAAGGCACTAGTGAGTTGCTTGAGGGTTAAATCTAAACCCTCTTTGAGCTGTTGAGCATCTTCACCCGAGTGAGCCAAGGCGGCATGCATACTGTCCATCACGGGCAACAAGTGCTCTGCAAAACTCTCAATCGCGAATTTGTGCGCTTTAACCACGTCATCCATACCCCTGCGGCGGGCATTTTCTGTGTCGGCTTTAGCCCGGAGATACGCATCCTTACTTTCCGATAACTCTGCCTTTAATTGCTCAATTTGCTGCTCTAAGCTCGGCTCAACTTGGTTCGGCTCTGTGGACGGCGGAGTTTGCTCAGCTTCAACCGCTTGTGCAGGATCTAAATTCTTATTTTCTTCTGTCATTTCAATTGTTTAAGTTAATGTTTCCAACATAAAAAGGTGTTGTCAAACAATAAATATAGGCAATCTGACATATTTCAAGTAATTTGGAAAAAAATTACTTGAAAAGAGACAGAAACTACGAAGTTAAACGCGCTACCGCCTTTTTCGCCTGTTCTAGTCGGTCTTGTATTTCTGTGTCTAAACTTGGCACTAAACTCCAACCTGCAATATTCTCTGTCGCAATTTGGTGCAACGCGTTTAGCCAAACAGCCTCGTCATTGAGGCAAGGTATGGCATGGTAGGCGCCCCCGCCAGCATGCTGAAAGATTTCTTTACCTTCCATAGCGATTTCTTCTAAGGTTTCTAAACAGTCTGCAGGAAATCCTGGGCAAAAAATATCTAAGCGAGCAGTTTTTGCCTGTCCTAAGCTTTCTAATAATGGCGCTGTGTAAGGCTTTAACCATTCCGCTTTACCAAAGCGGGACTGAAAACTTAAAATTGCTTCTTGGTCATTTAAACCTAAAGCCTCTCGTAATAAACGCCCTGTTTTATGACATTCGCAATGATACGGGTCCCCAAAGTCAAGAGTTCGCTTGGGTACGCCATGAAAGGATAGTAGCAACCGATCACCCTTTGCAAAATTTGGCTTGCCATGCCTAGACCAGTAGTTCTCAACCTGCACCTTTAAAGCATCTATATACGAGGGATGATCGTGATAATGCTTAATGGTTCGAAGTGCTGGCGGATTCCGCATGGTCTGATGAACTCTAAAAACTTCGTCAAAACTAGAGGCGGTTGTGGTTGCAGAATACTGCGGATATAAAGGCAAAATGAGTATACGATCAACCCCTTGCTGGTCCAATTCCGCCATGACTTGAGCTATCGAAGGTTGGCCATAACGCATCGCCATAGCAACTTCAATATCAGCCGTTTTTACCTCTTTTCGAAAAGCCGCTTGCAAAGCCTTAGCTTGATTTCTGGTATGTACCATCAAAGGTGAGCCGCCATTTGGCCCACCTATCCAAACACTGGCATATTTTTTTGCAGAAGCTCCAGAACGAATCGGTAAGATGATTCCATTCAAGATAATCCACCATATCAGTTTAGGGACCTCAACCACGCGCGGGTCTGACAAGAACTCCTTTAAGTATGGCCGAACTGCTTGCGCTGTTGGGGCAGCAGGTGTGCCTAAATTGACTAATAAAATACCAACTTTAGAGGCTTTGGCATGCGCCAAATTCGGATCAATTAGGCGGTTATTCATGTGTAACCTTGGAATAGTCTTGCTGACTCAGTGCGCTGGATAATAATTTGGCCGTAATATCAACGATTGGAATCACACGTTCATACGCCATCCGGGTAGGTCCAATGACCCCCAAGGTCCCAACCACAACCCCGTCTACACTGTAAGGTGCAGTAATTACAGCCATGTCATCTAAAGGTACTAAGGCACTTTCGCCCCCAATAAAAATCTGAACGCCATCCGCTCGGCTAGAAATATCTAATAACTGCATCAAACTCGTCCGCTGCTCAAATACTTGAAATAAACGCTTGATCTTGTCCATATCAGAAACTAATTCACCAACTTCCAATAATTTTTTCTCGCCAGAGATAACCATGCCATCTTGAGGCTCTTGTAAAGTACTAGAGCTAGCTTGGACCGCTTGACTCATTAAAGCACTAATATCCGCTCTTAAACCATCTAACTCATTACGTAAACGCATTCGAACCGACTCAAAGTCAAGCCCAGCATAGTGGGAATTAATATAGTTACTAGCCTCTATCAGTTGGGATGGGGTGTAATCTTGGGAAGTGAGTAATATCCGATTTTGAACGTCACCTTGTGGGGATACTAATATTAATAGAATACGCTTTTCAGATAAGCGTAAAAATTCAATTTGTTTAAATATTTGAGTCCTCTTCGGACTCATCACTACCCCAGCAAAGGTGGAAAGATTCGATAAAACATGAGCCGCCGCCGCAATAACCCGCTTTGGTGAATCTGGCTGAATCTCTTCGGAGGCCTCGCGCGCAGCAATGTCTTCTAATGGTCGAATAGTCAGCATCGTATCAACAAAAAGCCGATATCCCCGAGGGGTAGGAATCCGTCCAGCTGAAGTATGGGGACTTGTTACAAAACCCATCTCCTCAAGATCCGCCATCACATTGCGTATCGTTGCGGCAGATAAATCAAGCCCAGAATGCCTTGAAAGGGTCCTAGAGCCGACAGGATGGCCCTCAGATATATATCTTTCAATGAGTGTTTTAAGAAGTTCGTGGGCTCTTTTGTCCATAATATGTGTGATTTTAACCGTTCCCCCTACAACTCGGTCAAAGGTATCATTTGAAAGAGCACCTTTGCTATGGTTTAATCAGTATATGTCAAAAGAAAATAATCTTCCTAATCGGTTTGAACGCATTGCCCTTGTCGGTAAGTTACAGGGCGACGCCATTGGTCGAATCCTAAAAGAAATTACCGAAGTGCTCGAGGGTCTAGGTTGCCAAGTTAGTTTAGAACAAGAAACAGCTGCTCATCTTGGGCAGAGTAATCTTCCGACTCTTGCGATTACTGATTTCTCAGGCAAGATCGATATGGTCATCTCCATTGGTGGCGATGGTACTCTCATCGGAGTAGGGCGACAAATTGCCGGGAAGAACATCCCCCTAGTAGGAATTAATATGGGCCGGCTTGGGTATATGACAGATATCCCATTAAATGAAATGTCAACAATCCTGCCTGGCATTATTCAGGGAAATTATGAATCCGATGAGCGTTTTTTGCTCGAGGCATCTGTCATTCGTAATGGTGTTATTAGTCATCAAGGTCTAGCCCTCAATGATGTGGTCATCAGCCGATCTAGCATTTCAGGGATGGTTGAGCTAGCGGTTGATGTGAACCATAGTTTTATGTATAACCAACGTTCTGATGGTCTCATTGTTTCAACTCCAACTGGCTCTACGGCTTATAGCCTATCTGCTGGTGGACCAATCCTGCATCCACGGGTATTTGGTATTGTTTTAGCGCCAGTTGCTCCTCATGCACTATCCAATCGGCCAATTGTTCTGCCCGGCGACGCTCTGATTGGAATAACGATTATTAGTGGCAAAGATGCTAGTGTTCATTTTGATATGCAATCCATGGCAGTCCTACAAACTGGCGACATGGTGGTGGTAAATAAATCCTCCAAAACAATCACTATCTTGCACCCGCAAGGCCATAGTGACTATCGCACCCTGCGAGAAAAATTACATTGGAACGAATATCCTTCGTCTTTTTAGATCATGTTGCAACGTCTTGATATTCGTGATTTTGTTATTGTCCATCAACTAGAATTAGAGATGGGCCCAGGCTTTACTGTACTTACCGGTGAAACAGGTGCGGGTAAGTCAATCTTACTGGATGCTCTTTCCCTGACGATGGGTGAGCGCGCTGATGTTAGCCAAATTCGAGAGGGCTGTGATCGCTCAGAAATTTGTGCCACTTTTTATATTGCTAGTGCCATTTTATCCCCCATCACACTGTGGCTTACAGAAGCTGGATTTCCCATCGAGGAGGATGGAAAAAGCCTACAACTCAAAAGGATTATCGAAACACATGGGCGTACTAAAGCCTATATCAATGGTAGTAGTGCAACACTTACCCAAATGCGCGAAATCGCAGAACAATTAGTCGATATACACGGACAACACCAACATCAACTCCTCTTAAAACCTGGGGCGCAACGTGATCTTTTGGATCGCCACGCCCAATTATCTGAGTTGACTCTACTAGTCTCGAAATCCTATCAACATTGGCACGCTATCGAAAAAAAGTTACTGCGTGCCAAAGAGGCAGGCTCACAATTACTCCAAGAGCAAGAAAGATTACGGTGGCAACTAGAAGAACTCCAAACATTAAAACCCCTGCCAGGCGAATGGGATGAGATTCAAAAAGAGCATAGCCGACTAGCTAATGCAGCTGCTTTAATTGATGGTACGCAAGCACTAATTAACCTTCTTAGTGATGGTGACCTAGCACTACTAGACCAATTAGCCAAAGCGCAAAATACTTTAGATGATTTGGTTAATATGGATGCATCTTTACAAGATGCTAAAGAAGCCCTAGAGCCTGCAGCAATCCAAATCAGTGATGCAGTTCATAGTATTAATCGCTATTTACAAAAATTAGATCTTGATCCCGATCGGCTAACCGAAGTCGAGGAGCGGTTGCAGTCTTACTATCGCCTTTCTAAAAAATTTCATTGTTCGGCCCAAGACCTTCCATCTATTTGGCATGACTTACAAGAAAAACTGCTAGTCCTAGAAGCCTCCCAAAATATTTCAGCGCTAGAGCACGAGTCTCAAATAGCACAAGAACTCTTTAATAAGCACGCTAAAGACTTGTCTAAAAAACGCCAAAAAGCTGCTCAAGAATTGGCCCATTCAGTAACCGCTGCAATGCAAGATTTGGCCATGTCTGGCGGTCAATTTGAAGTGGCACTTACCCCAAGCGTAGGCAATGCATTCGGGCTAGAACAGGTCGAATTTTTAGTAGCTGGACACCCCGGAGTTCAGCCCAAAGCCATTGCGAAGGTCGCCTCCGGAGGTGAACTTGCCCGAATTAGCCTAGCCATTGCTGTCATTGCAAGTTCAGCCAGCTCAGTCCCAACGCTCATTTTTGACGAAGTTGATGCTGGTATCGGTGGGGTAGTGGCCCAAACAGTAGGTGGCTTACTCAAAAAACTAGGGCAAACGCGTCAAGTTCTGTGTGTAACCCATTTACCCCAAGTCGCCTCACAGGGGGATAACCAATGGCGTGTTAAAAAGGTCTCGACAGAACACCAAACGCACAGTGAAATTGAAGTCTTAAGCCGACCAGAGCGTGTTGAAGAAATCGCCCGCATGCTCGGCGGCGCTGCAATCACCCCAACTACCCGAAGACATGCGCGTGAGTTACTTGGTTAAAGTGCAGGCTGCATGACTTCTTGCCACAATTCTCTGACAGCATCCCTGGCTAACTGAATTGGCTCAGTTATTTCGTTAGGCCCCACGCGCGCAATTTGCTTACCCTCTAAGCGTAACTCATGTTGCCTTTTACGTAAGTCACGATAGGCCTGCGCTACTCGGTCAGATAAAGACGTATCAATTAAGCCAACCCGAGCTGCCACCCCTAAGAGCGCAATATTCCCCACATTAGCGACTAAACTGGGATAACGATAAGCCCAAGCTAGAACTAAATATTGCGTCATAAATTCAATATCAACCATCCCTCCAGAGTCATGCTTCAAATCAAAATGGTCCGATCGATTCGGATGCCCAGCATGTAATTTTTCGCGCATGGCCAAGATCTCCTGGCGCAAGCTCTTTGGATCTCTATATAAAGATAACACCTCACTACGTATTTCTTCAAAACGCTTTCCGATTCGGTGATCCCCCGCACAAAACCGGGCCCGAGTCAAAGCCTGATGTTCCCATACCCATGCGGTGTTAACACCTTCACGTCGCTGATAGGCTTCGTAGGCGGACAAACTGCTCACCATCAGACCAGCAACACCATTGGGACGCAACCGTGTGTCAATGTCAAATAGCACACCTGAGCTAGTTGCAGTCGTTAACCAAGAAATGAGGCGCCGCGCTAAGTTCATGAATAACTCCACCATCTCATGCGATGGTTTTTGAACTTGGGTGTCATCAAAAATAAATACCAAATCCAAATCAGAACCATAACCAAGCTCTTTACCACCCAACTTCCCATAAGCAATAACACCAAAACCCGATTGCGTAAAGTCTATCTCTAAATGCTTAGACAGCATCATCGATTGCCAAATACGGGTAAGCGTTTCTTGAATAATAATGTCTGCCATACACGATAAACGATCACTAATTAACTCTACCGCCAAGCGCCCTTGAGCGCCGATTCCCAAATCTGCCAATAAAGTTCTAAAAATTTCGGCGTGATGCATATCCCGTAACAAATTCCACATCAACTCTTGACCGCCATCTTCTTGAGATACTTCATCTAGTTTTAAACGTAAATGCTTCGCCCATTCCGACCAATATTGATTAGGATCTTGCTCTGGCGTGTACTCTGTTTGTGTTTGGATCAATTCATCCAGTAAGTGTGGATGGGCTATGACATAATCAGCCCCCCAAGCAGACGATTCTAGAAGATGTATAACCCGATCCAATGCCATGGGGTATTCTTTTAATAAAGAAATATATGAGCTTCTACGGAAAATACTTTCTAAAAAATTAATCACTTTGAGTAAGGTTTTTTCCGCTACCGGTGGTTGCCGATCCAAAATGTATAAAAGAATGCATTCAATATTTTCCTTCGTTACCTCTGTTGCCAAAACATAACGCTTGGTCTGCTGCATCGCCTCCAGGCGCTTGGAAAATTCGGGATACATTGATAAATGCCCGAGCTCTGCCTTCAAGCTCGATCCATGACTTTGGCCATCCAAAACAAAAGCCTGTGCAAAGGCGTTCGCCACAAATTCCTGATGCGCCAATAAATGGTGGTGAAATTCGCTAGCATGTTCAAATCCCATGCTGTTCGAGACCCTTAAGATGGCTGCAGGATCCGTTGGTAGATAGTGAATTTGTGCGTCACTTCGCCACTGCAATCGATGCTCTAATTTTCTAAAAAAATAATAGGCTTCTTGGAGAGATAATACGCTCGTATCATCCATCAATTTCAATATAACTAAATTGTTTAACACGTCTAGGGTAGACCTAGATCGTAAAATAGGCTCCTGCCCACCACGAATTAACTGAAACATTTGCGCTAAAAACTCAATCTCCCGAATTCCACCCTTGCCTAATTTGACATCCGCCGATCGATCGGGAAACTGGTGTGACCTTAAATTAGCCTCATGTCTTATCTGGCTATGTAATTTTCGAATCGAATCAATAATTCCGTAATCTAAATAACGACGATAGACAAAAGATCGAACCAAGCTATTTAAACTCGGTGGGAAGCTATTTTGCTGATGAATACCCAAGGGATAAACTAAACGGGCTTTAATCCAGGCATAACGCTCCCATTCCCGCCCCTGTACTAAAAAATACTCCTCCAACATGTCTAGACTACACACTAAAGGCCCGGAGTCGCCATTCGGCCGTAAACGCATATCCACCCGAAAAACAAAGCCCTGGGCAGTAATTTCACTTAAATATTTAATGATTCGCTTCCCTAAGCGACTAAACCACTCATGATGCGACAGAGATTTTTCGCCCCCAGTAGTCTGACCGTCAACATCATAAATAAAAATTAAATCGATATCAGAACTCACATTTAACTCGCAAGCACCTAATTTACCCATACCGATGATCCAAATATTCATCTCGCTACCATCCGGATAATACGGTAAGCCATAATCATTTTGCATCTGCTGTTTGGCATAATCACTAGCGTAAGCTAATGCTATCTCAGCCATATCCGACATGCCTTGCATCACCTCGCAAAGACTGGCCTGGTCGGTCAAATCGCGCACACCCAAATACATCATCGTTTTTTGACGAGCAATCCGTAAAGCCGAACAAAAATCTTGCTCAGCCAGTTGACTAGTCAGCAAAGTATCCAGATTCTCTTGAAAAATAGCTTCTAAAATTTTCCGGTCGATCGGCTTAGCGATTCTATGAAGAAGCCAATTTTCCCATTCTGGATTAGCTATTAGCCAACGACTCAGAAATTCTGAATACTGCTTCGCTTGAGTGATATTACTTATCATTACTCTATTGTGACAACTTTTATAGGGATCCTCAAAAACTTTCTGTCTTTCATCTGATTAATGGATAATAGTTACACAATTATTAACAATAAAAGCCCAAAAATTTTCACGTGAACACGCCAACTCATGACAATACTTTAACCTCTAAATGGGTCGTTTTATTGCGTCGAATTGGTTATTTCATCTGTGGCTCGGCCCTTCTTTATTTGGTTTTAACTCAAGTGGTGTTTCGATACCTTATCTGGCCTCAGTT
>CALPOM020000003.1 GCA_943325205.2 Thermoflexus hugenholtzii JAD2 | reverse complement strand
GTGGCGCTCCGCTTGAACACCCAACTCTGCCAGTGTTGCAATGACCGACTGCTCAATTCGTCGGACTAACTCTTTGACATAAAATCCTAGGCGCTTTAAATCCAATAGTACATAAACAATCACCTGCCCTGGGCCATGATAGGTAATTTGTCCTCCGCGATCAGTTTGGATAAGCGGAATATTCGTTTCTTGGAGTAGGTGTTTTGGATCACCTGCCAATCCTAAAGTAAAAACTGCTGGGTGTTCTACTACCCATAATTGGTCTTTAGTGGAGGCATTACGATTCTGAGTAAAGCGCTTCATTGCCTCAAAGGTATCTTGATAATCTTGTATACCTAATTGCAAGACTTCAAAATTGCCATGAATCATCGCTTACAGGACAACGCGAACTAACGGATGGGTTGATAAAGTCCGATAAATTTCGTCTAGTTGCGCACGACTCGTGGCTTGGATGGTTACTGTTAATCCCAAATAATTATTTGCTTTGGAGTTTCTTTCTTCAATTTGACTAAGATTAAAGCTCGGATCTAACTGCTGACAAATATGAATAACCGCCGATTTAAAATCAGGTTGGTTAACGCCCATTACCTTAATCGGAAATGCGCAGGGGTAATTAATTAATGAGTCATTAAGAGTCATATGCTTGCCCCAGCCAAGCTCTGAGAATGATATCCCTAATGCAGTGTAGTTTGCGGTGGAAAAAGTGATCTGCGCCTGGTATTACTGTCACGCTCAGTTCTTGGTCTCGTGCCCATCCAAGGACATTAGATAATAAAATGGTCTCGTCTAATTCGCCGTGAATGATTAAGCTATTCTTAGGTACTTGTGGCACATCCCATTTAGAGGCAGCTGTTCCTATTAAAATCAGCCTTTCAATCACCTTATTTTCTTCCTGACAACGTTGCATCAGCCGACTCACAACATAACTTCCGAATGAAAATCCTCCTAAAACCAAGGGTAAGTGACTTAATTGACTGAGCCATGAGGCGGTCTCTAAACCCGGCAAACCTGACCATGAACTCTCGAGTTTTAACCAGTCTGCCGCCTCATACAAATCATTCGTTTCACCAATACCATCATCAAAAGAACCGGAGGAGCTACCAACACCTCGAAAATTGGTTCGCAGCGTAATGTAACCAAGCTGATTAAGCGCTTTAGCTATCGTTTGCGTTACTTTATTATCCATCGTCCCGCCCATCAAGGGATGGGGGTGAGCAACTAAGGCTAAACCACGAATGAGGAAGTTTGAGTCTTTAAAAAGACCCTCTGGAAAGTCAAGGCAGCCTTCTAAGGAGCCAATCGTAACGGGTATTTGGACTGCCAGAGATCTACTAGGCATCGATCATTAAACGCTTTACAGGAACACCTTTGGCAAAATGACTAGAAATAATCTCGTCGATATCGGACTCATCGATAAAGGTGTACCAAATGCCTTCTGGATAAACCACCATGACTGGCCCACTTGCGCATTGATCGAGGCAGCCAGCCCGATTGACACGAGTTTGACCCGCACCATTTAGGCCAAGCTGCTTACACCGCTTTTTAGCATAATCAAATAATTTCGTGGCGCCATGTTGCTCGCAACAATTATCCCCATTGGATCGTTCGTTTAAACAAAAAAATGCATGGTATTTAAAAAGGTTCATTTGAAAATTATATCGATAAGTTCTTCATAATTATGTTTGTACGCTATTTTTTTCTTTCATGAGGATAAATAAAGCTAAAAATGGCCATGTATTGGAGATCCATTTCAATAAATCATTAAAGTTAGTTAGCCTACCTCGGGGTAAGATTTCTAGTTGCGCCAAATAATAGGGGTCCTGTGGCAAAGTGTTTACTAAAATTAGCAAAATAATTAAGCCAATAAAGCTGATCCACCACAAATAGACCTTGGTTAGATGACTTATAAACCATAACATCAAGAGCCCAATACCTAAACCAAGCCCAACCGAAATACTCCACCAAATTGTCATTCCATTTGAGCCAAACTGTAACTCTGAAGCGAAAACTTTCAGGGCAATTGTCAGGCCAGTTACAACTAAAATGAAACGGATCTGGGGGGCCTTAGTTTTGGTTGCAAATAGTAGTAACGCTGCCAAAGAAGAGCTGGCAACAGCAGTAATTAAGAGTTCTTGCGTCGCATTATTGAATGGCAAACTCCAATAGGGTGAAATTCGTAAAGCTTTAATACCTAAATCCCCCATTCCTAACCAAGCATTTTGTGGGTGAATTTGCGCCCATGGAAATAGCAGCACCAGTAAAAAAAAGCTTTGTTGTTTGCCAAATATCGTATAGCGAAACCGCTCTGCCATATTGCCAGAAAGCCATGCCGGTCTGAGTGGTAAAGCAAATAAAGCCCCAATGAGTGTGCCTAAAATATTGGAATACCAGTCGACTTGGCTAGAGATTCTTCTCGGTAAAAATGCCTGAAGGCTTTCTAAAGACCCCGATAAGATCATGCCGCAGAAAACACTAAATAATAAGGCCTGCCATTTACGCAGCCTCGGAAATACCGCAAAAACCATCAAAAAACCAAATGGCAAGTACCCCAAAATATTCGTTGTGACGTCAAAGAGTGGAATATATCTGGGTAGAGGCGCCCGAACCCACTCATAGGCAAGATTTGGAGCCGCCAAATAAAAATTAAATGGCGTTAAGCTTGCATACGCTACTAAGACAATAATGAGCCATAGAGCCATTCTGGCTAATGGATAGGGTTGCGCTAAGAACGGAAAACGGGATGGACGAATTATTTTTTGCTGCATATGCATATTTTTTTCTACAATAGCATGTATGTCAACACCATGGAATTTTGAGCAGGTTGAGCGTACTGCCTCCACGAACGAAGATTTACTGCTGCGCTGGCGAAGTGGTGATCTGCACCAACCCACATCCAGGTTAGCCATCGAACAAACGCATGGCAAGGGGCGTCGTGGCCGAATTTGGCATTCAGAACCAAACCAAACTTTGACATTTTCTTTGGCATACCCTTTCCACCCAAATTTGTCGATGCAGTTTTTTCAAGGGCTCAGTCTAGCATGCGGTTTAGGAGTCATTCAGGGTATCGCGACTTATCACAATCTACCACCGACCCTTTTAGCAAAGGGTGGACTTGGTTTGAAATGGCCCAATGATCTATATATCAACGATAAAAAACTTGGCGGCATACTCATTGAGGGCGGACAAAAAATAATTGGCGAGCCATTTTGGATGATTATTGGAATCGGCCTAAACCTAAAAAGTCTTACTAGCACATCCAATTCTTCTCAAATCGAATACCCCATCGCCTGTCTTGCTGATCTGCCTGGACTTGGACAAAGTCAGCTTATACCCATATGGCATCAACTAACGCAGAGTTTGAGTGATGTTTTGAATCGTTACATAAATAGCGGCTTTGAGCAATTTATACCTGATTGGAATCAGTGGCATTTATTTCAAGACCAACTGGTTGAAATTCACGATGAAAATACGGCCGTCCTGACTGGAAAATGTCGTGGTATTAATAATTATGGAGCAATCATCATTGAGACTACAGGTGGTATTAAAACCATTCATAATGGTACTTTATCGTTAAAAAAACCGTGAACCAACCTTAAAGCCCGCCTTGTCTAACTCCAAATCACTACTTCTTGATATCGGCAACACGAGAACTAAATGGGCTCTCGTTGAATTATCTCCGGGCCTTCAAGAAATTGATTTTACGCGCCAACCTAGCGGCGCTACTGTCAATCAATATGACTTGATCATCCAAGAGTGTAGCCAATTACTAAAAGCTCTCGCCAATGCAAACAACACGATCAATCAAATTCTCATTTGTAGTGTCAATCAAACGCAGTGGATTCAAGTCTGGACTGATTATTTCCAAGAGCTGTTTCCAACTATTCACATGATTCAATTACATGGCGATACCTGCATACCAAATCTGCACAATGCTTATGATGAGCCAGCGTCTTTGGGTGCGGATCGCTGGGCCGCCATCATTGCAGCTAGTCAATTAGCGCCACTACAAAATTGCTTAATTATTAATTCAGGTACTGCCACAACGATTGACTTTTTAGAACATGGCAATGTGTTTGTTGGTGGATCGATTCTGCCTGGAGTATCCCTCTCACTAGAGGCACTTCAAAGCCAAACTGCTCGATTAGAGTCCAATATTACTTCGAAAAATTTCAATTTTTTTGAGCCCTCATCAACCCTCCAGTTCAGTAAAAATACAAAATCTGCTATTTTTAATGGGGTCATGCAAGGCCAAATTGGCGCGATCAAACAAGCCCTTGAACTGGCACCCCAAACTTCTACAATGATTTTTTCTGGTGGTAACGGTCCGTTAATCCTCAAGCACTTGTATTCGCAAATTTCTCCAACTATACAAATAATCGAAGATCCTTACCTCGTATTACGAGGCTTATTTTTGTGGCAACAATATGTTCAAGATCGTTAATGTGAAAATGAATATCAAATTTTCTATGCTTATACTTCTTGGGATTAATCTTCTTTTCGCATTTCTAATCTTCGTGATTCCGGTTCAAAGCATGCAATGGGTTGAGAGTTTTTTCTCTGACCTAGGAAATATTACTCCCTCGAATGCATCAACTGAACAGCTAAATACTAATCTAATTCGTATTACAGGCCCCGTTGAAGGAAGCGCTCTAAAGCTTCCACAGAAAGATTAGCCAACATCACTAACCGGCGATAGTGCAATTAGTTTCTAATCTTTTTTAAAATTTCAGAAGTTGATCGGTGATGAATAAATGGAATTGCAAAGGCACTCCCACCCCAAGATTTGACCAACTGAGTTTCTTCCAGTGCATTGATTTCATAATCCCCGCCCTTGATATAAATTTCTGGATGAATTAACCGAATTATTTCAACAGGTGTTTTTTCCTGAAAACAAACTACCAAATCAACGCACTCCAGGGATGCCAATAGCGCCATTCTGTCCAATTCAGAATTAATTGGACGATCATTACCTTTTCCCAGCATTTTTACAGAGGTATCTGAGTTAACGCCAACTACCAGGCTTTTACCTAAACTTTTTGCCTGTGCTAGGTATGTAACATGTCCACGATGCAAGATATCAAATACTCCATTTGTAAAAACTATTGGCTTTTCAATGACTTGGATCGATTTCAAGATATCTTCTGGGGTACTGCTCAAGCGAAGGATCTTGTTCTCAAAGGTCGGGAGGTTAAATGTTTGAGTTTTCATAACCCAATTCTAAAATGATTTTTGAAATGGTTTCAATAATGCACTAGACTCTTAGTTGAATCATATTTACATATTTTTGAATTAATGGGGTATTTTGATGTCATTGATTAAGTATTTTTTGGGATTTTTCCTTTTTTTACCACTATTTAGTTTTTCGCAAACCTGCCCCACTACGCTCAACTTTACTTTTCCCAGGCTACAAGACGAAGTCAACCAAGATCTTTGTCAATACAAAGGAAAGGTAGTTCTGGTTGTTAATACAGCAAGCTATTGCGGTTTTACCTCACAATATGAGGGTCTTGAAAAGACCTACGCAAAATATGCGTCCAAAGGACTCGTCATTTTAGGCTTTCCTTCGAACGACTTTGGTTCACAAGAACCCGGTAGCAATAAAGAAATTGCTGAGTTTTGTAAAAATACTTATGATGTAAAATTTCCAATGTTTGCCAAAAGCGGGGTAAAAGGTCCAAGTGCCAATCCTTTATTTAAACTACTCGCCGAAAAAACTAAAACAACTCCGCAATGGAACTTCTATAAATACCTTTTAGACCAAGATGGTAACGTAGTAACCGCCTTTAGTAGTCTGACGAGCCCAGAAAGCAAAACAATTACCTCACAAATTGAAAAGCTTTTAGCTAAAAACAAGTAATGCAAGTACAAAAAAAGCATGTCGCCATTGTTGGAGGGGGTATATCGGGCCTCAGCTGCGCTTATGCGCTCAGGAATAATCCAAACCTCCAAATTACCCTATTTGAGCAAGAAACTCGCCTAGGAGGGCATAGTAATACCGTCGAATTTACACCTAAAATGCAAGATATCTCATTTGGGGTTGATACAGGATTCTTGGTTTTTAATCAACGAACCTACCCGAAACTCATTCAGTTTTTTCAAGAGTTAGATGTTCCTATCGCCCTATCAGAAATGTCTTTTTCGGTTTCGATTCCACAAAAAAATAAACCGAATCTCGAGTGGGCAGGGCATGATCTAAATAGTCTATTCGCCCAAAGAAAAAACCTCTTTAATCCCCATTTTCTGAGAATGACCATCGATATTTTGCGATTTAATGCGCTTGCAAAAAAGATCGCGGCAACTCCTCAAGAGCAGCAGACTGCCGTTATACAAAATGAATCAGTGCAAGAATTTTTAACGCGCCACCACTTAAGTAATGCTTTTAGAGATTGGTATTTATTGCCCATGATTGGCGCAATCTGGTCTTGCTCAATGAAAGATATGCTGTCCTTTCCGATTCATACTTTAACGCAATTTTGTGAAAATCATGGCCTACTTCAAATTACCAATCGCCCTCAATGGCTAACCGTCAAAGGCGGCTCTAGAGAATATCTTTTGCGCGCACAAAAAGCCCTGCAAAATGCACAGGTCCTTATTCAGCATCAGGCTGTAAAAAAAGTGTACCGTGACGAACAAGCCGATGGCTCAATCCGTATAGAGCTCGACTCTGGAGAGTCGGTCTTTACAGATGAAATTGTATTTGCCTGTCATAGTGATCAAGCCCTCGACATCATTCAAAACCCCACGAGCCTTGAACAACAGATTCTTGGGGCAATACCTTATAAGAAGAATAAAGCCTACCTGCATGAAGATGTCCAGTTGCTGCCTCAAATACGAAACGTTTGGGCCGCATGGAACTATTCGTCAAATACGAATGCTTCCCAAGGTCTAGAAAATGCAAGTGCAGTTTGTGTCCATTATTTAATTAATAAGCTCCAACCTCTGCCAGTCCAACTCGACCAAGTTCCAGTGATCGTAAGCCTCAATCCACATATTCTTCCAAAAGAATCATTAACTCATCAAGTGATTGAGTATTCTCATCCGTTATTTAATCAAGATAGTATCGGTGCACAGCAACAATTACCCGTCTTACAAGGGCAAAATAAAACCTGGTTTTGTGGCGCTTGGACTTGTTACGGGTTTCATGAGGATGGTTTTAAATCTGGCCAACTTGTAGCAAACCGTCTTACAGAAAAACTTAATTGATTGAAGAAAGATGAAGTCCTTGCTTAATTTTCCGTCAATCCATTTTGGTAGAGTAATTCACCAACGCAGCACTCCAAAAAATTATTTTAACTATCCAGTTTTTTATCTCCGCATCCCCATGCGCACTAGAAGATTAGATCCACATTTATTAAAACGTCATGGCATTGGCGATAACCGTTTTAGTTGGATCTCTTTTTTTGATAAGGACCATGGTGTTCGGGAAGAAGACTCCCTCGCTTGGGTCGAAAAGATCATTCATCAATCAGATCTTCCCCCAATCGACGGAGAAATCTGGCTACATACCTTTCCACGCGTTTTAGGTTATGTTTTTAATCCGGTCAGTTTTTGGTTTTGTCATAATGCTTCTGACCAATTAACTGCCATTATTGCCGAAGTCAATAATACTTTTGGTGAGCGTCATTCCTATGTATTAAAACCAGCGAATCAAGACGAAATTATTTGGGGAGTAAACTTGTCTGCTGAAAAGGTTTTTCATGTTTCGCCTTTTTTTAATGTTGAAGGAAACTATCTATTCCGCTTTATGCGTCAATCGAATAACAGCAGTGCACCTCGGCAAGTCAGTCGAATCGAATATTTTGAAAAAGGTGTTCGAGTTCTAATGACCAGTGTTAGCGGTACTGAGTTTCCCCTCGATTGGAAAAGCAAATGTAAAGCCATTGCGAGTTTTCCATTCTTAACTTTTGGAGTGATTACTAAAATTCATTGGCAAGCCTTAAAACTCTGGCTTAAAGGTGCGCATTTTTATAAAAAACCGAAGCCTCCAAGCATCCAAATTACTTAAATTATGTCTACTATCGCTCAACAATTTATTTTTCGTTGTTTTAAACATCTACAAGGTGGGCAAGTGATTTTCACTTTGCCAGATCATTCAACGCATCAATTTGGCACACTTGATCCTAGTGCTAACTTACATCCTATTCACATTCAGATTTTTGATTTAGAAGCCTTTAATTTAATTACCTCTCGAGGCGATATTGGTGTTGCAGAAGGCTACTTCAAAGGACTTTGGCACACGGATGACCTAGAACAAATGCTGCGGCTAGCTATTCAAAATAGAAACTTGCTTGATGATCTGATTTATGGTTCTTGGCTGGGATCCTTCTTTTACAAAATTCGGCATTTTTTTAATCGAAACTCGCGTACTGGCAGTAAGAAAAATATTCAAGCCCATTATGACTTAGGTAATCAGTTCTATCAATTGTGGCTTGATCCCAGCATGATGTATTCTAGTGCGCTCTTTCATGGCAATAAAAATAAGTCTTTGCAAGAGGCACAACAAGATAAGTGTCTTCGTATCTTAGACTCATTAGAAGCAAGGCCTGGAGAAAAACTCCTAGAAATTGGCTGTGGCTGGGGCGGTTTCATGCGCGAGGCAAGTGCTCGAAATATTCATATCGATGCCATTACGATCTCGAATGAACAGTTCCGCTTTGTACAAAATCAACTAAGTACTTCCCAAGAACAACAATCAACCGGTCAACGTGCTGTCATCCTGCAAGATTATCGTGACTGTAATCTAGAGTACGATGGCATTGTTTCAATTGAAATGTTTGAAGCAGTAGGTGAGTCATATTGGCCCTCCTACTTCAAAACAATTTATCGTTGCCTCAAGCCTGGTAAAAAAGCGATTATTCAAAGTATTGTGATCGATGAGGGTCTATTTCCTAAATATCGAACACAAACAGATTTTATCCAACAATATATATTTCCTGGTGGCATGCTACCGTCCGTGAGTATCTTCGAAAACCAGGCTAAAAGTGCCGGTCTTCGTGTCAAGGATAAATTCTTTTTTGGTGAGGACTACGCACAGACTTTAAGACTCTGGGCTCAAGCTTTTAATCAACGTCTCGAAGAAGTGAAAGAACTTGGTTTTAAGGACGAGTTTATTCGGCTATGGAATTTTTATTTGTATTATTGTGCTGCCGGATTTTCTGTAAAAAATCTAGAGGTTGTGCAGTTTACTTTGGAGAAGCCCTTACATGAGTCTTAATCAACCGATATCTGATTTTAAAAATAAGAATATTTGGCTCATTGGGGCCTCTTCTGGAATAGGCGCCGCTTGTGCTAAATGGTTTTTTGCCCAAGGCGCAAATCTTGCCCTCTCAGCAAGAAGAACTGAGCCACTAGAGTTACTAGCCAAAGGTGTAAGCAACTCAGCCTGCATAGTGCCGATTGATGTTTGTGATCAACAAAGCATCGCACAAGCAAGTAAAGAAGTCCTGACTCATTTGAAAAGGATTGACCTCTTATTATTTGTATCGGGTGTTTATGAGCCGGTTCAAGCCAATACACTGAACTATCTAACTGCGAAAAAGATGATAGATACCAATTTACTGGGGCCTATCAGTGTTCTAGAGCAATTACTGCCAACATTTCTAGCGCAGCAATCTGGTCATATTGCCATTGTTGGAAGCGTCGCGGGCTATAGCGGTTTACCAAAGTCTTTGGTTTATGGCCCAACTAAAGCTGCTATATTAAATTTTGCAGAATCCTTATATATGGATGTCTCCCCACAAGGAATCGGTGTTCATGTCATTTGTCCAGGTTTTGTAAGTACCCCGGCTACGGCTAATAATGACTTTAAAATGCCCGCTTTAATTTCAGCTGATGAGGCCGCTAATTGTATCGGCCAAGGACTTATGAACGGTGATTTTGAAATCCATTTTCCAAAACGGTTTTCTCGTTTTTTAAAATTTCTCAGGATTTTGCCATACCCCATATATTTTTGGCTCATTAAAACATTTATCAAAACATAGCTCTTCACTTCTTATGAGTCTAGATCAAGCCCTTGAAAAATTGAAATTTGAGTATGAACACCTCAGTCAAAAGAGCATCCCAACACTGATCAATTGCTATGCTTTGCAGGCTTGCTTTAAAGATCCTTTTCAAGAAGTTGTTGGACATACTGCAATCACCGAAATTTTTGAGCATATGTTTACCCAACTCAATCATCCAACTTTCCTCATCCGACAAACCCTTATTAAGGATTTAGATGTCGCACTCTTGTGGGACTTTCGGTTTTCATTGAAACGTTGGAATAAAAACCCTCAATGCTTTGAGGGTGTCAGTTGGCTCCGCTTTAATCAAGACTTTTTGGTAGAAAAACATCAGGACTTTTGGGATCCTGCTGAGGGTATCTACGAAAAACTGCCACTAATTGGTCCGATTATGCGTGGCCTAAAACGATCTGCGTAGTGCAAAAGAACCAAATAGGGAGCGCTTAATCTTCCGGCAATGCTTCCCAAGGAAGTCATAAACACTTCGTAATCAGCTATTTGTATCCGCCATCTTTTAGGAAGTGTTTTTATTTCTGCGCTCTAGCCTTGGCTACCAGAAAATCCATCGTATCTAGTGCGCGAGTCCTAGAGCCTGCAATCGAGGGCGAGGTAATATACCGTCCATGAATAGCGATTGTAGGTACACCTTCAATCCGATAAGACTGCATGATATTGTTTGCTGTCTTGGCCTTAGTAATTACACTAAAGGATTGATAAGCTGTAGTAAAAGCCTTGAGATCCAATCCCTGGGATTCGATCCATTTAAAAATGTCTTCTTCTTTGAGTAACTGCTTGCGCTCAAGATGGATTGCCTTAAAAACCTTTGGAGTAAACTCATCCTCTTTACCGAGTGCCTCTAATGCATAGAATAATTGGCTATGGGGTAAAAAATCAGGCCGAAATGCTACCGGAACTCTTTTAAAAACGATATTTTTTTGTTTTTTTACCCAGGCATGTAACTCTGCATCAAATTCAAAGCAATGTGGACAGCCATACCAAAAAAACTCTGTTACCTCTATCTTGCCTTTGGCCTCGGTAGGCTGAGCCATTGTTAAAGCCTGATAGTCCACACCCTCCATAATAGAATTCGGCGCAGGAGTTGCCACCGGCGCTGGCTTACTACTCTGAGCAGATGGTGGTAATAATTGAGCGTAGACAATATTCATCAGCGCTATTAAAACAGTGGTTATAAAAATATGTATTAGATTTTTTTTCATCATTAGTTCACTTTATTTATTTGCTTTAATTACACTATAGGAAACTCCAGCGTCGTCTAATCGACTCTTGGAACTTTGCATTTCTTGTAAAGATGCAAACGGACCAATTCGAACTCGCCAAATACTACTCACTTCATTCTTTACTTCTGAAATACGGGCTTGTAAGCCTTGCATTGCAATGCCGGCTTTTTCGGTTTCGGCGGCGGCCTTGTCTGTATAAGCCCCAACTTGTAACCAGTAAGTAACTCCTGGGGATACTTCTTTTGTATCCACAACCTGTGGTGGTGGCACCTGTGCCACAGGGGGAGCATCGGTCGATGGGGAGACGTCTGCAGCTTCCGCATTTTTACCTTTTAAGCGCAAAGGAGAATTAATATCCCTAGACTCACCAATCGTTCCATCGGGCATAATTTTGGGAACAATCGGTATATCCGGAGTGCGGACGTTTTGCTTTTCTACTGGTGGATTACGAATTATCGTATACGCCACAACAAGAGCGATGCCAAGGCCAATAATTAGTCCAATCACCACCCCAAATAACATCTTGGCAGGTTCCGGATTTAATTGCGTTTTACTATTGACAGATTGAGTAGCCATTTTTAATATGATAATCCCTTGCTTCGCTAGATGCAATTCACATCTTTTCAGGTGCTTGTAAGCCTAATAAATCTAAGCCATTTGCTAGAACCTGCTGAGTGGCTAGTAGTAAAGCTAATCTGGCTAATTTGAGTGGAATATCGTCTACTAAAACTCGATCCGAGTTATAAAAAGAATGAAAATCTGACGCTAAATCACGTAAGTAAAATGCTAGTGCATGGGGTGATAAATCTCGCGCCGCATCCTGTAGCATATTTGGATACTCACTTAAGCGACGCATTAAATCATCCGCCGCACGCCCTATGAGGGGTGCTAGATCAACCGCCGTTAAAGTTTCTTGATCGCCTGCCCATTGTCGTAATATGGAACAAATACGAGCGTGGGCATACTGCACATAAAAAACAGGATTCTCATCATTCTGTGTCAAAGCTAAATCAACATCAAAAATAAATTCCGTATCGGCTTTTCTAGAAATCAAAAAGAAACGGACCGCATCTTTTCCCCTCTGTAAGGCCTGTTCTTTATCCGCAGCCAACATAGAATCTTGAACGCCACCTGACCATTCAATCAAATCTCGAACAGTTACATAAGATCCAGCGCGTTTAGAAATCTTTACTTCAACACCGTCTTTAATGACCGTAACCATTTTATGTAAAACATACTCTGGGTAGGTTTTTGGAATCATCCAAGATCTTTTTTGAGAAACCCCTTGAATTCCACTACGGACCCGCGTAATTGTCCCGTGGTGATCACTTCCTTGAATATTAATGACTTGATGGTAACCCCTTGACCATTTACTAATATGATAGGCAACGTCTGGTACAAAATATGTAAAACTACCATCAGACTTGCGCATCACACGATCTTTATCATCCCCATCATCCGTCGACCGAAGCCATAATGCACCAGCTGTCTCGTACGTTTTTCCAGCTGTTCGTAAGTCCTCGACAATGGCTGCTACGCTACCATCGCTATACAAGGACGATTCTAAATAGTATTCATCAAACTGAACGCCCATGATGCGTAAATCAATATCTTGCTCTTTACGCAAGTAGGCGACAGCAAACATCGCAATCTGGCCTAAATCTTCTGGGTCTTTATTGGCCGTAACTGCACCAAGGTCACTCACTGTAATAGTTTGACCAGCCATGTAAGCGTGCGCGATATCTAAAATATATGTCCCGTTATATGCATCTTCAGGCCATTGTGAGTCGCCGGGGCCTAGGCCCCGAATTCTGGCCTGGGTGGAGATGGCTAACTGCTGAATTTGAACACCAGCGTCGTTATAGTAAAACTCCCGATGCACTAGCTTACCTTGGCTTTGTAATATATTCGCTAAGATATCCCCCAAGGCGGCTTGGCGACCATGCCCAACATGCAGTGGTCCCGTCGGATTAGCAGAAACAAATTCAATTAAAACTTTGTCCTGATCGACTAACTTTTTAACGCCGTAGGTATTTTTTTGTTGCAAAATTAACTGAACAACAGCTTGTTTTACTGCACCTGTTAATCGAATATTAATAAATCCAGGGCCAGCTATTTCGAGCTTTTCTAAAACAGATCTGGTTTGTGGCATTCCTTGTAATTTGATTAATAATTGTTGTGCTAAGTCTTTCGGATTCATCTTCCAAGGCTTGGCCAATTGCATCGCAATATTTGTAGCTAAGTCTCCATGCTCTGCTACTTTGGGTCGCTCTAAACGCGCAACCGGCAAGGAACTAACGTCTTGCTGATTTGTCTGCCCGATCTGCGTTAAAGCATCATTCAGAAATGATTGGATTTGTAGTTGAAGTTCTGGGAGCATGGCAAATGGGGTTTAAGTGGTGTATGCTAATTTTTATGCTATATCAATTTAAATCAAAAAACTCAGCTAATTGCCTGATGTTACAAGATCTTTCAATTCGGATCTTTGAAATACTAGAGAGAAAACTAGAGCCAAAGGGTATTTTACTAGTAGACCAACTACCCGAACTAATTCAGAAATTAGAGGATGCCATAGCGCAAGATGCATTATCTAGAGAATCGATAGATCAAGATAACACGAAAACCCAAATTGATCGACTCGGTGCTAGGGCCTATCCTTTTTTAACTCTTCTCAAATCTGCTCTCAAATATCAAAATCCGATTGTTTGGGGAGTTTAATATTACTCTGAATTACTCTCGAAGTTACTAACATTCGCGCGCGCCACATCCTGCGCAGTCCGCCCAGAGCGACTAGCTAAGTCATTAACTTGATCTAAGCCAATTTGACCAACATTAAAATATTGGGCGTGCGGATTTGCTAGATAAAATCCCGACACACTGGATGCTGGATTCATTGCTAAAGACTCCGTTAACTCCATATCAATTTCAGCAGCTTGCAATACTTCAAACATAGCTAATTTCACAGAATGTTCCGGACAAGCAGGATAGCCAGGAGCAGGACGAATTCCTTGATATTTTTCATCAATCAACTCTGCACTAGATAAATTTTCATCTGCCGCATATCCCCACAAGTCTGTCCGAACTCGGTAATGCATATACTCAGCAAAAGCTTCTGCTAGACGATCAGCCAGCGCTTTAAGAAGGATGGCCTGATAGTCATCATGCTGATCTTGAAATTGTGCAACTTTTTTTTCAACTCCGTGACCAGTAGTGACTGCAAACATACCCACATAATCCATCTTGCCACTGTCTTTTGGGGCTATGTAATCCGCTAAGCACCGATTAGGCCTCTTCACTCCGTCCACAATAGGTCTTTCCGTTTGCTGTCGAAGTCCATGCCAAGTGAGCAAAGGCATCGTTCTAGCTTCATCAGCATAACAAATAATGTCATCTCCAATACTGTTTGCCGGATAAATTGCTAGTACAGCGTGAGCTTGTAACCATCTACCTTGAATCAAGCGCTCGAGCATTTGTAAGGCATCTTCGTATACTTTACTTGCAGTATCACCAACGACTTCGTCAGTAAGGATTTGTGGAAATTTCCCAGCCAAATCCCAAGTCTGAAAAAATGGGGTCCAATCAATATATTGAGCAATTTGAGCTAAGTCGAAATTTTTAAATACTCTTCTTCCAATAAATTTGGGTTTCGTAATTTCAAAATGACTCCAATCTAATTTCTCCGCATTTTTGCGCGCAGCATCAAGGGTAACTAGCGGGATTGCCTTACGATTGGCATGATTAACGCGAATCTTTTCATATTCTGCTTTAATTCCGGCTAAATAGGACTTCGCGGATTCGTCCGATAACAAACTAGAAGCAACAGAAACTGACCGAGATGCATCTGGCACATAAATAACAGGACCATCATAGTGCGGCGAGATCTTCACAGCTGTGTGTACGCGAGAAGTAGTAGCGCCACCAATCATGAGTGGTATGGACCGATCACGAAAGTATGCGTCGCGTTGCATTTCTTGAGCGACATAGGTCATTTCTTCCAAAGACGGTGTGATTAACCCAGATAAGCCAATAATGTCTGCGTTTTCATCCTTCGCCTTTTGTAAGATTTGATTACAAGGAACCATTACACCCATATTAACCACATCAAAATTATTACACTGTAAAACCACCGTTACAATATTTTTTCCAATATCGTGCACATCGCCCTTCACAGTGGCCATAATAATCTTGCCCTTCGAACGCACGTCTCTTCCCGCAGCTTCATATTGACGCTTCTCTTCTTCAATGAACGGAATCAGATGGGCTACTGCTTGCTTCATCACGCGCGCACTCTTGACTACTTGCGGCAAAAACATCTTGCCGGCTCCAAATAACTCGCCAACAATATTCATACCGTCCATTAATGGACCTTCTATGACTTCTATGGGCCGCCCACCAGCAAGCTCAATTTCTTGGCGGATCTCTTCTGTATCTTCTACAATGAAATTAGTAATACCTTGAACCATCGCATGACTTAAGCGTTGTCGAACAGAGAGTTCTCTCCAAGCAAGAGTGGCGACCTCTTTAGCGCCACCACCTTTAAAGTTATCCGCAATCTCCAGTAAGTACTCCGTAGGAGTTTTGCCATCCTTTTGTATAAACCGATTTAAAACCACATCCTCAACACGTTCGCGTAACTCCTGGTCTAAGTCTGCATAGACTCCGAGTTGACCAGCATTAACAATCCCCATATCCATACCAGCTTCAATTGCATGAAATAAGAAAACAGTGTGGATTGCCTCTCGAACTACATCATTTCCACGAAAGGAAAAACTAACATTCGAAACACCACCACTGATCTTAGCGCCTGGTAAGTTTTCTTTTATCCAGCGCGTCGCATTAATAAAATCAACAGCATAATTATCATGCTCTTCAATGCCCGTTGCTATTGCAAAAATATTGGGGTCAAAAATAATATCCTCTGGTGCAAAATCGAGCTCCTTGACAAGGATGTCATAAGATCGACGACAAATTTCTGTTTTTCTAGCGAAAGTATCTGCCTGACCCTTTTCGTCAAAAGCCATTACTACCGTAGCAGCTCCGTAACGTTGAATGAGTTTTGCCTGCCGCAAAAATGGCTCGACACCCTCTTTTAAAGAAATCGAGTTAACAATGGCCTTACCTTGGATACACCTTAATCCAGCTTCGATGACCTCCCATTTGGAGGAGTCAATCATAATTGGTACTCTAGCAATATCCGGTTCGGATGCAATGAGATTTAAAAAGCGCACCATCGCAGCCTTTGAATCTAGCATCGCCTCATCCATATTGATATCAATAATTTGCGCACCATTCTCAACTTGCTGACGGGCCACTTGTAGAGCATCATCAAAAAGATTATTTAAAATCAACCGTGCGAAAGCCTTTGAACCAGTGACGTTGGCCCGCTCGCCAATATTGACAAAACGAATATGCGATGCAAAATTGAATGCCTCAAGACCTGATAATTTGAGCGCTTGTATATTAGTCATGATTGGCCTGGCGGTAAGCTTTCCAGCGAGAGTCAATCGCTCTTGGTGGATGTTTTGCAACTGCCTGCACAATAGCTGCTATGTGTTCTGGCGTTGTCCCACAACAACCACCCACTAAATTAACAATACCCTCTCTAGAAAACTCCTCCAATAACCGAGAAGTAATTTCTGGAGTTTCATCAAAACCCGTATCGCTCATTGGATTTGGTAAGCCAGCATTGGGATAGCAAGATATCGCTGTGTCACAAATTTTTGATAACTCGACAATATAGGGTTTCATCAAGGTTGCGCCTAGGGCACAGTTCAAACCAAAAGTTATCGGCCGAGCATGGCGCAAACTATTCCAAAAAGCCTCGACAGTTTGTCCAGATAAAATCCGCCCAGAAGCATCTGTGACCGTGCCTGAAATCATCAAAGGTAAGCGCTCTTGGCTATTTTCAAAATACTCATCAATGGCGAATAACGCAGCTTTAGCATTTAGCGTATCAAAAACTGTCTCTACCAATAAGACATCTGAGCCAGCCTCAACTAAGGCTTCAACCTGTTCATAATAGGCTTGCCGAAGCGCTTCAAAATCTACATTCCGTGCTCCAGGATCATTGACATCTGGAGAAATACTAGCCGTCTTCGGGGTTGGACCAAGCGCTCCAACGACAAATCTTGGTTTATCGGGTGTGCTAAATTTGTCACAGGCTTGGCGAGCTAATTTAGCAGAAGCCAGATTCATTTCTTTAGCCAAAAATCCTAACTGATAGTCATCTTGGGCAATCGATGTTGCCCCAAAGGTATTCGTTTCAATCAAATCTGCCCCTGCAGCTAAATACTGTTCATGAATCTCCTGTATTACTTCGGGACGAGTAATTGAAAGTAATTCGTTATTACCTTTCAAATCAATTGGATGATCTTTAAATCGAGCACTTCTAGACAATCCTCTGAACTCTTCCTCAGTTAAGCGATACCGCTGAATCATGGTGCCCATCGCCCCATCGAGAATTAATATCCGACTGGCTAACAAACTCGGTAAGAGTTGGCCTCTCGTATAGGCATGCGAAGCTGGCTTATGAATCGGCTCTGCTAAATTGTGTTTTGACATCATTACAAAAGGTTATCCTAAATACCATTAAAAATGATCCTCCTATTTGAAATAGAGGATTGATTTACTTACTGAAATCCTATATTTTACATATAAGTCTAAATTAATATCGGGAGTTCTATGTTTACAGGTATGCCAGATTTCAAACAAAGTATGGAAATGATGAAAAATATGTGGGCCAATGCCGCAAAAGGTTCCGCTGACTCCCCAACTGGCTTTAGTATGCCCGGTATGCAGGGCTTCAATTCTATGGGTATACCTACTATGGACATTGAAGAAATTGATAAGCGCATCAAAGATCTAAAAAGTGTTGAATCCTGGCTCACACTCAATCTTCAGGTATTACAAGGCACTATACAAGGCCTCGAAGTCCAGCGCGCCACTCTGAATACTCTTCAAGGTATCGCCGATACCTTGAAAGCCAGTACTGGAGCAAAAACCTCGCCAAGCGCTGACAGTACAAAAGCCCCAATCCAAGACTTTGTTGGTGCCAGCGGAACTCTAGCGAAAGAACTCATGGAGCAAATGTCGCACTCTGCAAATCATATGATGTCCGCATTTGTAACGCCATCAGCCACTTCTAAACCAGTCCCTAAAAAGCCAGCTACCAAAAAAACTACCTCTGCGAAAACCGCCAAATCCCGTCCGCGCTCATCTCGCGCTTAAGTCTTTTGTTATGCCATAAATGATTTAAATGTGCGATCGCTTCACCCATCGCAAAACTTAATTGATGATGGTCTAACTCGCGCTTAAATAAGACTGGCAAAATCTCCCTGGCTGTAGTTGGTTTAGCGCAGGCATCAAAGGCTTCTTGGAGGCGGTCAACATGATGCTCTTGTAACTGTTTAATGCGAATGTGTAGTCCAAAAAAAGGCTTGCCATGCGATGGTAAGACTAAGGTCTTGGGATCTAAATGCATAAATTTTTTAATAGAGTCTAAAAATAGTCCCAGTGGATCTGCATCTGGTTCGGTATCATACACACTCACATTCGTTGAGATTCTAGGCAACACCATATCACCAGAAATCAATACTTGTGAATCAGCCGCATAAAAGGCTAAATGCTCTGGTGCGTGCCCATATCCGCTAATAGCTTGCCAATATTGACCGCCAATCAAAACCTGATCTTGATCCATAATGCGTCTAAAGCGCTTTGGGACTGCTGGCACAAGATTGCTATAGTAGTTAAATCTTGCACGAATTTTTTCTAAGTCGTCATCTTGCAGTAAGCCGTGTCTTTGAAAGTGATCTGCAGCGCCCCCGCCCCCAGCTACAGCACCAACACCTGCACCACCCTCTTTACTACTGAGCCATTTTGCCGACAAAAAATCAGTCATCGACATCCAAAGTGGTACTTGCCAACGATCACACAACCAATGTGCTAGGCCAATATGATCCGGGTGCATATGCGTCACAATTACCCGAACTACCGGTAAGCCTTCTAAATGATTTTCAAAAAGATGCTTCCATGCTTCTTGGGTGGCGTCATTCGTAATTCCACAATCAATAATAGTCCAACCCTCTTGGCCTTCAAAACAGTCTCGAATCAGCCATAAATTAATATGATTTAAGGCGAAAGGCAATTGCATTCTAAGCCAATAAATGCCTGGTCTAATTTCAACTTTAGTGCCGGATTCTGGAAGGACATCCTGTAAAGGATATTGAATTATTTGCATACCGTAATTTCCTATTTATCTTTTTTACGTTGAAATCTGAAAATTGCTATAAGGTTTTACAATTCTCTAAATAATCATAATACTTGTTTTAGATTGAAAGAATTGCCCTCATTAAAATACGAGTTACTAAACTAGTAGAATTTGATAAGATTGGCAAATGAATAATTCACAAAACCCCCACCATCTATCATCCCTTTTTGAAAATAATCAGGCTTGGGTTGATTCTGTAACTAAAGATGATCCAGCATACTTTCAGCGCTTAGCGAGTCAACAGTCTCCAGAGTACCTCTGGATTGGTTGCTCAGATTCTAGGGTGCCAGCCAATCAAATTACTGGCCTGGCACCTGGCGAAGTATTCGTACACCGAAATATTGGTAATGTTATTGTCCATACGGACTTAAATGCTTTATCTGTGATTCAATTTGCCATCGATCAATTAAAAGTAAAACATATCATTGTTGTTGGACACTATGGCTGCTCAGGTGTTCGAGCTGCACTAGAAAATATTCGTGTCGGTCTTGCTGATAATTGGATCAGACACATTAAAGATGTTGACGAAAAGCATAGTCCTTATTTGGGTAAAGTTCTTCGTCAGCAAGACCGCTTTGATCATTTGTGCGAATTAAATGTCATTGAACAAGTCGTCAATGTTTGTCAGACAAGTATGGTTCAAGATGCTTGGATGAGAAATCAATCCCTAACAGTCCATGGTTGGATATACGGCCTAAAAGATGGTCTTGTCCGAGATCTGGGAATTAGTGTACAAAATCCTTCGGAACTTCAGAGTCGCTATAAAACTGTAATCAACGATTATCATCTGGCTCTATAAATTATTTTTTTGGAACCATCTTTTTAACTCTAAAAAATTAGTGGTGCCAATTTTTCGTGTACGCTTTCCGTCACGATCAATCCAAATTGTCATTGGAGTTTCGCCACGCCACTGCGGATCAATTTCATATCGTAAATACTCATCAAAAGCAGTTGTTAAATAGAAGTTTTCTCCCTTACTCAGATTCGCTTTTTGTAACATCTGCTCCACCATCTGCTTAGAGACATCGTCCACCTGAATATACATAATCTTGGCGTTTTTATTTTCATGTGTAAATTTTCCCCAAAGAGGCATTTCTTTTACGCAAGGCGCACAGGTGACCCCCCAAAAATGAATAACAACTTTTTCATCTGTTACTTTCTTGAGAATTGATTCCCAATCACCCTTTTGATAGGGCATTAAACTTCCTGCAAAAATATTTTGGCTAAAGCTAAGAAGGCATAGGATGAATATAAATTTTTTCATTTTTTTAGTGCGATGAATTGATACCCATCTAATCTGGTTAACCATGATAAAAATACTTTTCCCTGTCCCTTTATTAATAAAGGATGATCAGAATAACCCGCCGTTTTTGAGATAACTTGAGAAGTAGACCACTCAAGACCTTCCGTAACTGAATATTGCGCCATAATCCTTGTTTCTTTACCATTGAATTCTTTCCAGACTATCCAAATATCTTGTTCATTTGATAATAAGTAAGGCCTGCTAATTATCGCTCCCTCTGAGCCAATTGCTTTTGCCTGCGAATACAAGGCTTCATGATCTTTGGATTGTGCATAAAAAACCCCTTGCCGCTGACTACCTTGAGTGAACCAGGCCACATGAATATCATTTTTATCTGAAACCGTAATGGCTGGTCCATGATGTGGGCAAGCATCTGTCTTCCAATCATCTAACGCTATGCGACGAACTGGGCCAATTCTTTTTTTTCCAATTTCCTGGGTGACGTGATCTCGAATACCCCCATTCAATATGGCGCGATATACAATGAATGGTAATCCTTCGGAATTAAACGCCATACCAATCCGACAACATTCACAAGTATGCTTATTGGCTATTTGTTCTTCAATAAATGTTTTACCAAAATCACTGGACCAAGCATAAGCAATCGACCCACCCAACATCGGGTTACCCCTTTTTTTACTTTCTTGAATCAACCTTTTATCCACCCAAATAATCCATACTTCTCCTTGAGGAGATTGGCCTAGTATTGGAAACCGCTGACTAGAATCATTTTGTATGAGTGGTAATGGCGTAGAAAAACTCTCCCCACCGTCTTCCGAACGAATCAAATTGACTTGTGCATTCCACTGTGTATCCTTAAAAAATGCATAGGCTACTAAAATTTTCTGCTGATCAACTAATATCTGTGGGCGCGCATCACTTCCGGTATCTAGTGTCTTACCATGCTCGGCTAGTTTTTTAGGGCTATCAAAACTTTTCCCTAAGTCAGTTGACTTCGCAATTAAAACATTACCCTGCGCACTCCAAACAAGATAAAGTTGTCCATTTGCGGTGAAATATGGCGTAGCTGCATTTGCACATTCAAGAAAATTGGATTGGCAAGAATCTTGTTTTTTATCAATGCTTCTATTAACTGGATTGCTAGCATGATGATGACCCTGTGCAGAAGTGTGTACTGAGACAAAGATACAAAAAGTGGAAATTACTCCCACTATCAATTGTGATTTGATACTATTCATTGATCTTCACCATTTTCCTTCTAGGCCAAGATACATAGATCTCGCTAAACCCGGACTATAAGTTGCACTAGAGCCACTTCCAGAAGCGCTATCTGCATATCGAGTATCTAATAGATTCATCATTCGAAATACTCCCGTCAAATTTTTATCAATCTCTTGGCTCATACGCAGATTGTAAATATTGTGTCCGTTATATTGAGCTGTATTTGCCGAATCCAAATAATAGGGCCCAAGCTTTACCCACTCAAGTTGTGAAACGTGACGATCTATATGACGCCAGGTTAATCTGGCGTTACTCATCCACCTTGGGGCAGCCTCTATCTCGTTATTACTGTAATCAACTCCTGATGCAACCCAATTCTTGTAAGTATGCTTGGCATAAGAACCAGCGATATCTAATCTTAATGAACGCAATATTTCTTGGCCTAATCCAAACTCGATACCACGATGCTCCGTAGTGCCATTATTTGTTTGCACTGAATATCCTGTAGCATCTTTTTGACTAATTAGATCATTATCTTTTTTTAAGATATATGTAACTATTTCATAATTACTGAATTGCCTCTTACCCCTCAAACCAAGCTCGTATTGCTTCGCGATTACTGGTTCTAAGTTGCTACTACTATTAAATAAGGCTAATGCTTCCGCTTGCCTTGCTGCTATCGTGCCAGTACTGACGGATCGTCCCCCTCTAAATAGCTGGCTTTCAGAGGGGGTTCTAAATCCTTCTCGATATGAAATAAAACCATGATTACTGCCATCAAAGGCATAGGTTAAACCGACCTTCGGATTGATTCGTTGATAATTGGTTGAGGCAGACTCTGGCGAATAATAATAGTAATTACCAGAGGCAACATAAGTCGAACTGAGATTATTCTTCATTGAATATGTAGAAGTGTCATAACGTAAACCTGTTGCAATATGAACTCTGTCTGACGGGGAAAACTCTAAATGGGTATAAGGTGAAATATTCTTATATAGCACCTCATAGTTGTATGTATTAGATCCGATTGTATAACTCTCATAGCTTTTAACACTTTGAATAGTGGTGCTCGAAAAACTAATACTATTTTCTTTTCTTGAACTCGGACTGTAATCTAAATCAACGCCCGAAATTAACTTGGTTTGCCATGTGTCATGAAAATTCTTTCGTACTTTCGTTAACAATCCATAGGAACTAACATCGGATACTTCTATCCTTGCATCCCCAGTAAAGTTGTAGGTCCCATTTAAATCCATATAATTTTTTCTAAAATATGGCACCACACTGAGTAATAAACTCCCTCCAATATCTTTTTCAATAGAAGTGGATAGTCGGATAGCTTCAACCTTGCGATAGCCAGCTGATCGAAGATTGGTTGTAGGACTGTTGTAATACAAATTAAAAGGTAAGGCCGAATTTGCACCAGTTTGTTGATCTATTTTGGAATATCCGAGAATGGTTTTATACGTTGTACTCATGTCACTTTGAGTATCCCATCGCATGTTCAAACTTTGACGATCATAAGCTGTTTTATCTCGCCATCCACTGGTCGTTAGAAGGTTAATATCAGCTCTCATAGCGCCATTATTTTCTAAATCTTGATCAATCCCCCCTAGTAGACGTGCGAAACCAAAACTACCTCTTTCTAAATATAAATCTCCGCTATTAGTCGATGTCGGCGCTTTGGTTAAAATATTAATTACTCCACCGATTGCGTCAGATCCATACAAAGCACTGCCAATTCCACGATTAATTTCTACCCCTCTAGCGCTTGCAATATTTACTTCATATAAAGCATTGTGGTTAAAATTACCAGTTGCCCTGATTGGAATACCATCCTCTAAAAATAGGTACATAGGTGCTGTTGTAAATCCCTGCCGAATTGCCGTTGCATGTCCCTCACCATTTGTAACGCTTATCCCAACGCCTGGCACTTGAGATAAAAGCTGTTGAGGGTGACTTGGTTTATTTAAGCTAATTTCTGATTGATTTATAACGCTAATAGCCGCTGGTGTTTCTGATATTTTGGAAGCTTCTCTTGTTCCAGTAACAGTTAAGTCATCCAAGGTATCAATAGCTTTATTTTGAACAGCAATCTGCGCATTAAGGATGGCGGTACTAAATACTCCCAATATCATCCATAAAACCGGCAAAATAAGATTTGCACGCATGTAATACCCCCTAAGATATATAGAATAAATCTCAGAAAAACTCATTTTCTTGAGTTTTTCTAATCTGTAATTACTAATAAAACTAGGAGATTTGAGGAGGTGCTCTAGGTGGAGCGGACAGCCAAGCAAAAATTGGCTTAGAGGCTTGGTAAAATAATATCGGGGACCAGTCTTTATTTACTGGTTTAGAAAAATATAAATTAGCAACTAGTTGGTTTAGAAAAGAAGCTTGGCTTGAACACAAGGAACAGTGGTCTTTTTTTGACTCGTCTGATTGACTTTCAAAATCTGTGTCAACCTGAACCATTTTTGGTCCACTTAAGGTACAAATTTCAACCGCAAAGCCATTTCCATTCTGAGCGATAGATATAGCTTGGGAAATCGTTGGGCCAAGACTCGATACAATGATTGCGAAGATAATCGCCCAACAACTTCTAAAAAAAATATTTTTTTGAATCATTCTGAATCATAGCATAAGGGTTTTTTCATCTCTTGCTATCCCGCTAATTATTTGATTTCAGCATGAGCGTTCATTGAAAATAAGATAACTTTTTAAATTGGTGAATGAGATTAGCCGACTTGACACGACAAAAAGCTTCAAACTTCTTTTGAAATTTTTTTCGATAAATGAAAGCTACGCTGACTAATGCAATTCCCAAAACTAAACAAGATTGACTAAATATTTCTCCAAATGTACTTTTTAGCAAAGCACCAATACCCGTCGGAATAATAAAAAGTAATGCTAAAAATAATATTTCGGATGCCACTGCCAACACTTCAAATACGATAAAAATCGTATAACATCCAATTTTTAAAATAGCTTCTTTCAAAGACGCCTCTTACAAAAACAGTTATGTGGGCCCAAGTGCACTTATTCGACCGTAACGCTCTTAGCTAAATTACGAGGTTTATCCACATCCGTTCCAATCACTAAAGCAGTATGGTAAGCCAGTAACTGCAGAGGTACAACATGCAAAATTGGAGATAAATTTCCATAATTCTCTGGCATTCGAATCACATGAACGCCGTCCCCGGATTGAATATTCGTATGCGCATCCGCAAAAACATATAACTGTCCTCCCCTAGCCTGCACTTCTTGCATATTCGATTTCAGTTTTTCAAGTAATTCATCATTGGGAGCGACTGTAACAACAGGCATATGCTCATCAACCAAGGCCAACGGGCCATGCTTTAACTCGCCAGCAGGATAGGCCTCTGCATGTATGTAGGAAATTTCTTTCAACTTTAATGCGCCTTCTAAGGCAATGGGATAATGCATCCCTCTGCCTAAAAATAAAGCATTTTTATACTTGGAAAATTGCTGACTCCAGGCTATTACCTGAGGCTCTAAAGCTAGCACCGCATTGAGAGCTGCGGGTAAGTGCCTTAATCGATTGAACTCAAAGAGTTCATCTATTTTTTCACTGCCATTGCCAAGCTTACTCAAGCTTAGCGCTAAAAGATATAACCCCAATAGTTGAGTAGTAAAGGCCTTTGTAGACGCTACACCAATTTCAACGCCAGCCTTTGTTTGAAATTTCCAAATAGTTTCACGCATCATTGCGCTTGAAGCTACATTACAAATAGCTAATGTTTTATGATGACCTAATGACTTCGCATGCCTTAAGGCCGCTAACGTATCAGCAGTCTCCCCAGACTGTGATACTACAACGACTAATGCTTCAGGATTTGGTACCGATACACGGTATCGGTATTCACTAGCAATTTCAACCTGCGTTGATATACCTGCCAGTGATTCAATCCAATATTTTGCAACGCAAGCGGAATAATAACTTGTTCCACAGGCAAGAATTAAGATCTGGTTAATACTTTTCCACTCTTCATGAGTAGCCCCAAACAGATCAAAATCAATTTTCTCTATGTCGCTCATGGTGTTACTTATTGCTGTTGGCTGCTCAAAAATCTCTTTTTGCATAAAGTGTTGATAGGGGCCTAACTCGACCGAAGCGACTTGTTCTGGCACATTCTTTATTAATCGTTGTTGCTCTTTTCCAGAAGAATTGATAATAGTTACTCGGCCACTTTGTAAGGCAACGATGTCGCCTTCCTCAAGATAAGTCATTTGTTTTGCATATCCAGCTACTGCCATCGCATCCGACGCAAGGAAATTTTCATGCACCCCATAAGCAACTATAAGAGGCGAACCAACGCGAGCCCCGATTAACAAATCTGGGGCATCTTGAGCTATCACCGCAATTGCATAGGCGCCATGTAATTGCGGCAAAATGGCTTGAACTGACTCCCTTAAGTCTCTCTTTGGGGAGTGAATATACGCTTGATGAATTAAATGTGCGATAACCTCAGTATCCGTCTGTGAAGTAAATATATATCCGTCTTTTTGTAATTTGTTGCGTAAGGCTTCAAAATTTTCAATAATGCCGTTATGAACCACTCCAATTAAATCCCTAGAAAAGTGTGGGTGGGCATTATCCGTGTTGGGCTTGCCATGAGTTGCCCAACGTGTATGCGCAATACCTCTTGTACCTTCTAATAATTTTGTATTTTGCTCTAAGTCATTTACCCGCTGGGTTGTTCGACTTCTTTGTAAAACTTGGGCATCATTTACTACCGCTAAACCACAGGAGTCGTAACCTCTATACTCAAGTCTGCTAAGTCCTTGAACCAATACGTGAACAATATTTTTATTAGATACTGCGCCAACAATCCCACACATTTTGGTTTACTCTTTCCGCACTTAGCTATTGATTATTCATCAGCTTATTTTTTGTCGGCCTTTGCCAATCGATACTTGCTTGTTTTGTTCTACTAATAGTCAACTTTTGTGCTGGGGCATCTTTAGTTAATGTTGTACCCGCGCCGATTGTGGCATTTTTACCAACCCGCACTGGCGCCACAAGTTGGGTGTCAGATCCAATAAAAGCCCCATCCTCAATGACTGTGCGATGTTTATTTGCACCATCATAATTACACGTAATCGTACCAGCTCCAATATTGACCCCTTCGCCAACAGTTGCATCTCCGATATAAGATAGATGATTTGCTTTACTACCTTTGCCAACGTCGGCATTCTTCACTTCGACAAAGTTTCCGATATGTACCTGATCCGCGATTTGTGCTCCAGGACGTATCCGAGCATACGGGCCAATTACAGCATCTCGCGCGATTTTCGCGCCATCAATATGTGTGAATGCATGTACCTGTGTTCCGGCATCAATCGTACTATTTTTTATTTGGCAATAAGGCCCAATCCTCACTCCAGTATTTAATCGGACGCTGCCCTCAAAAATACATCCAATATCAATGAACACATCCGGTTCACATTCTAAGGATCCTCGGATATCAATTCTTGCGGGATCAACAATAGTCACTCCCGAATCCAGCAAGTCTTGCGCAAGATGTCCTTGATAAACTCTTTCCAACAAGGCCAATTGAGCCCGACTATTCACTCCTTGCGTTTCCCAATCAAAAGTTGGAGTTGTTGTTCTAATTGGTGTATGAACATTAGCAGCTAATGAAACAATATCTGTTAAATAGTATTCACCTTGGGTGTTGTTTGGTTCAATTTGAGCTAACCAATGATTTAGCTCTTGGGTGGGGCAAGCTAAAATTCCAGTATTAATTTCAGTAATTTTTTTGACCTGTGCATCAGCATCTTTTTCTTCAACAATTTGTACGACCTCGCCGTTTAAATTACGGACTATCCGGCCGTAACCGGTTGGATTATTTACGTGTTGGGTTAATAAGGCCAGTACACCATCTGAGGCGATATCTACTAATTGCTTTAGGGTTTGCGTTTGAATGAGTGGTACGTCACCATACAGTACCAATGTAATACCCTCTGGAACTTCCTGATTTAACCCTTGAATGACCGCGTGACCAGTGCCCTTTTGCTCATTTTGAAGTGCTACCCTAGTCTTCGGGTAGTGCTTTAATAAATACTGCTGTACTGCTTCACCACCATGTCCAATCACAACGCAGGGCTGTATATTCTCAGAATCAGAGAGTAAGCTTACCGCATCTAGAACATGCCCAAGCATGGGCTTACCTGCCAGAGGATGTAAAACTTTAGGTATAGATGATTGCATCCTCTTACCTTGTCCGGCAGCTAATATAACAATATTCATAGTGCTAGTATAAGGCCTTTAATAGCTCTAAATCATTGATTAAGCAAGAATATGGATTAACTGAAGTGTTTCATCAGCTGGCTGACACGGCTCATTAAAACCCTCATCAATCGCCCGATCACCCGGTACAGAGTCTGCGAACTCTCCGGTTGATATATTCTTAAAGTCAAAAAGTTTACTATCCAATAAGTGTGAGGGAACAACCTGGGTCACGGCCCTGAAAATACTCGCAACCCTGCCAGGATGTTGCTTTTCCCAATCTTTTAATAGTGCTTTCATCGCATTTCGCTGAAGATTCTCTTGGCTTCCACAGAGGTTACAAGGAATAATCGGAAAATCTTGCTGCAAAGCATATCTCTCTAAATACTTTTCTGGAACATACGCCAAAGGCCTAATCACGATATGCTTGCCATCATCCGATCGTAACTTGGGTGGCATCGCCTTCAGCTTGCCACCATAAAACATATTTAATAATAAGGTTTCTAGAATATCTTCCCGATGATGGCCTAAGGCAATTTTTGTGGCGCCTATTTCGTCTGCTACGCGGTACAAAATACCTCGCCGAAGTCTGGAACATACTCCACAGGTTGTTTTACCTTCAGGGACAACCCGTTTGACAATACTATAGGTGTCCTGTTCTTCGATATGAAATGGAATCCCTAATTTTCTCAGATAAGTAGGTAAGACCTGCTCAGGAAAGCCAGGCTGTTTTTGATCTAAATTAACCGCAATGAGTTCAAACTGAATCGGTGCTCGCTCGCGGAGTTTCATCAAAATATCAAGCATGGCATAGCTATCTTTACCACCAGAAAGACAAACCATCACGCGGTCTTGATCTTCAATCATCTGAAAATCTGCTATTGCTTGCCCCATCAAACGACAGAGTTTTTTTGCTAATTTATTTTCTTCATAAACTGCTTTTCGCGGGTCAATCGTTGCCATATTGAGTACTATTTTTTGTATTGAAATAATTCAACCCCTACCCCAGCACAATCAGGATAGACATCCGGCTTTTCTGTTGCTACGCGCGCCGCAATCACTAAAGGGTGGGCAAGCATTTGACGCATAATTTCATCACACAATGTCTCTTGCAATTGGATATGCCCCTGACTAACGATGCCTCGAATCGATTCTCGCATAAAGTCATAATCAACCACTTCACTTAATTCATCCGAACGAGGAGTATTGTTAATCATTGGCACATATAAATCGATATTGATAATAATACGTTGCTCAGACTGCTTTTCAAAGTCGTGTACCCCAATCCGAATCGGCACTATATAGTCTCTTAAAAATAGCCTCCGGCACTGAGATAAATCATCATGATCGTGAATATCCTTCATATTTCCTTTGTGGGTAAATCGGTTAAAAACATAATGTCTCGATTGATCGCTTGCAAGTGTTGCCCGCCGTCTACGTATAAGGTTGTACCTGTGACTGCATTTGCTGTTGCTAAGTAGCAAACACCTTTAGCTATATCAGAGGGTAATGAGGATCTACCTAAAGGTGTTTGTTGATGTGCTTTTTGAAAACCCTCTGCAGTCTGATCACCTGATACAAGTGTGATGCCTGGAGCAATACCAACCACCCGCAGAAAGGGCGCAAAGGACATAGCCTGCATGTGCATAGCCGACTCTAGGGCGGCTTTAGATAAGGTATACGAGAAAAAGTCCGGATTCATGTTATCTAATTTCTGATCTAAGACATGAATAATTACCCCAATAGCAGAGGACTTTGTTAGTTGGGTTTTCCAAGCATCGTAATAGGATTTCGATAATATCAAGGGAGCAGTAAGATTTACCGCCATATGGGCCTGTATATCTTTTGCTAAGACTGTCTGGGGATCATCGTATGAAAAAATAGAGGCGTTATTGATCAAACACGATGGTATTCCTAACTGCGCAATACATTGCGGCAAAACACGCTCTAGGTCTTCTTGATCAGCCAAGTCTGCCTGAATAACCGTCACTCTTCGTCCTAAAGCCCGAATTTGCTGAGCGGTCAACTCTGCTTCCTGGATTGATTTGCCGCAGTGGATTGCAATATCCCATCCAGCAAGTGCCATCTCCAGAGCAATCGCTTGGCCTAAACGTTTTGCTGCACCAGTTATTAAAGCAATCTTTGCCGAATCATTCATCGCATAAAATAGTTATCTATGGAAATTCTAACTAATACCGAAGCATTAGCACATTGTCGTCAATTATCCAACCTTATTGACTCCGAGGTAAAAAAAAGCTTTGGCTGGCTACCTTTTTCACATTACATGGAATTGGCATTATATGCCCCAAACTTAGGCTACTACACTGCCGGATCTATTAAATTTGGCTCACAAGGTGACTTTATCACTGCCCCTGAGATTTCCCCGTGGTTTGGTGCTGCGGTTACTCAAACTCTCATTCCTGTTCTAAGCTATTTTTCAAATCAATCCCTCCCCAGTCAAATCTTAGAATTTGGTGCCGGCTCCGGTGCGCTCGCTCAGAGTATTTTACTCACGCTCAAAAGACAAAATCAAATCCTAACCACCTATTACATTCTCGAAGTTTCTCCAGATTTACAAGCTATCCAAAAAAAACGCCTGCAAGCTTTTGTTCAAGAACATCAAATATTAACGTCTATTGAGTGGCTAGTTGAACTTCCTAAAGACTTTTCTGGAGTTGTTCTAGCCAATGAAGTTTTAGATGCTATGCCAGTTGATCTCATCATTAAACGTGCAGATGGTTGGCATTATCTCGGTATTACAATAAATCCAAATCCTCGTTCTCCTTCATTTTCTGACCACTGGATTTATTGCGACGGACCACTCGTTGCAGGGGAAGATCTGCCAACTTGCCTACAATCTTCGCAAGTGGAATTGGCCCTAGGCTACACAACAGAAATTCATCCGCAGGCTAAGGCATGGACACAAACTTTAGCAGGGCAACTACGTCAAGGTATTTTCTTAACGTTTGATTATGGTTTTCCAGCAAAAGAGTATTACCATCCTCAGCGAAATAAGGGTACCTTAATTGCGCACCACCGACACCATAGTATCGATGATGTTTTTTATTTACCCGGCTTGTGTGATATCACTGCCCACATTGAATGGACCTCAATGAATCAAGTCGCCCAAACTGCTGGGTTAAGCCTCATTGGTTATAGTAGCCAAGGAGCCTACCTCCTGAATGCTGGAATTGGCCAACTTCTGCTTGACCATCTTGATCCGCATGACGCAAAAAACTACCTACCTCAAGCGAACGGGGTCCAAAAACTTCTCTCCGAGGCCGAAATGGGTGAACTCTTCAAAGCAATAGCTTGGTATAAAAATTCTTCTCATGATCCGGCCTTTGAGGAAGTAACTGCAAATTTACCCGGCTTTACAGGCAAGCTTCGATTACTTGAAGCCTAGACTGAACGATGGCCTGACCAATTTGCGCTCCAGTGGATTGCCCCATCTTTAAAACAATCTCTTGGGTATCAAATACCTTCAATCGAAGTAATATTCCTTCTAAATTGGCTACTTGTAAATCGAGTTTTTTTGCCAGTTGAATCAACTCTAAAAGTCTCTCTGGCTTTCTCCAAAAATCTGCTTGATCTAAAAACTGTAAGTATTCCTTGGCAGATATTGTTGGCTTTTCTAAAAGACTACGCAACTTCCTGAAAATAATGGCGTACGATTTAATTTCAAGGGGTACTTTTAATTGTAAAGTCCAAGATAGTATTTGCTCTAAATCTACTAAATTCATGAGAGAAGCTACTCGTAACGGTAGCGTTGCCTGACTACTTGCTACTTGATCTAGGGCTACCACTGTTTTATCTAAGATTCGTTTCTGACATAAATCTTGCGGGAATACATCTTGAATCGCTTGCGTAGTAGCAAGCATTCCTAGCATCCTAGAAGGATTTGGCTCCATCAAACCCCGACTCAACTCTTGCCAAACTCGCTCGGCAACAAGATGTCTTAACTCCCCGTCTTGCACCATGTGAGATACTAATTTTTGGGTTTGTGGGTCAACTGAAAAGTCTTTAAAGCGTGCTAAAAACCGCGCTAAACGTAAAATTCGTAAGGGATCTTCTGTAAACGCTGGTCCAATATGGCGAAAGACCTTTTGGGACAAATCCAATTGACCTTGAAAAGGATCTATCAAGGGCCCAATAGCCTGACCTGATGTATCGACTTCTTGAGCTATTGCATTGACTGTAAAATCCCGCCGTGCTAAATCGTCCTCTAAGGAAATATCTGGTGCTGTGTAAAACTCAAACCCCTTATAACCCTGCCCGACCTTTCGCTCTGTTCGGGCTAAGGCATATTCGTCTTTGGTTTGAGGGTGTAAAAATACTGGAAAATCTTTTCCAACTGGCAGAAATCCTAATTCCAACATTTCTTCTGGACTAGACCCAACCACCACATAATCATGATCTGCTCTTGCCAAGCCAAGCAATTGGTCACGGATTGCCCCACCAACCAAGTAAGTTTTCAACGCATTAAACTCTCTAGAGGACGAGGAGAAATTTTGAATGTTTCAATGAAAGCATTGGGTAGGCTTGGGTCGAGGATACTTGGACTTTTCATAGATGCTAGATTATCCCGCGACATGACTGTTGGTCCTGGCAACTTCTCTAATAAAAGTGCCTGTAAATATCCCATCCAATCAGGCAGGGGAATAACAGGACGAGATATACCCTGTCTTTTTGCTGCAAAACGAATTAATTCTGCTAATGAATAAACTGTGGGCCCACCAAGATCGTATGATTGATGGATCGTTGAAGACTCAAGTATGGCTTGCTTAAATACCTCAGCAACATCAAGCACACTGACCGGTTGAAATTGAACATGTGCGCCAGCCAATGGCATTACTGGGAAAAAGCGCTGTAATTTTCCAAACATGTTAATAAAATTATCCGTTTCTCCAAACACAACTGAAGGTCTGATAATTGTCCAATCCAAGCCTGAGGCCTTCACAAGTAATTCGGCTTCACCCTTGCTACGCAGGTACATCGAGGGTCCTTGCGAATCTGCCCCCAAAGCACTCATGTGAATATATCGTTGCAAGCGATGCGCCCGCATAGCTGAAATAATGGCTCGTACAATATCGATATGCGCCACTTTAAACTCCGGACCATATGGGAATGCTTGGCTAGCATGTAATACGCCAACCAAATTAATGATGCATACATTCGGATCTAACTGAGCAAATAATTGCTTTAAACTGACATCCGAAACATCAGTGTAAAGATGTGCCTTGACTAACTCTTGTCTGCTGTTTTCTTTTCCCCTGGATGATGGCCGTGTCATCAAATGAACTTCAAATTCTTCACTTTGTAATAAGCGCTCAACAATTGCAGATCCAATAAATCCAGTACCGCCAATAAGTAATACTTGCTGTTTAGCCATTAGTTTGCCCTATGGAAGATTAGACGAAACAGCCTGCGTAGGTCTTACTGTGCCTAATTTCTCTTTTAAAGAATGTGCCTTACCCGTGTATACCGTTCCATAAAAAACAGCGTTCGCAAGAACATTTTTAACATAAGTTCTGGTTTCATTAAAAGGAATTGTTTCAGCATAAATCGCACCGTCAACTGTCTTTGTTAAACTTTGCCGCCACTGTTTAGGTCGGCCTGGGCCCGCGTTATAGGCGGCCGAAGCTAGACCCCAGGAGCCATCTAAATCATTTAAAACCATACTTAAATAATTACTACCCAGCACTAAATTCGTTTGTAATTCGGATAGCTTTTCGGGCCGATAATCATTCATTCCAATTTTTTTTGCTACAAACTTTCCTGTTGCAGGCATTACTTGCATTAATCCAGAGGCGCCCACATGAGATTTGGCAACCATGACAAACCGAGACTCTTGTCGAATCAAGCCATAAACCCAGTACATATCTAAATGTAGTTTTTGCGTGATGGGTTGTAATTTTTCAATATATGGCGTTGGATATCTTAAGTAAAAATTATGTTCGGCTTTCGTTCGATCCGCCGTATTTACCGCCCGATCAATTAAACCAATTTTCTTGCCGTATTCCGCCGCAGCAATTAGTTCTTGATCCGACATACCACGTAATTCCCAGTTCCACTCGCGGTTTCCTTCGGTACGTAAATTCATATGATACAGTTTGGCTGCCTTATCAAATGCAGGTAAGCTTTTAGTGATCTTCGCATCGATATCGGTAACTGTTATTTTGGGTGGGATGGTAGTTGTTCTACCTAACTCCTCTAACGCTAACTGACCATAAAAATGATATTGCCCAGCAATCGCCATGAAACTATCATTAGCCTTCGGATCGCCAAGCTCCTTTAACGCCCTTCCATACCAATAGGTCCAAGCTGGGTCACGATTTCGGATCACCTCAGACATCGTCTCGATCGAATCTTTGACAAAACGCCAATCTTTTTCGCGTAAGGCAACCCGAATCTTCCATTCAGCCGACTCAGGAGATAGCAATTGACTACCGCCTAGAGCGTGTTGTTTGCGATATGCTTCAATCGCTAAGGGGTCTAACTTCTTCGCCAGAAATTGTCCAATAACACCCCATGCTAAACTTTTATTTTCTATACTTGATCGCCATTCCATCTGCTCTAAAGTTCGGTAAGCGTTACTTGGATTTGTTTTTGCATTTCTAACAATATCTGCAATAGGATCCTCGCCCCCCATTCTCTTTGCAACTGTATCAAAACCCATTTCTAGTGCGGTTCTACCTAGCGACAAACCTTCAGATCTTGTTAATCCGCCACGCAGCATTAATAATTGCACAGCTTCTGGACATGACTCACCAAAATATCTTGGATCTAAAAGACTGGCTTTTGCTAAATTACCTAAAAGTTTTGGAGACTCGCCTTTGGAAAGCCGTGACATGTAGGAATAGCATTTAACTTGGGTGTCGTCGTCTAAAACAAATTGCGAATATTCTCGGTCAAATAATTGCCAGTCTTTTCTTTTTCCAAGGGCTAATAACCAATCATTCCGAAGTCGATCAGCTAGTCCACTGCCTTTATACTTATTTAAAAAACTCTCTACGTCGGCATCTATTTCGTAACTGCCATTGGTCTTACCGGCACTATCGTATAGTTTTGGCTTTATTCGAAAATACTCTACATAATCTGGCATATCGTACCCATTTAGCTGATTAGCGAGTTGCCCACTGCGAACCACATCATTTTTTCTAGACGCCTCTCGAAGGTCCATAAAAATTTGATCTTTAGCTGTAAGGTCGCTAGTTTTAGGGTCTGCTCTAGTAAGCCCCAAAGCTGTACTTCCGATAAGTAGTGCTAGCAGATAAAGATATTTAATATTGAGTCTCTTTTTTTGAGGCATACTTATTTCCAATTCAGTCCCTTAATCCGCTTCCGACGGTTAAATTTTATTGCAAGAAATGAATCCAAACAATATCCAACAATTAAGAAAAGAACTGCTGGAGCAGCGCCAATCTTTGGCTCATGATACTGCGCTCTATAACTCTATTGTGCTACAAATTCACGAACATGTTTTAATTGCTTTAAACGCCTTATCTCATATTCAGACCATTGCACTATATTGGCCAATTCGTGGTGAACCAGATATTCGAGCCGTTTTAATAGATTGGTGTTGTCAGAATCCCAAAAGACGGCTAGCGCTGCCAATTACGAAAAAAAATCAACCTCTCACTTTTCACGAATGGGCCTTAGATACTGAAATGAAACCAGGCCTTGCGAATATTCCTGAGCCATTTCAAACACCAGTTATCGAACCAGATCTGATTTTTGCGCCTTGTCTAGGTTGGCAAGGATTTGATCAACGATTTTGGCGACTAGGCTATGGTGGTGGATATTACGATCGAAGTTTTGCAGATTTTGCCTTAGTTACTAATCCACCCATTTTTTTAGGTATTGGTCTTGAGGAGTTTGAATTAAGCCCTGTTCAATGGCAAACTCAACCACATGACATCGCGTTGGATGGCATCATTACTGAAAAAAATAGTCGATACTCCAAGGGTTTTGTACCTCACCAATGACAGCCATTAACTATTATCGACGCCAAGTTATCCAACAAATTAGTTTCTTTGGAATGTATCTAGGAGCTTCAGGAATATCTTATGCGGCAACTAGTTATTTTCTCTCAGGCTCCCTCATTAACCTCTACCTATTAACGCAATCGCCGATTCAAAGAGAGCTCCTTGGCATAATCAAGGTTAACTTGATTTCTCCTGAATTACGCTTTGATGAACCCCGCCAACGTCTTATTCTTCAGAGCGACTTAACTATTAGCCTAGACAATTCACAACCAGTTCAAGCATTGATGCAGTGCAGTTCTTCTTTTCGCTATGAAGTAAGTAGTCGAAAAATATTCCTCAAAGACCCCTTAATCGACCAACTTCGGATAGAAAAAATAGACGATAAAATTGGCCTAAATCACTTAATTCTTAACCAAATTAATCCATTCCTAACCGGTTGGATTAATGGATTACTCGTTTTTGAATTGAACTCTAAAACCCAACCTATTTTTAAAAAGCCCCCCTCAGATATCAAAATTGAATCTGAGGGGATTCGGTTTTATTTTAGTTAGTCTAAGTTCTTAATAATAGCAATAGTCGGGTCTGCCTGATTTAACGAGTAAAAATGCAGTCCAGGTGCTCCTCCAGCCAAGAGTTGCAATGATAAATCCGTGACGACATCTAATCCAAAAGCCTTGATTGAAGCAATGTCATCGCCAAATCCTTCTAGACGTTTTCTAAGCCACCTTGGTATTTCAGCGCCACATGAGTCAGAAAAACGGAGTAGTTGTGAACTGCTGGTAATCGGCATAATACCTGGCACAATAGGCACTTTCACGCCCCTAGACTCAACATCTTCTATGTACTGAAAATATGCGTCTGTGTTGTAAAAATACTGGGTGATTGCTGAGTTAGCGCCTGCCTGTATTTTAGTTACAAAGTGTTCTATATCTGCACGAACGCTACTAGCTTGCGGATGCATTTCTGGATAAGCAGCAACCTCAATATGAAACCAATCACCATACGACTCACGGATATAAGCCACGAGCTCATTAGCATGATGAAATTCGCCATATTGTCCCATGCCGGAGGGTAAATCTCCTCTTAAGGCAACAATACGTCGCACACCCATTTCTTTGTAAAGCCGAAGAAGTTCATAAATATTTTCCTTGGAACTTCCAACACACGATAAATGCGGGGCGGCGTCTTGGCCGCTTTGATGAATGGACTCTACGGTCCGTAGAGTCCCCTCTTGTGTTGATCCACCTGCACCAAAGGTAACGGAAAAAAAACTGGGCTTGACTTCTTTTGCCAAGCGATCTTTTACAAGACGCAGTTTTTCTGCACCCTCCGGTGTTTTAGGTGGAAAGAACTCAATACTGAGTTCTTTTGGAGGCTTTTTATCCATCAATCAATAACGATACGTGTCTGACTTAAATGGCCCTTGTTTTGTTACACCGATGTAGTTTGCTTGCTCATCAGTTAACACGGTTAATTGCGCATTCAAGGTTTTTAACTGCAAAACCGCGACCTTTTCGTCTAAATGCTTAGGCAGTGTGTAAACCCCAATTGGATACTCGTTCGTTTTAGACTTGGTCCATAACTCAATTTGTGCAATCGTTTGATTGGCGAATGAGGAACTCATCACATACGAAGGATGACCAGTGCCACAACCTAAGTTCACTAAACGGCCTTTGGCCAATAAAATAATACGTTTTTCTGCTTGACCGCCAACCGCTGGGAATATGACGTGGTCTACTTGCGGCTTGATTTCTTCCCACTGATATTTTTCAATACCAGCGACATCAATTTCATTATCAAAGTGCCCAATATTACAAACAATGGCCTGATTTTTCATGCGAATCATAATGTCGTGGGTAATAACGTGATAGTTTCCTGTTGCCGTAACAAAAATGTCCGCTTTATCAGCTGCGTACTCCATCGTTACAACCCGAAATCCCTCCATTGCAGCTTGCAAAGCACAAATCGGGTCTACTTCTGTTACCCATACCTGGGCTGATAACGCTCGTAGTGCTTGAGCGGATCCCTTCCCTACATCGCCATAACCAGCCACAACCGCAACTTTACCTGCGATCATGACATCAGTTGCGCGTTTAATCGCATCGACTAAAGATTCACGGCAACCGTAGAGATTATCAAACTTACTCTTTGTAACTGAGTCGTTCACATTAATTGCTGGAAACTTCAGTTCGCCTTTTTTGAACATTTGATACAAACGATGTACGCCTGTGGTTGTCTCTTCTGTAACACCCTTTACTTCTACTAATCTCTTAGAGTACCAAGTAGCATCTTGCTTGAGCTTGGCCTTAATTGATGCGTATAGGATGGTTTCCTCTTCACTGGTTGGATGATTTAAAACGGACAAGTCTTTCTCAGCCCGAGCACCCAAATGAAGCAATAAAGTCGCATCGCCACCATCATCCAAAATCATGTTGGTATAGCCGCCATCCGCCCACTCAAAAATACGGTGGGTAAAGTCCCAATACTGCTCTAAACTTTCACCTTTGATTGCAAATACCGGAGTACCATTAGCAGCAATTGCTGCCGCAGCATGATCTTGCGTTGAGTAAATATTGCAAGAAGCCCAGCGAATCTGTGCGCCTAAAGCTTCTAAAGTTTCGATTAAAACCGCTGTTTGAATCGTCATATGAAGTGATCCAGTAATACGAGCACCCTTTAACGGTTGGGTAACTAAGTACTCTTTACGAATAGCCATTAAACCTGGCATTTCACTTTCAGCGATGGCTATTTCTTTGCGACCGAAATTGGCTAGGGAAATATCAGCTATCTCATAGTCTTTTGAAATCTTTAAATCTGATAAGTTATTCATTTGCACTCCAAGCAAAATGAAATGCTGAGGGAGCTTTTAAAGAAGCTCACCAACCATCATTTCAGGTTAGTGAGCGCCGTTGCCAAGACTCATCAGAGCCACTCCAAGCCTAGGGAAATCAGCCATTAAAACTGACTGATGTCCTCGCAACGCTCCTTGGAGAATTTTTAAAATTATAAACCAGCTGCAGATTTTAGTGTTAAAGCCAAATCTCTTGCCTCCCAAGAAAACTCCGGCTCCTCTCTACCAAAGTGACCGTAAGCTGCAGATTTTTTATAAATTGGGCGTAGTAAATTTAACATCTTCACTATACCTTTTGGCCTTAAGTCAAAGTGAGTATTTACCAACTCAGATATTTTTTCATCTGAAATAACGCCTGTACCGTAAGTGCTAACCCATACTGAGGTAGGTTTTGCCACACCAATGGCATAGGAAACCTGGACCAGGCATTTACTCGCTAAACCCGCTGCCACAACATTTTTGGCAACATACCTAGCAGCATAGGCTGCCGAACGGTCAACCTTAGATGGGTCCTTACCAGAAAATGCGCCGCCGCCATGGGGGCAAGAGCCACCATAAGTATCTACAATAATTTTGCGGCCAGTTAAACCACAATCACCTTGCGGTCCACCCACCACAAATCGGCCAGTCGGATTGACTAAATACTTGATCTCACCTTTAACAAAATCTTTTGGTAAAACGGGTTTAATAATCTCTTCGATAACCGCCTCTCGCAATTTCTCAAGCGTAATGTCTGGGGCGTGTTGCGTAGATAAGACAACCGTGTCAATAGAATGCGGTTTGCCATCAACATATCGCATTGTCACCTGAGATTTGGCATCCGGTCTTAACCAGTTCAACCGACCATCTCGACGTAAATGGGCTTGTCGCTCTACTAAGCGATGTGCCAAATGAATAGGCATCGGCATCAACTCAGGAGTTTCATCAACAGCGTAGCCAAACATCAATCCTTGATCACCAGCACCTTGATCTAAAGGGTCATCGCCAGCCTTGTCTACGCCCTGCTTAATATCCGGACTTTGCTTATCGTACGCCACTAAAACAGCGCAACCTTTATGGTCAATACCATATTCTGTATTGTCGTAGCCAATCTCTCGTAGAGTATCCCGTGCTACCTTGATGTAATCCACATTAGCAGTCGTTGTAATTTCACCGGCAAGCACGACTAAGCCAGTATTACATAGCGTCTCAGCAGCAACTCGAGCAGTCGGGTCTTGCGCCAATATAGCGTCTAAAATTGCATCGGAGATTTGATCCGACACTTTATCAGGATGTCCCTCAGAAACGGATTCCGAGGTAAAAAAATAATCATTTGCCATTCAAGTTTCCTTCAGTTTAAAGTTATGACAACACGTGCCAGTTAACTTGAACGGCGACGCTTTAGCAGAATTTATGAATCGCCCGGCAAGTTGTCTTAACTCGGCGATACTGAAGTATATAACGATTTGAATCATTCATCAATTCTTCGTCTTTTGTCGAAAATTTGCATATCATATGGGTAATGCGATGGATTATTCAAATTTTAGGCTTGCTTTCCCTCAAGCATCTCCAACAATTAGGTAGCCTACTTGGGCTAATGACCTTTTGGTTCTCTAGTAAAGATCGCCAGCTCATTAAAGATAATTTAGCTCAAGCACAAACCGCTTATGCCTTTGAGGCAAATCCTATAAAAATTGCCCAAGCCTCCGGTACCATGCTAGCGGAAAGCTTATGGATTTGGAATCATCCACAAGATTGTCTCAAGTTGACCGAGGTTCTAGATTGGCAGGTTGTAGACCAAGCTATGGCCGAGGGCAAGGGGCTGCTCATGCTCACCCCACATCTTGGCGCATTTGAAATGATCCCAAGAGTTTTGGCAGAACATTTCTGCGCAACAATCATTTATAAACCAGCTAAGCAAGCTTGGCTAAAGCAAGTTATTGAAAAGGGCCGCTCCCATCCGCAAATGCATTTTGTTCCAGCAAACATTCAAGGTGTAAGACAAGTTGCTAGAGCACTCCAAAGAGGCCAAGCAGTCGGCATACTGCCAGATCAAGTTCCAGGTGATGGCGATGGTGTCTGGGTTCCCTTTTTTGGAAAACTCGCATATACAGCTGTATTACCAGCCAAATTAGCCATTAAAAATCAAGTCCCAACCATTATATTTTCTGCTACTCGAAAAAAAATTGGCCTTGGTTGGACCATCCGTGCAACACGAATCAATCAACCATTTGATACAGATCCAAGTATGGCGGCTGAAGAATTAAACCGCGCCATAGAAGAGGTTATTTTAAAATGCCCCGAACAGTATCTTTGGGGATATAACCGCTATAAACAACCTGCCGGAGCTCCTCCAGCTCCAAGCGCACAATCATGAAACTTATTTACCTAATCTGTAATTATTGTAGCCTTGGGCTTTTATACCTTCTCTCTGTGGCCCCCCTTCGCCTACTGCATCTGTTTGGCGACATCATTGGATATTTGATTTCTTATTTACCGATAGAACGTCAACGAGTGACAAACATCAATTTACAACTTTGTTATGCGGAGTATTCCCCACTTGCCAGAAAAAAACTGGCGCGCCAACACTGGCAATTATTTGCTAGAAGTACCCTAGAAAGAGCGTATCTGTGGCTCGGTTCGAAAGAACAAATTAAAGACTTCGTCCAGATAAAAAGTGCTATTAATCTGCTCGATGGAAAGCCTCGCTTGTTTGTGAGCATGCACTTAATTGGTATCGAAGCTGGTCTGATTGCGATCTCGATTTATATGCAAGAATTAGGTCTCAAAGAACCAAATACTTTATATGTTCGAATGAAAAACTCTTTTTTTGATTCCCGTATCAAAAAATGGCGTGAACGCTTTGGGTCAAAAATGGTTCTACGACAACATAATTCAAGGGATTTGATTCGTCAAATACGCCGCCAGCAAGTTGTGGTGATATCGCCAGATATGGATTTAGGTAAACAAGACTCCATTTTTGTTCCATTTTTTGGTATTCCTACCTGTACAGTCACCTCCGTATCAAGACTCGCCCGCTTAAGCGGGGCGGAAGTATGCCCGATCGTGACAACCCTCAATCCTGATGGAATGGGCTATACCTGTCACATTTATCAAGCCCTAGAACACTTTCCAACGGCCGATTTAATCGAAGATACGACTCGACTCAATCAATTCTTCGAAGCACAAATACGCCCAAGACCACAAGAGTATTATTGGGTTCATAAAAGATTTAAAAATCGTCCCGATGGACATCCTCGGTTTTATTAATAAGGCTTTTAATGATTTTGCAATTTACTAAAATGCATGGTTGCGGCAATGACTTTATTGTCATTGATGGTATCCATCAAGACTTAAGCCAAATTAGTACCGCCCAATGGCAGTTTTTAGCAGATCGTCACTTTGGCATTGGAGCTGATCAGATTTTACTGGTAGAAAATTCTTCCCTAAAGGATGTCGATTTTAAATACCGCATTATTAATCACGATGGTACTGAAGTCGAGCAGTGTGGCAATGGCTCGCGTTGTTTCGTTCGATTTGTGAGAGAAAAAGCCCTTTCAAATAAAAAACTGTTACGGGTAGAAGTACGACATACCGTGCTAACACTTCAAGAGTTTGATAATGGCCTAGTAGAGGTCAATATGGGTAAGCCCATCTTGGCCCATCAGGAGATCCCCTTTGAACCGGGTCATTCGCCCCAAAAAACTAGTGGCCATATCGACCTTTACCAATTATTAGATTCCCCTGTACCCGCAAAGGCCCCAATCTGGATCTCTACTTTATCGATGGGCAATCCCCATGCAGTCATTATTGTGGACTCCTGCCAAGATGCTCCGGTTTTGGAATATGGGCCAAAGATTGAACATCATCCCGCCTTCACTAAACGCGTCAACGTAGGTTTTATGGAAATCCTTTCGCGTCATGCAATAAATCTCCGAGTTTTTGAAAGGGGCTCAGGAGAAACGCTTTCCTGTGGGACAGGTGCTTGTGCGGCAGCGGTCAGTGGTGTCTTGCAAAATCTTCTTGATTCTCCCGTGACGGTCAATACCCGTGGTGGAGTGCTCAATATTCATTGGGACTTTATGAATCAAGGACAGTCAGCTGAAGTATTCATGACGGGTCCTGCCAAAACTGTTTTCGATGGAAAAATTTCTTTGCCAGAAATTTAAGTTATTCCATACTTTGCGCCATATGCCTCTACCGCCGGTAGAAATGTTTGTAATGCCGGGTCTGAACTGGCTTGTAAAAAACCCAATAAATCCTGCAAGTTTGCAATCGCTAAAACTGGAATACCAAACTCGTTTTGAACATCCTGCACAGCAGAGAATTTCCCAATTTGAACAGCGTCCCCAGATCTCTCCATCCGATCTAGGGCAATCAAAACAGCACAAGGCGTCGCTCCAGCGGCCGCAATCATAGCAACAGACTCACGTACACTCGTACCCGCTGAAATCACATCATCAACAATAACCACCCGACCTTTTAGGGGCGCACCAACGATCATGCCACCCTCGCCATGATCCTTCACCTCTTTACGATTGTATGAAAAAGGCACGCTTTGACCCATTTGTGCCAAAGCAATGGCAGTCGTTGCAGCCAAAGTGATTCCTTTATATGCTGGCCCAAATAACATCTCAAAAGAAATTCCAGCATGGACTAATGCGCGAGCGTAAAATTGCCCTAAGGCCCGAAGCCGATCGCCGTCATTAAAGTCTCCCGCATTAAAAAAATAGGGTGAAATACGACCAGCCTTGGTCTTAAAAGAACCAAAAGATAAAACTTTTGATTCTAGGGCAAATTGAATAAATTCAGATGAATGAGATGTCATGTTAAGAATAATAACTGCGAATGTAAATGGTTTAAGATCTGCGGCAAAAAAGGGCTTTATAGAGTGGTTACAAACTACCCATGCTGACCTCATTTGTTTACAAGAAATTAAAGCACAGTCAGCCGATTTATCTCCAGAATTATTAAATCCTTCAAACTATCAAGGGGTATTTCAATTTGCCCAGAAAAAAGGTTATAGCGGAACTGGTATCTATTCTAAGCATACTCCAGATGAGATTCAAATTGGTTTTGGAGAATTCGAGTTCGATCAAGAGGGAAGATATACCGCCCTGCGTTTTGGAAAACTTTGGATTATCAGCGCCTACTTCCCCTCCGGATCAAGCTCACCAGATCGTCAAGAGGCCAAATGGCGCTTTTTGAAAGTGTTCCTACCACATCTTCAAGACCTTAAAAATGCCGGTATGGACGTACTCTTATGCGGTGATATGAATATTGCTCACCAAGAGGTTGATCTAAAAAACTGGCAAGGTAATTTGAAGAATTCAGGCTTTCTTCCCGAAGAAAGAGCTTGGCTTACCCACTTATTTTCACAGGTGGGATTTTGTGATGTTTATCGAGCCTTAGAGCCCGGCGCCACTCAAACCTGCTACACCTGGTGGAGCCAGCGCGGGCAGGCATATAACAATAATGTTGGTTGGCGTATTGATTATCAAATCGCTACCCCAGCAATTGCTCAATTAGCCAAAAAAGTAACAGTTTATAAAGATACGCGCTTCTCCGACCATGCTCCACTTATCGTTGATTATGATTACTCACTCGGTAAATGAGCTGTTGCAAAGGCGTTATTTTCTGGCAGGCCTTGTCGACTGACAAACCAGACAAGAACTAATACTGGCAAGCCAAGTAATGCCGTCATACTAAAAAACCATCCATAACCAAAATTGTCCACATACAGTCCAGAAAAGCCCGCTAACCATTTGGGGATAAGTAACATCATCGAACTAAAAAGTGCATATTGCGTGGCACTATAGGTGACATTGGTTAGAGACGATAAATAAGCAATAAAGGCGGCCGAAGCAATTCCTGAACTTAAATTATCCGCTGAAATAACAAAAATTAGCCCTTGTAAGTCATGGCCTCTGGTAGCTAACCAAGCAAATAATAAATTACTGAGAGCTGATAAGACTGCTCCGACCATGAGCATGCGTAATACACCAAAGCGAACGGTAAGACCCCCACCAATAAATGCCCCAACTAATGTCATCAACACACCATATATTTTCGAAACAGTTGCTACTTCATCTTTGCTATATCCCATATCTACGTAAAAGGGATTTGCCATAATTCCCATCACCACATCACTAATTCGGTAAACAGCAATGAGACTCAAAATTAAAATAGCGTGCCAACGATAACGCCGTATAAACTCCGCAAATGGCTCTATAAAAAACTCCTGTAACCAACGCTTCGGCCCTAATGATCGATGTAAAACCGCAAGCCGTTTTTCTGGAGAAAAAAATACTGTAATCACTCCGACAAACATAGACATTGCCATACACAAATATGCAAATTGCCACGCCCTAGCTTCATATATCCCACTTATCTCTAATTGAGAACGCGCAGCAATCCATAAGACGCCAGCACCAGCCCAAATCATTGCTAAACGATAGCCCGTTTGATAGGCCGCAGCCAATACGCCTTGGTGATCAACTTCTGCAGATTCAATCCGGTACGCATCTAAGGCTATGTCTTGCGTGGCCGATCCAAAGGCCACGAATAAAGCACACCAAACCAAATAATTTAAATGGGCTATTGGATCAATCAAAGACATACCAATTAAGCCAGCAACGATCATTGCTTGTCCAAATAATAACCAAGCTCTTCTTCTACCAAAGTAGTTTGTTAAAAAGGGAATCGGCAATCGATCGACTAATGGTGACCATAACCATTTAAAACCATAAATCAGGCCAATCCAGGACAAAAAGCCAATCGTACTTCGTTCTATGCCCGCTTCACGTAACCAAAATCCCAAAGTACCAAGCACGAGGAGTAATGGCAAGCCAGCCGAAAAACCTAAAAAAAACATGCGACATGTTCGAATTTCTGTATAGGACTTAAAAATTTCGAGCCAAGTGCTTTTTTTAGCTTGGCTTGGTGAGTTATGGCCAACTGGTGCCATATTCTTTAGGTTCGCCCAACTCGATAGATTGCTAGGCTACCAAATAGATTAGCGCCCCATTTGACTTCTTGACTATCATGTAAAACTACACGGTCAAGTATCCGAATACCGATCTTGCTTGCTAAGGACTCAAAGTCCTTAATCGTTAAAACTCTGACATTGGGGGTGTTGTACCAATCGTAAGGCAAGGATTTAGACACAGGCATATGGCCCATAAAAACGGCCACGCGATGTGACCAATGCGCAAAGTTTGGAAAAGAAACTACACATTCTTTACCAACCCGAACGACTTCTCGCAAAATAGCCTCAGTCTGATGAATCGTTTGCAATGTTTGAGAGAGAACTACGGTATCAAAACTTTGATCTTCAAAAAGTGCCAGCCCACCCTCTAAGTCCTGCTGAATCACATCTAAATTTTTGGCTACGCAGGCTAAGACTTGCTCGTCCGAGATTTCAACGCCATATGTTTTAACTTGTTTGGCATGGCGTATGTACTCTAAAAATACACCGTCACCACACCCCAAGTCTAAAAGAGTTGAATTCGGCTTAACCCAATTTGCAATCGCAGAAAAATCAGCCCGAATAGCCTCAAAGCTCAATTAAATTCTCCTTGCATCTTGACAAAATATGACTGGATTAGTGCATGATACCTTGCATCATCTAGTAAAAATGCATCGTGCCCATGCGGCGCATCAATCTCTGCATAAGCTACACGATGTTTATTATCCAGTAATGCCTTCACAATTTCTCGACTTCGCTGGGGCGCAAAACGCCAATCGGTAGAAAAACTTATCACCAAAAAATTTGCTTGTACATTAACAAAAGCCTTTGAAAGGTCATTCTCATAGTCCATCGCAGGGTCAAAATAGTCCAGTGCTCTAGTTATCAGTAAATAGGTATTCGCGTCGAAATAATCTGCAAATTTGTCACCTTGATAACGTAAATAGCTTTCTACTTCAAATTCCGTATCAAAACTAAATTGATAATCTTGCTTAGCACCTGTTGGTCGACGTAATACGCGCCCAAATTTTTCGGCCATATCATCATTGGATAAATACGTAATATGACCAATCATCCTAGCTACCCGTAAACCACTTTTGGGGACAACAGCATGGGCATAGAAATTCCCTTGATGAAAGTCTGGGTCACTCATAATGGCATTACGTGCAATTTCGTTGAAGGCGATATTCTGCGCTGACAAATTCGCCGAAGAGGCAATCACGATACAATGCCCGACGCGCTCTGGGAACATCATTCCCCAAGCGATTGCCTGCATCCCACCAAGGCTGCCCCCCATAACTGCAGCAAATTTCTGTACCCCAAAGTAATCGGCCACATAGGATTGTGAAAGCACCCAGTCTTCTACAGTCAAAATCGGAAAACTAGCTCCATAAGGAATACCTGTTGCTGGATCGGGACTCATGGGGCCCGTAGAGCCAAAACAAGATCCTAAATTATTAATTCCGATGACAAAAAAATGGTTTGTATCAACAGGCTTACCAGGCCCAACCATGTTATCCCACCAACCTGTCTGGCCATTATCGTTAACCCCTGCAACATGATGCGAAGCATTTAAGGCATGACAAATTAATACGGCATTTGATTTTTTGGCATTGAGGGTTCCGTATGTTTCAACTTTTAAAGTATAGGGGCCAAAATGCGCGCCACTCTTTAAGGGCAGAGCTTTTGTAAATTCAAGTGAGTACAGCTTGGTTTGCATACTGCTCATGCAAAAAGAAGTACCTTCAAGGATGCTGGTGCGTTATCAAGCGGAGATTTGGTAAATCCACTACGCGCAAATCGATGCCAACGACCTATAACAACTGCCATAATTAAGGCTGAACGTTGGCCTATATCTTCAGTCACCCAATTGCTCTGGTGCTGTGTTTGCAAAATCCGAAAAGACTGTTTAAGTGAGGCTTCAACGCGTTCTAAAACTTGGTTGATGCGTTCTTGCAACCTGGCGTCTTCTTGAAATAATGAGTCCCCTAACAAGACTCGTGTCATCCCTGGATTTTTTTCCGAAAAAGCTAAAAGCATCATGGCAATCTCATATATTTGCTTTTGCCCATCATCCTCTTTAGCAATAATTTGATTAATTAAGCCAAAAATACTCTGCTCAATGAAGGCAATCAAACCATCAAACATTTGCGCTTTGCTCGCAAAATGTCGATATAAAGCCGCCTCTGAAACTTGAATTTTCGCAGCTAATGCTGCCGTGGTAACTCTTTCTCCTTGGGGGTTCTCAAGCATTTCAGCTAAGGCTTGCAGAATCTGCACGCGCCTCTCCCCTGGCTTTGGCCTCTTGCGCGCTGGAGCAGATTGCTCACTTCCAACTAGTAGAGGATTGCTTGTTGAAGAGTTATCTGAATTCATATAATTAATTTGAACGAATCATCGTACCAAAAGCTTGCTCAGTTAGAATTTCTAATAATAAAGAATGTTCAATCCTACCATCAATAATATGTACTGAATGAACGCCACTTCTTGCAGCATCTAAGGCTGATGATATTTTTGGTAACATGCCACCTGATATCGTACCATCTGCAAATAACCGATCAATTTCCTGAGCTGATAAATCGGTGAGTAATTCACCCTCACGATTCATCACGCCAGGGATATTTGTCATCATGACTAGCTTTTCGGCATTTAAAATCTCGGCCATTTTCCCAGCCACTAAATCCGCATTAATGTTATAGGCTCGCCCGTCCTCACCAAAGCCGATGGGAGAAATAACAGGGATAAACGCATCATCCTGTAGGGCTTTAACTACAGCAGGATTAATAGAGCTAATTTCACCTACAAAACCTAAATCAATCGATTTCGAAGCATCATTTCGATCGGTCATTAACATTTTTTTTGCTTTAATTAACCCGCCATCCTTGCCGGTTAATCCAACAGCTTGGCCACCAAACTGGTTAATCATCATCACGATATCTTGCTGAACCTCACCACCTAATACCCACTCGACAACTTCCATCGTCTCATCATCGGTTACGCGCATGCCTTGAACAAAAGTTCCTTCTTTACCGATTTTCCTTAGAGCGTCATCTATTTGGGGGCCACCACCATGTACCACAACCGGATTCATACCAACGAGTTTTAAAAGAATCACATCCCGCGCAAAACTTTCTTTTAAGCGCTCTTCAATCATCGCGTTTCCACCATACTTAATCACGATTGTCTTACCATGATACTGACGAATATACGGTAATGCCTCAGCAAGTATTTCTGCTTTTAAGGCCGGCGCAATATCGCCAAGACTTAGGTCTTTATGTTCCATGGTTATTTAAATAGGATGTAAATTAATAAAAGAAGATGTCTTTACAGGTATTCCAAGTTTTCGCAGAATATTGCTAATATACTCTCCCATAGTCAACAATTCATTAGTATTTTCAATTTTTAATTGGAATTAGAAAACTTGGTGGTCTATCTACAACGTGAAAGCGTCTTTAAATCATTAACAAATACTAGAAGAAAACGCTTTTCTTGTTTAGTCCCCAAAAAGTTTCTGTCTTAACTCCCTACGCTCCTGAGCCTCAAGGGAAAGATTTGCGGTTGGCCTAGCCAATAAACGCGCCACACCAATTGCCTCACCAGTCTCCTCACACCACCCATAATCTCCAGATTCAATGCGAGCCAAGGCTTGTTCGACTTTTTTCAAAAGCTTGCGTTCGCGATCCCGCGTTCTTAACTCAAGGGCGTGCTCTTCTTCAATAGTTGCACGGTCCGCAGGGTCCGGTACCAAAATATTATCGCGCAGATTTTCAGTTGTTGTATCAGCATTTTTCAAAATATCTTCACGCAATCTTGCTAGTTTTTCCTTAAAAAAGTCTAACTGAGATTTACTCATATAATCTTTTTCTGACATTTTTACTAATACCGCTTCAGTAATCAATTCTGAGGATATTGAGGCAGTTGACTTCTTTTCTTTGGTAATCATCAATTTGTTTGTTGCATTCTTGTTAGTTGCTGTGCTGGCCGATACTTTGGCTACCACGATTGGTTTAATTTTTTCAGCCGGTGTGGTCTGAACTACTTTTTTTGCCTTTACCGCAGGCGATACTTTAGTTACTGACTTTGCCTTAGCCACAGACGCTGCCTTAGCCACAGGCGCCACCTTAGCAACAGGCATTGCATTTATAGCGGACTTAGCTTTTACTATTGGTAAAGCCTTTACCACACGCTTTACCTCAGTAGTCTTGGCCAAGCCAGTTTTTTTAATGATCTTTTTCGCCACTGTAACCATATTTGTATCTCCTGTGTAATTTACACACTTTTTATTACTCTACAATTTTTATTCCCGAATCATTCCTAACTTGTAACTTTGACAAAATTTAAAGGCAAATTGTAACTTCACTTGGTAGACTACACCAAACACCCCTCTAATCCCATCAAAAGTGTATCTTTTGGCAAATCAGTCCCAATAAAAACAATCTTCGTTTGCTTTTGCTCAGTTGCAGCCCATGGCCCTGCCATATCACTCCCCATCATTTCATGGACGCCTTGCAAAACCACCTTACGATTAGATCCCTTGATGTATAAAACTCCCTTATATCTCATGAGTTTAGGACCAAAAACGCTCAGAATGCCACCTAAAAAGTCTTCTAACTTCTTATGCTCAAAAGGTCGCTCACTTCTAAATACAAATGACTGAATTTTATCGGTATGGCCGTGGTGATGCTCATGTCCATGATGGTGGTCATGATGTTCGTGACCATGATCGTGGCCGCAGTCATCATGGTTATCTTGGGCTAAAAAATGCGGATCAATATCTAATTTTGCGTTCAAATTAAATCCGTGCAGGTCAAAAACCTCATCTAAATTAACAACGCCTTGTTGAATTTCTTTAATGGGCGCTTTGGGATTCATATGAATTAAGCGATTTCTTAATGCACTACGCGTTTTTTCATCCACCACATCCGTCTTCGTAATAAAAATCTGATCAGCAAACCCGACCTGTGCTTGCGCCTCTTCATGCTCACTTAACTGGGCGTCTCCATGCTTGGCATCTACTAAAGTTACTATGGCGTCCAACACATAATGATCAGCCACATCATCATCCATAAAAAAAGTTTGGGCAACCGGCCCTGGATTTGCAATCCCCGTTGTCTCTATCACAACCCGCTCAAATTGAATCGTTTTACTCTTGCGCTGATCCCAGAGCTGCTTTAACGCTTCTACTAAGTCGCCACGAATAGTACAACAAACACAACCATTACTCATTTGAACAATTTGCTCATTACTCTCTTGGATCAAAATTTCATTATCAATATTTTCTTCGCCAAACTCATTTTCAATGACGGCAATCTTCTTACCGTGATTAGTCGTTAAGATGTGTTTAAGTAAGGTGGTTTTTCCACTGCCTAAAAAGCCAGTGAGAATTGTTACCGGAATCAGTGCCATATGTCTACCTAATTAAAATTACTTCATTTTGCTTCAACATGATCAAATATAATAATCTTCTTCAGAATCCTATATTCTTTCTAACATCAAGCCCTTTAAATAGTTCCCTTCCGGGAAACTAGATAATTTAGGGTGGTCTAGCCCCGAAGTCAAGCGCTTTAGTACTCGAAATCCCAGCTTTGGGTCTTTTTTATGGGTTGCAGCCTCCTGGGCAGCCAAAAAGACCGTTTGATCAAATAATTCGAGGTCCATTGCACCTGAACATGAAAAAGTCAGTAGTAAGCCATTCGGACGCAACATTTGCATTGCCGATCGATTGATTTCCTTGTAAGCCTTTTTGGCGCGCAACAAATGCTGCGCTGACGGGGCAAATTTTGGCGGATCTAAAATAATCATATCAAACTGCTCACCACCCTCACGGTACTTCTTTAGCAAGTCAAATGCGTCCTCATCAACCCATTTGGCTTTCGATGGGTCTAGATGATTTAAGGCGAGTTGACGACTAGCGATTGCTAAGGCATCACCCGAGGAGTCTACTGAAATAACCTCACTCGCACCACCTTGAAGAGCCGCTAATGAAAAACCCCCGGTATAACAAAACATGTTTAGAACTCGTAATCCTGAGGATAACTTCGCCACCTCTAGGCGATTATCCCGTTGATCAATATAAAAGCCCGTCTTATGTCCCTTCGTCGGATCAATTAAATACTGAATTTGATTTTCTTGAACAGTTAATTCAGTATCAGATAACTCGCCCTTTAAAACCCCACTCGCCAAGCTAAGTCCCTCTCGCTCACGCACTGCCGCATCAGATCTTTCATAGATACAATGGCAAGCAGTCTGATCTTTCAAAATTTGGACAATGGCCTCTTTCCAAAATTCGACTCCGGCACTTAAAAATTGACAGACTAAAGTCTGGTTGTACTGATCAACTATGAGCCCAGGCAGGCCATCTGCCTCCCCAAAAATCAAGCGGATAGCGTTAGTCTGAACAACCCATTTTTTTCGGTGTGCTAGAGCAATTGCTATTTTTCTTTTGAAAAAAGCATGATCAATCGGTTCATTTTCATCCCATGACCAAATTCTGGCGCGAATCTGTGACATCGGGCTATAGGCTGCACGGCCAATAAACCGCCCACTATCAGTCTTTACAGTGACTGTCGAACCCGAAGTAATTTTTCCTTCATAGCCAACCACAGCGCTCGCAAATATCCACGGGTGATGATTCATTGGTGAGCGCTCTTTACCAGCGCCAAGAATAATAGTGGCTTGCATCTGTCTTATATCTTTTCTGCTTTAGCACGCGGATGCGCCATATCGTAGACCTGTGCGAGGTGTTGAAAATCTAATGCGGTATAAATTTGAGTGCTCCCAATACTTACATGTCCAAGCATCTCCTGCACTGCTCTTAAATCATGGGATGATTGCAGCACATGGCTCGCAAAACTATGCCTTAACATGTGTGGATGGACATGCACTGGTAAGCCAGAGCGCAATGCTAACTGTTTTAATCTGGCCTGTACAGTCCTTGGCGATAGCCTAGTCAACTTCTCGTTAATAAATAATGGTCCATCAGAGGCCTTTAATTGCTCTTGGCGACAGTCGCGCCAAAGCACTAAAGCACGCATCGCCTCTTTTCCTATTGGCACTATGCGGCGCTTATTACCTTTACCCAAGACAGTAACTTCAGCACTAACCCAGTCTACCCAACCCGATGAGTCCTTTGCATAGGCTTGTGTCTGAAAATAATTAATCCCTAATATTTCTGAAAGCCGGAGTCCAGATGAGTAAAGTAACTCAATCATCGCATAGTCGCGCTGAAGTATCCAAGACGCTTTACCATTATTGCTATCATCTATTACCGACTTACAGTACGCTTCTTGCTTAGCACGCTCCATAAGAACCTGAGCATATTCCACACTTAATGCCTTGGGAAGTGATTTTGCTTTTTTGGGTGGGCGAAGACCTTGCACAGGATTTAACTGCATCGTATAACTAAATAACCTAGGCCCTTCCAATACCAGCCACTCAAAGAATGTTCGCCAGGATGAAATCATCCTGGCTAAAGATCTCGCTGATAGTCCGTTCGCATGTAACTTACTAACCCAAACCCTGATGTGGTGCCCCTGAACTAGATCCCAACTGATGTTATTCAGGTTTATAAAATTATGCAGCTTGATTAAATCCTGTTGGTAAGCTTTTAATGTGTGGGGTGAGAACTGTCGAATACAGCACAATTCCTCTAAAAAAAGTTCTACTTCCTTACTTAGTTGAACATCCGCACGCATTAATCAACCAGGAAACGACTTAATGCTGCGGCGGCTAAATTACCTAATTGCTCTAAATAAACGAGGCCCATCTCCGGTAAAAACTTTTCTTTATCCGCACTAAGCATCAGAACTACTCCAAGAGTTTGACCATTGTGTCGAAGTAGTAACGCTGCAAAACTGCCATCAGTTAGGTCACGGTGATGCGATAAAAATAATGGCTCCACATCATGCGCTCCACAGTAAATGCCTTTTTGAAGCTTTTCTAAATCAAATGAGCTTAAATGATCAACCGAAACAAACTTGACCTGGCCAATTTCAAATAATTCATTTAAACCCTCTGTAATTCTTGCGCGTGTTTGCTCTTCATCTTTAGTGGCCAATAAACCCTCTAGCCACTGAACCATGAGGGATTGCGTCTTGTCATTTTCCGATCCAAACCGCAACATATCTGAAAGTCGTCGATTTAAGTCTCTATTTTGGTTTCGTAAAACGTGCATCTGCTTTTCTTGTAAAGAAACAGCGCGGCCACTATGTGAGTTGGCTAATTCCATTTGCGTGAGTAATTCTGCGTGCCGCTCAAAAAAACCTGGTGTACTTAATAACCACTGCGCGACTAACTGCTCTCTTTCAACTTGCGACGCATCTAACTCTAGGCTGGACATATCAAATCTCTTTAGGTTGGGGTAAGTTTTTGTTTGAGAAGCGCGTTGACTTGAGCTGGGTTAGCCTTACCTTTGGAAGCCTTCATAATCTGACCAACTAAAGCATTAAACGCTTTTTCTTTGCCGCTGCGATACTCTTCGACTGATTTTGTATTCGCCAATAATACTTCATCAATAATTATTTCAATTGCACCAGTATCACTAATTTGCCTTAAGCCCTCTTGATCGATAACCTGATCAACTACGCCTTCTAATTGCAATGGCTCTTTTTGCCCACGCTCCCATAAAAGCGTAAATATTTCTTTTGCAATCTTATTAGAAATCGTGCCATCTTGTACCCTTTTTAATAACTCAGCTAAATGTACTGGCAGAACCGGAGATTGCCAAGCCCTAAGCCCATCTCGGTTAAGTGCAAAAGCAAAATCACCTGTCATTAAATTAGCAGCAGCCTTCACCATGGATTGATCAATTTTCTCGATTAATTCCATAAAAAACTCTGCTGTCTCTCGATCCTGCGTTAGTAGAGTTGCATCATAGCTACTCAAACCATAAGCTGTCTGCCACTGCCCCCTTAGCTTTGCCGGCAATGGTGGCATTGAATCTTGAATTTGAGCAATCCACTCTTTAGAAATATTTACGGGTAATAAGTCTGGGTCTGGAAAATACCGATAATCCTGCGCATCCTCTTTACTTCGCATGCTGCGCGTCTCACCTCGATCTGGGTCATATAGCCGAGTTTCTTGCTTGACGATACCGCCATCTTCGATTAATTCGATTTGGCGGCGTACCTCGTATTGAATAGCCTCTTCTAAAAATTTAAACGAATTCAAATTTTTAATCTCGCAGCGCGTGCCAAATTTGATTTCTCCTTTATACCTCACCGAGACATTTGCGTCGCATCGAAACGATCCCTCTTGCATATTCCCATCACAAATACCAAGCCACATGACTAAGGCATGCAACTGTTTGGCATAAGCGACCGCCTCGGCAGCACTTCGCATGACGGGTTCGGTAACAATTTCTAATAAGGGCGTACCGGCTCTATTTAAATCAATACCGCTAGACAGCTCACCATGTGGGCCCGCAAAATCTTCATGCAATGACTTTCCGGCATCTTCTTCTAAATGCGCCCGAGTTAATACAACCTCTTTTTCTTGGCCATTGACATCTATTCGTAAAGAACCGCCCACCACGACTGGCAAATCCATCTGGCTAATTTGATATCCCTTGGGCAAATCTGGATAAAAGTAATTTTTACGGGCAAATACACTCACCGGGGCAATCTTTGATCCTAAAGCTAAACCTAACCGGATTGCGTGACTAACTACCTCTCTGTTTAATACTGGCAAGGTGCCAGGTAAGGCTAAATCTACCGCACAAGCTTGCACATTAGGTGAGGCTCCAAATGCAATACTCGCGCCACTAAATATTTTTGACTTTGTTAAGAGCTGCGCATGCGTCTCTAGCCCAATGACCACCTCCCACTCACGCTGAGTCATGAGACTTCTCCATTACTTGCGGGTGGAGCCAAAAGCGGGGATTGCTGTAAGTGCCAATTACTTGCTTGCTGAAAAAAGTCGGCTATCTGTAACATGCGCGCTTCCGAAAAGTAATTTCCAATAATTTGTAAACCAATTGGCATCTTACTGGTACTGCATCCACAGGGGATACTCATCGCTGGCAAGCCCGCAAGATTAGGACTTAATGTGTAAATATCCTCCAAATACATTTGGACTGGATCACTCGACTTTTCCGAGAACTTCCATGCCACTCCAGGGGCAACTGGCCCCATCAATACATCACACTCTAAAAACGTATTCTGAAAATCTTGAGCAATAATTCGACGTATTTTTTGTGCTTGTAAATAATAGGCGTCGTAATAACCTTGAGAAAGTACATAAGTGCCAATTAAAATTCGTCGTTTTACTTCTGCCCCAAAACCTTCTGCACGCGAGCGTTCGTACATTTGAGCTAAATTCTTATAATCTGCAGAACGGTGGCCATACCTTACACCGTCATATCGGCTTAAATTACTCGAAGCCTCGGCAGGCGCTAATACATAATAGGTTGGTATGGATAACTCTGTTTTTGGTAAAGACACATCTACGCAAACCGCCCCTAAGTCCTCAAACGCTCGCAGGGCATTCTCTACTGCCGTCCTGACCTCGCCATCTAATCCATCTGAAAAATATTCCTTTGGGACCCCTATACGTAAACCCTGAAGTGGTTTATCAACCAGATTATTTTTATCTAACCAAGGTTTTCCTAAGTACCTACAATAATCTTCGTTGTCTTTTTCTAAAGAACTGGAGTCTTTAGGATCATGTCCCGCAATCGCATTCATGATTAAAGAGCAATCTTTAGCATTTTTACCCATCGGACCGGCCTGATCTAGAGAAGATGCATAAGCAATCATGCCGTATCTTGAAACCCTGCCATATGTTGGCTTAAGCCCGGTTAGCCCACAAAAAGCTGCCGGTTGTCGGATCGATCCGCCCGTATCTGTACCAGTTGCAATTGGGGCTAAGCCCGCCGCGACAGCTGCTGCCGACCCTCCTGAAGAGCCACCAGGTACACGCTCCAAATTCCAGGGATTCAAAGTCGGTCCATAGGCCGAGTTTTCGTTGGAGGACCCCATCGCAAACTCGTCCATATTTGTCTTACCTAAACTCACCATCCCGGCACCATCTAAACCAAGCCGCTCTACAACAGTTGCATCAAATGGACTCGAATAGTTAGCTAAGATTTTCGATCCGGCGGTTGATTTCCAAACTTTGGTCACAAACACGTCTTTGTGAGCAATTGGAATCCCAGTCAAAGGACCACCTTTGCCCTCCCGAATTAATAAATCAGCTTGCCGGGCTTGCGCCATAGAGATTTCTGGCTGAACATCTAAAAATGCATTTAAATGCTTCAATTGACTAATGCGCTCTAAGAAAAACGATGTCAAACCAACACTATCAATCAATCCTTGCTGAAGGGAATTTTGCAATTGCGTTAAGTTTTGTAGATGCCAATTCATTCGATCACCTTTGGCACCAAGAATAGACCTTCATGAACCGCCGGTGCACAAGCCATATTGACATCTCGCAAGTCCGTTTCGGTTACTTGGTCTATCCGAAACGGCTGAGATAGCTCCTCGATGAGCGCAATCGGATGGAACAGTGGATCAACGCCAGCGGTATCAACCGCCTGCAGTTTTCCAACTAAAAGTAGAATTGCCCCCATTTCTTCTGAAATAAGAGCAATCTCCGCGGGATTCAGTTCTAAGCCCGAAAGCTTCGCTAAATGTTTAATTTCTTCAGTATTCATAACAAGCTTGCAGTATCATATACATTATCTTCTAAAACTAGTTTATATTTAACTTTTTACTATTCTCCCACTAAGCTTATGTTCGGTCTTTTCCGCAGTTATTTTTCAAATGATCTTGCTATCGATTTAGGTACTGCTAATACCCTAATTTATATGCGTGATAAGGGTATTGTGCTTGATGAGCCCTCGGTTGTTGCTATCAGGCAGGATGGCATGGGAGGCAAAAAAACGATTCTGGCTGTCGGTCATGAGGCCAAAGCCATGCTCGGCAGGGTCCCAGGTAATATCCAAGCAATTCGGCCAATGAAAGATGGCGTGATTGCTGACTTTACTATTACAGAGCAGATGCTCAAGCATTTTATTAAGATGGTTCATGAAAGTAAATTTTTAAAGCCAAGTCCTAGGATTATCATCTGCGTTCCCTGCGGTTCGACACAAGTTGAAAGACGGGCTATTCGCGAATCCGCCTTAGGAGCGGGAGCCTCACAGGTTTTTTTAATCGAAGAACCGATGGCTGCTGCAATTGGTGCGGGTTTGCCGGTAACAGAAGCCTCTGGATCCATGGTGATCGATATTGGCGGTGGCACTACGGAGGTTGGCGTCATGTCCCTTGGTGGCATGGTCTATAAATGGTCAGTGCGCGTTGGTGGCGATAAGTTTGACGAAGCAATTAGTAACTATATTCGAAGAAATTATGGCATGTTAATTGGTGAGCAAACCGCTGAAGCGATTAAAAAGACGATCGGGTCAGCGTTTCCTGGCACAGAGGTTCGTGAAATGGAAGTCAAAGGTCGAAATCTTTCTGAAGGTATACCTCGGAGCTTTACCGTTACAAGTAATGAAATATTAGAGGCTTTATCAGATCCGCTCAATCAGATTGTCATCGCAGTGAAGTCTGCCCTTGAACAAACTCCACCTGAGCTAGCATCCGATATTGCCGAGAGAGGTATGATGCTAACAGGTGGTGGTGCCTTGCTCAGGGATTTGGACCGATTACTTTTAGAAGAAACGGGCTTACCTGTTCATGTTGCTGAAGATCCACTCACTTGTGTTGCTCGCGGCTCAGGCATGGCCCTAGAGCGAATGGATAAATTAAGTAGTATCTTCTCTCAAGAATAAGTTCACACCCCCTTTAAATTTAGAGGTGTACATTGTTTCAGAGCCCACCTGCTTTATTTAACCAAGGCGCGCCGCTTTTAAAATTAAGTGTATTTGTCTCACTTTGTTTGCTCCTAATCATTGCTGATTATCAATTCCGGGCAACAGAGCAAATCCGTGCCACCCTCCAAATAGTTTTATACCCTATTCAAATTGCTTTAAGTCAGCCTGGAAAGTTAATCGATACTGCCTCAGACAATTTGCGCTCTCTATCGACAATGAAAGCTGTTATCGAACAACAAACAATCCAAATTCAAAATCTTTCTTTACTTTCTAACCATGCAGAGCATTTAGAAATTGAAAATGCTAATTTAAGAAAACTGCTCGCTTTACAACAACAAGTGGCATTTAAAACCCTTGCTACAGAAATTATCTATAAGCCTAGTAACTGGGCCTCACAAAAAATTGTGATCAACCGCGGCTTGGCTGATGGCGTCAATATAGGAATGCCTGTTGCTAGTGATACGGGTATTATTGGGCAAATTATTCGTGTCTTTCAATACTCTGCTGAGGTCTCTCTGATCGAGGAGAGAGACTCGGCTATACCCGTTCTAGTATCTCGCAACGGGGTACGCGGCGCACTATTTGGGATGGGCCGTGCAGAGCCATTAGACCTTCGGTTTATTAACTCAATTGGTGATTTAGATGTGGGAGACTATCTAACTACATCTGGCATTGATGGCACTTACCCGGCGGGATTTCCGGTTGCAATTATTACGAAAATTGATCGCTCCGAAACAGCTGGGACTTTTATATCATGCCGCCCTGTTGCAAATTTAAATCGCTTTCGGCATTTAATGGTTCTACTCTATCAACCTTCGTCCTCAGCGCCGAATCCAATCATTCCTGATTCAGTCAAAAACAAAAAGACCTCCAAGTGGGGGAATAAGTGAAGTCCTTGCTAAATAATATGAGTTCCTATCGGGGAATTTTTCTATCCCTGCTCATCGCGTTCATTTTAAATATGACTCCTTTACGAAGTAATCCACTTCTGCCAGACTTTGTCTTAATTGTGCTTGTTTTTTGGATCTTATATTTTCCTGAAACGGTTAACTTATTGACCGCCTTCTTACTCGGGCTATTCATGGATGTGCAGTCATCCAATCTCTTAGGAATTAATGCCTTAGGATATATTATTGCTGGCTTTCTAATAGTTTTTTGGAATCGTCGCATCCTTAGTGCATCACCTATCTGGCAAGTAATTAATGTTTTTCAAGTAGTGCTTTTGGTCCATATCTCTATCGCGATAACCATGTGGATACTAGTTCCAAGTTTTGTATTTTCTTCTTTAGATATCTTTTTACCGGCCACCTTCGAAGCACTTCTTTGGCCTCTAATTAAGCGCCTGCTAGCGAATCAAGGGCCTTTTATTTCTAGAAATAAACCGTAATGATGGCTTTTATTTGATTCCCATGGTTGGCAATAGCGACTCTTCCTCTGCCCTTGAACAGTTTCAACAACGGATAAAAATTGCCTTATGGATTGTTATTTGTTGCCTGTTAATTCTGTTTTGTCGTTTTTTTTGGTTGCAAGTTATTCAACATAAAAAATATTCGACTGCCTCAGAGAGTAACCGTATTGCCATTATTACCACTCCGGCACCTAGAGGAATTATTACTGATCGAAATGGTATCGTTATTGCGAAAAATTTTCCCTCCTTTTCTTTAGAAGTTACTCAAACTGGGATAGTTATGCCAATCCCTGATCTCATTCAAGAATTAGATCAGGTTGTCAAAATTCCAGCGCGTGATCGACAATTGTTCTTACGTGCAATACAGAATTCTAAAAAAACAGAAAGTATCCCCATTCGTAATTTTTTAAATGATGAGGAAGTTGCGCGGTTTCTTGCGCGTCGATATGCTTTTCCTGGAGTTGAAATTCAAGTGCGCTATTTTCGAGAATACCCCTACCAAGAATTAGGCTCTCATCTATTGGGTTATACCGGAAAAGTTTCTGTCAAAGATCGTGAAAAATTGGCCGCAGAAATAGAGGAAAATCCTGATGAAATTCAGGGAGATGAATTGCGAAATATGCGCGTTAAAGGTATCCAACAAGTCGGTAAAATTGGAATTGAGCAAAGTTACGAAAAGCAATTGCGAGGTACTGTTGGCTTTAGTGAGGTAGAAATTACAGCCGGTGGGCGGGTGGTCCGCAACCTTTCTTATACCCCTTCTGCACCAGGCTCTAATCTGACTTTAGCAGTGGATATTAAAGCGCAATTTTTAATTGAACAACTCTACGAAAAACGTCGGGGGGCCGCTGTCGTCATCGAAGTAGCTACAGGCGATATTATTGCCTTTGTCTCTTTGCCCACGTTTAACCCAAATGCTTTTGTAGATGGAATTGATGCAGATCTTTGGAAAAAGTTAAATGAATCTCTTGAAAAGCCTCTTTTTAATAGGCCCTTAAAAGGTACTTACCCACCTGGGTCCACTTACAAACCTTTTATGGCATTGGCAGCACTAGAAGGTAAATATCGAACGCCCTCGCAAGCAATTAATGATCCTGGCTTTTTTAAATATGGTGGTAATATTTTTAGAGATGATGCTAAAAATGGTCATGGGGTCGTAAATATGTATACGTCTATTGCTGCTTCTTGCGATACCTATTACTATATTTTGGCTCGTGACATGGGCGTTGATGCAATTCATGATTTCATGAAACCATTTGGTTTTGGTCAAATCACAGGTATTGATATGCAGGGTGAAGTAAAAGGTATTCTCCCTTCGAAAGAGTGGAAAAAAAATTACTTTAAGGACCCTAAAAAAGGCAAATGGATTGAAGGTGAAACTATTTCGATTGGCATTGGTCAGGGCTATAACAGTTTTAGTATTTTGCAACTTGCCCAAGCTACTGCAATCTTAGCAAACCGTGGAGTTATTATGCGACCTCACTTAGTAAAGTTAATAGAGGATCCTTTAACCCATGAAAAAATCCTAACTGTACCCTCAGAGAGTGGGGTCATTAATTTAAAAAAAGAGCATATTGATACAGTTACAGAGGGAATGATTGGTGTTAACAAAATAGGCACCGGAAGTGTTCCTTTTGCGGGGGTATCTTATCCGGTAGCTGGCAAAACCGGCACGGCACAAGTCTACAGCTTAGCAGGCAAGACTTATAACGCAGCAGCCATTTCGGAATTTAAACGCGACCATGCTTTATATATGGGTTTTGTGCCGGCGGATAAACCCAAATATGCCATGGCGATCGTGGTTGAAAATGCTGGCTTTGGGGCAACGGCTGCAGCTCCAATTGTGCGTCAAACTTTTGATTACTTAATTTTAGGTAAATGGCCTAAAGGAGTTCCTGCTTGGAAAACCGTCCCTTAATTAAGCGTCTTCGATTTTTATGGGCTGGTTTAGACCCCAGCCTGAGTATTATATTAATTGGACTTGTCGTTGTTGGGAATATTATTTTTCTATCTGCGAGTTCTGGAACAGTAGTTACTTGGGTTGAACAAGCTCGAAACTTACTCTTAGCTCTAGTCATTATGTGGGTGACGTCTCGTATTCCAGTCAAATGGTTAGAAAAAATCGCGGTTTGGGTTTATACGATTGGTGTTATTTTATTAATTGCTGTCGCACTATTTGGACTGATCAAAAAAGGTGCAAGGCGTTGGTTAAACATTGGGGTTGTTATTCAACCCTCAGAGATCATGAAAATTGCGATGCCTCTGATGCTCGCTTGGTATTTTCAAAAACGTGAAGAGACTATGCGCTTTTTCGACTTTATCGTCGCCTTTATCTTTCTACTACTACCCACAATTCTCATTGCTAGACAACCGGACTTAGGAACTGCTATTTTAGTTTTTGCAGCAGGTTTTTATGTCATTCTACTAGCAGGTTTTCCCATCAAATTTGTATTACCCATTTTTATCATTGGGATCATTGGGATTGTTCTAATGATCATTTTTGAAGATCAAATCTGTGCGCGAAATGTGAG
>CALPOM020000002.1 GCA_943325205.2 Thermoflexus hugenholtzii JAD2 | reverse complement strand
CCGAAAAAGTCCAAGCAAAAATGAAGACTGACCCAGATTTTAGGGACGTTACAAGCGATTCGCAATTAAAGGGGCTTAATGTAAAAATCGATATCGATCGCCAAAAAGCCGCTAGCGCAGGCGTGAATATGCAAGATATTCGAACCGCACTTTACTCAGCCTATGGGGAAAAACAAGTCTCTACAATTTATACCCCGGTCAATACCTACCAAGTCATCTTGGAAGTAACCGCAAAAGATAAACAGTTTGAGTCTGATCTGAGCTCAATCTTTTTACGCGGAAGGGCAACTGATAAACTAGTTCCCCTTTCAAGTATCGCCACCTTTAACCGGTTTATTGGCCCAACGTCAGTAAATCATCAAGGTCAGATCCCAGCCGTAACGATTTCTTTTAACCTCGCCCCAGATGTTCCGCTTGGCGTTGCTACTAAAAAATTAGAGCAATTTACGAAAGACTTACAACTACCGCCATCGATTATTACCAGTTACGGCGGCGATGCGGCTGTATTTAAAGAGGGTCAAGCCGGTCAAGCAATCCTTTTGATTAGTGCTCTACTGGTGATTTATGTCCTACTTGGGGTGCTCTATGAAAGTTATATCCACCCATTAACAATCCTTGCTGGCTTGCCCTCCGCCGCTATTGGTGCGCTTGTTTTTCTGCAATTATTTGGTATGGAACTAACGATGATCGCCACTATTGGGATCTTACTGCTAATTGGTATTGTGAAAAAAAATGCTATTCTGATGATCGATTTTGCCCTTGAAGCAAAACGAAGTTCTAATTTGTCTGCCCAAGAGGCTATCAAACAAGCCTGTTTAGTTCGCTTTAGACCAATTCTAATGACTAGTCTGGCGGCTTTAATGGGAGCGCTACCAATCGCTCTAGGCATCGGTGCTGGAGCAGAGTTGCGCCAACCACTTGGAATTGCAGTTGTGGGCGGCCTCATCTTCTCCCAAATTATTACCCTGTATATCACCCCCATTATCTATATTTATCTAGATCGTTTTGCTGGCGATGGACCATTAGATATTCCTCCTGAAATGCTACCAAACTAGTTCTTACCTTAATCATGCGACATATTATTCTTGATACAGAAACAACGGGACTCCACCCTAATCAGGGTGATCGTATTGTTGAAATTGGTTGTATCGAATTAGAAAATCGCCGACCTACCGGTAAAACACTGCATTTTTATATGAACCCAGAAAGAGATATGCCTGAAGCTGCGGCTGCAATCCATGGCCTACGCTCGGATTTTCTGGCTGATAAACCTATTTTTGCATCTGTCGCTTTGGAAATATCCGATTTTATAAAAGATGCGCATGTCGTCATCCATAACGCACCCTTTGACCTCGGTTTTCTTGATATGGAATATCAGCGCTTAGGGCAACCGCCATTCACTCAAAGGATATCTGGTGTAGTCGATACACTAATCGATGCGCAGCGGATGTTTCCAGGTAAACGCAACCGACTAGACGATTTATGCCAACGCTTCGGAATTCGTAACGATCACCGAAAATTACACGGTGCACTCTTAGACGCCGAACTTTTAGCTGATGTCTTTTTAGCCATGACGCGCGGCCAAAATGATCTTGGCATGGATCATCCCCAAGAATTGCTAAGCTCTCAAATGAACCTTCAAAAAACGCTTCTGCCCACTGATTTAAAAGTTCTGCTGGCCAACGATGCAGAAATACATCTGCATGAGCAATTACTCCAAGCAATTGCTAAAAAATCGAAGCAGCCTCCAAGCTGGCTTCAGTAAAATCCCCTCAAATATTCCTGCGTTCTTTAGCACTGATGCGCAACAACTCACCTCAAATAACTCAACAAGCAATTGAACCCTATGCTATTCGGGATCATCAGTCGACGCGTTTGCTGCAAGAATTACACATCTTGACTCAAGATGGCAAAATGAATCAAGACAGTCGACGCAAACTCAAACAAGTATTCCACCTGACCCAACTGATTGAACCTCTCATCAAACAAATCCTAGAGAATCAATCCCAAATGAATATGGTAGATTTTGGCGCAGGCAAATCCTATCTTGGTTTCATTCTGCAAGACCTTGTTTGTAAACTTCAAAGTAAACCATGCCACATCATTGGTATTGAAATCCGCGAGGAATTAGTCACTTACTCAAAAAACTTAGCCAAGCAATTAAATTTTGAGCAGATGGAGTTTAGGCATCTCTCTGCTGAAGAGGCTTTAATCGACCCCAATCTCCCTCACCAAATTGACTTAGTAACCGCTCTGCATGCTTGTAATACAGCCACAGATGACGCCATTCGTTTTGCTCTCACTAGAAAGGTAAAACACCTCGTCTTAGTGCCATGCTGTCAAGCAGAGGTTGCCTCTTTACTCAAAAAATCGCGCAGTCAAACCACTTCAGAAAAACACCTCCTGCAAATGTGGCGACATCCAATCCATGCCAGAGAGTTTGGTAGCCATATCACCAATGTGCTCCGCTGCCTCCAACTAGAATCTTATGGCTATGAGGTCACGGTTACTGAACTAGTCGGCTGGGAACACTCGATGAAAAACGAACTCATCATGGCCTCTCAGATAACGAACCCGAAGAAGGCAAAGGCTGCAAAACTTCATTTAGAAGCACTCCTCAATGATTTAGATCTGCAAGTCTTACAACATCGCTTCACCTAAAAGATGTATCAATAGGATCTGCGTTATTTTCGCCGAGCAACAATCAAAGCATAGTTACCATCTTTGAAATAACCAACCCGAAATGGTAATATCTTTTCATCATCACGCGTTACATATGCTTTTGCTAAGTCCTTGTTATAGCCTGAAAAAACGCGATACGCCTTGTTAAATTCACCATAGAGAGTCGTGTCAAAACGCATGTTCAATGGGGCATAATCAATCCCCGTCTCATCTTGCACAATGACTGGGGCATTTTCTAAAATAGTATCGCGCACTTTTGTAAAATTGGGATGCTGGGGAAGATGCGATGCGGCTTTTAATAGCACGGGGTTGGTGGTTGCCTGCTTCAAAAAAAGATTATTTTTAGGTATCTTGAGTAGCCCGGCATTGGATAAATCCATCTTTAAATAATCCAACTTCACCTCTCGCCCATCTTTTACTAAATAAAAACGGACCGAGTCCCAGTTTTGATCCTCAAGTATTTCAATAATACTGCCGTTGTCAGCTATTTGAATGGGCACAATTTTTTGTATTGAAAACTGATGTAATTGTAAAAATGAACTAATTAAGGTTGTGGCACCAATCTTGACATTATTCTGCGAGAGGTATTTGTATAAATATTCTGTAATGAAATAACCATATTGACCAAAGCTATTCCATGCTGAGCCTAAAACCTCCAAAGTTTGAGCTGATGCTTTTGGGCTCAGTTGATTTAAATCAACGAGCCTCTCCGCGCGTTGTAAGGCAGCCATCACGTAATAATCCTTGTCGGGATACATTTGATACAGAGTCGTAAAGTCCGGCCCTGAAAATGGGTAAAAAACTGTAGGATGCTGATCTTTAATTTCTGTAGCCGACCATGCCATCATCGGTTGTCCAATTGACTGTTGATATTGTTCCCAGTTAACCTGAATCAATTTAACGTAATTAGCCCAGTCTTGGGCATCGATATTTTTTGGCCCTAGTTCAGCTTTGCCAGTTAGTAATACAGCAACTTGGTCATAGGTCGATGGCGCGGAGCGCTGAGGAGAATTAGGCTCTTGTTGGCGAGTCTGGTCACCGCCAACTAAGCGCACATCTTTTACTGGATGATGGGCGGATTCTACAGGTAATCTGGGCAGTTCTTTTTCTGATTTCGCAATCATGGGGCTTTGCGTGAGCCATTGCACACAAATGGTTAAAGCTGCTATTGCCACTAAAAAATTAAAAATACTAACAAGCTGGACCGGTTTAAATGGACGCATTTTTAAGACAACCAACAATTCTAAGAAGAAATAGTCTGCACATCTGGTTCATGAAGGTTTTTTTTCAATGTGGCTTGTGTGTGATGCTGCCGAGCTAATAACTCATAAGAGTCTAATCGCGCCGCAAATTCATGCGTCCAAGTAATGACCGCACATTCACTCACCCCTAAATCCTGCGAAAGAGTATTGAGTTTGGTGTAAACCTGCTCAGGATTGCCAACGAGTCCCCGTTGACAGAGTTGATCAAATTGAGCCCGCTGTGCAGAATCTAAGCCTTCCAGCGCCTCTTTGGGAGGCTTAATTGCACCCATCACCCCCATGCCTCGATCCATTTTAAATCTAGCTCGACTACGAAATTGAAAAAAAGCCTCTTCTTCCGTCCTGGCCGTTAACGCCCAAACACAAATCAATACCTTAGGTTCAGATAAATAACGCGAAGGTGTAAAGCGCGCTCGATATAATTCAATCGCTTCTTGAGCACCCTGCCCCTCTGTAATAAAGTGCGCAAAAACATAAGGTAGGCCAAAATGCGCCGCAACCTGTGCGCCATAGTCGGAACTTCCTAAAACCCATACTTCTGGAGCCGTCTCACCCAGAGGATAAGCATGAATCCCCCGGGCCGGATGACCAGGTTCAAATGGAATATCACCAAGCCAGTGCTGCAAATCCTGAATTTGCTCAGGAAACCTCGCCGCAGATCGCAAGTCTGGGTTCAGCAACTGCGCTGTTCGACCATCACTACCAGGGGCACGCCCAACACCTAAATCAATTCGGCCAGGAGCTAAAGCATCAAGTACCCGAAATTGCTCAGCAACTTTTAAAGCACTGTAATGTGGCAACATTACCCCAGCACTGCCAATGCGAATTTTTTTGGTTTGGGTTGCGATGGCAGCCATTAAAATTTCTGGGGCAGTGCCAACAATCGTCGGATGACTATGATGTTCAGAAACCCAAAACCTCTCATAACCCCACTCTTCACATCGCTGCGCTAAGCTTAATGTCTCCCGAATCACCGCCGCTTGGCTATTACCAAAACCAACCGCGGACTGATCAAGAACAGATAAACTTTGAAGATTCATGAAGGTGTGTCCATTAAATGGCTTGCGCAATCGCTTTTCCAAAATCGCTAGTATTACCAGTGCCACCCATATCAGGAGTAAATGGTGCATGCAGCGGTCCGGCTGCAAGAATTTTTTCGAAAGCGTCTACGATAGCTTTACTTGCCAACGGGTGGCCAAGGTGCTCTAGCATCATTGCCGCACTCCAAATCTGTCCTATCGGATTAGCAATTCCTTGACCAGCAATGTCCGGTGCAGAACCGTGAACCGGCTCAAATAAAGACGGATAAATACGCTCTGGATTGATATTACCCGATGGCGCTATGCCGATCGTGCCTGTACATGCCGGTCCAAGGTCCGACAAAATATCACCAAATAAATTACTTCCCACAACCACATCAAACAGATGTGGCTTTAAAACAAAAAATGCTGTCAGAATATCAATGTGGTACTGATCTACCCGAATATCCGGATAAGACTGCGCCATATTTGCTACACGCGTATCCCAATATGGCATCGTGATAGAAATACCATTGGACTTTGTAGCACTTGTGACATGTTTTTTGGGGCGCTTACTGGCCAATTCAAAGGCATATTTTAAAATTCGATCCACCCCCTGCCTAGTCATGACCGTCTCTTGAATAGCGAACTCCCGATCAGTGCCAGCAAACAAAATTCCCCCAGCATTAGAATACTCACCCTCGGTATTCTCACGAACCACATAAAAATCGATTTCGCCAGGTTGACGATTCGCTAAAGGACTCGGTACACCCTGTATCAACTTCACCGGCCTTAAATTAACGTATTGATCAAAACGCTTACGAAACTGAATTAAACTGCCCCATAGGCTAATATGATCTGGTACTAACTTAGGCATCCCAACTGCGCCAAAAAATATCGCATCTTGTGTAACTAAAGTGTCAAACCAGTTATCTGGCATCATTTGGCCATGCTTTAGATAATAGTCGCAACACGCAAAATCATGATGATTGAACTGAATGTCAATACTAAACTTGCTAGCTACGGCCTCTAATACTCTGAGCCCCTCAGGCATGACCTCTACACCAATGCCGTCTCCAGGAATTACTGCTATTTGATATTTTTCTGTCATTTTTTACTCACCGCTCTTCTGATTTCTTTAGTTTTAATGGAATCGTCTGGACTATCTTCTGCCTCAATGACTTCTGGTTGGGTTTGCTCCATCCGAATATGATCTTTCGGACAAATCGGAGCACCATAACTCTCCCAGCGCTTCAATAGTGTCACCTCAAATCCGCACTGCATACATTTTGCCTTGTTTCGACTAGCATTACTCGGCCTAGGTGGGGGGAAGTTTAAAGCACGATGGGGGTATGGCCCTAAGGTTTTACTGATCGTCATTAAACGGACCTTTAATGACTCGCCTGCGTGCGCCATACGAGCAGGGCCCTCTAACCCAACGACTTGGGCAATCCCCTGAAAATCCGCGCCGTGGCCGCTTTGACAGTCATCAATCGCATGACAGATTTCATGTACCAAGGTGTCTAAAACCTCAACTGGATCATCAATTTTTGGTGAAATAAAAATTTCATTCACTAAATCACCCGAGCGTTCGCGTGGCCAACACTGGCCAAGGGTGGTCCTCGGACTACTGGACGCGGCAAACCCACAGGATACTTTCAACGGCGGAATACCATACCCCACAGCAGAAAATATTGGCGCAAGAATACCAACAGCTTCTTGCAGCCAACTTTCACGATTCAAAATAGAGGCACTCATACAAAATATTTAAAATTTCACCAAAATTCTATTATCGCCTGTTCTGAAAACACCCCAATAATTCTTCCCAAAAACAATTCTTCGCAAACCTTCTCAAGCCTATGTAAAATAATACAAAACCACTGTACATATAACCCCTATTTGGAGACTTCATGTCAACACCAGCTTTCACAGCATCAGATGATATCGTGCACTTTATTGCAGGTCAGGCTACCCCAGCAAAATCGACCCGCTTTAGTGATGTTTTTAATCCAGCTACCGGACTTAAAAGTCGTCGGGTCGCACTGGCTAGTGCCGCTGATGTCGCCACGGCTGTAACGGCTGCGCAAAAAGCATTTGGGCAATGGGCTGACACCCCCCCCCTCAAACGGGCTCGTATTATGTTCAAATTTTTAGAACTCTTAAATCTGCATCAAAACGAATTGGCGGCAATTATTACAGCCGAGCATGGTAAAGTCTTTACCGATGCGCAAGGTGAGGTGGTCCGCGGTATTGAAATCGTCGAATTTGCGTGCGGCATCCCAGAACTGTTAAAAGGGGAGTATACCGACCAAGTATCGACTAACATCGATAACTGGACAATGCGACAACCCCTTGGTGTTGTCGCCGGAATTACCCCTTTTAATTTTCCTGTCATGGTCCCTATGTGGATGTTTCCAATGGCCATTGCTGCTGGGAATACTTTTATCCTCAAGCCAAGCCCAACAGATCCTTCAGCTGCGATATTCATTGCGCGCCTCTTTCAAGAAGCGGGTCTTCCCGATGGCGTTTTTAATGTCGTCCAAGGCGATAAAGAGGCGGTTGACGCCCTCATTGAACACCCCGATGTCAAAGCACTCAGTTTTGTTGGCTCTACGCCCATTGCCAACTATATTTATGAACGCAGTGCGCACTTTGGCAAGCGCGTTCAAGCCTTAGGCGGGGCTAAAAATCATATGGTGATCATGCCTGATGCCGATATCGATAAGGCGGTAGATGCTCTAGTTGGTGCGGCCTATGGCTCTGCGGGGGAGCGATGTATGGCCATTTCGGTTGCGGTCCTAGTTGGTTCAGCAGCCGATAAAGTAATGCCAGCATTAATCGAGCGAACAAAAACTTTAAAAATTAAGAATGGTATGGAACTCGATGCGGAAATGGGCCCAATCGTAACAGCCGCCGCTAAAACAAGAATTAGTGGTTATATCCAAGATGGTATTAATGAAGGTGCTGCCATCTTAGTTGATGGCAGAAACTTTCAACTGCCCGAATTTGCAGCAGGTTTTTGGTTGGGCGGAACCCTCTTTGATCATGTCAAACCCCATATGAAAATCTATCAAGAAGAAATCTTTGGCCCTGTTTTATCGTGTGTGCGATTAGAAACCTTTAGTGACGCAGTCGAACTGATTAATGCCCATGAGTTCGGTAATGGGGTTTCTTGCTTTACGAGCGATGGCAATATTGCCCGTGAGTTTGCCAGACGTATTCAAGTTGGGATGGTCGGCATCAATGTCCCAATCCCTGTCCCAATGGCTTGGCATGGTTTTGGTGGTTGGAAAAAATCTCTTTTTGGAGATATGCATGCTTACGGCAGAGAGGGCGTGCGCTTTTATACCAAACAGAAAAGTATCATGCAACGCTGGCCTGAAAGCATCTCTAAAGGTAATGAGTTTGTTATGCCAACCATTAAGTAAGTTGTCCTCAGTCCACTTTTTAAGTCTGCTTGATTAGGGCTTAGTTCGAGGAACTTACTGAGTGGAACTTGGTTCGTGGGACTTGGTTAGACTACATTTAAAATGCTAAATTTTCTCTGGCCAAGTAATACCCTCTACCAATGAATTCGCGAACAGCCTCTTGAGTCCCCCTAAAAGCATGCGCACTGGGTAAAAAGTCCATCGGGGTTCTACTACGCACGTCTACCTTCGAGTCAACTCCATATTCTTGTACCTCCATGCCTTCTTGAACAAATAAACGACTGGCTCGCGGCATATGAAAGCTTGACGTCACTAAGATAATTCGGTTGAGATTATTTTTTCTGAGGATTTCTTTTACAGCAATAGCCTCATCTTTGGTGTTCTCTACATCCTTCGTGATTTGAATCTGCTCAGGCTTGATACCATAAGTTATCGCATAATCCGACAAAATCTCACCCTCAGTCTTCACATCCCCTTGCCAAGGTAATTTACCACCTGTAAAAATAATGCTTGGCGCTTTACCAGCGCGCATTAATTCTATGCCGCCAAAAAATCTGTCTGGGTCACTCCATTCAAATACCGAGCCGTTGGCTGACTTCACAACTCCCATCATGCCACTCAGAACCACAACAGCGTCCGCTGCTTGGACTGCACTAGGCAATTTGCGTAATTGCCCCTCTTCTAAAGCGTCCCATAAAGCATCTGAAAAAATGGGGGAAGATGTCACTAATAATAAAAAAATAGCAGCCACTAACGGCATTCTCTTTTTATAAATCACAGCAATGATCATCAGCAATAATATGATGGTGATCGGGTAAAAAAAATACGGTAAAACTTTATGAATGTAAATCATACTGTCAGTTTATCCTTAGAGGAATTGATCTAAGGTTCATGTCAATCTTGATGGAGTGGCTCGAGTACTTTAAACCTGAGTACTAAATACGTATCTACTCATGAGTAATGGTTAATAATAGTAACGCATACTTGCTAGGCTTTACTTGGGCTTTACTTGGGCTTAATTAGGTTTACTTGAGCATACTGAGCGTTACTTCGCGACATGTCGCAACATAAACGCATTGCAAAACTCAGGATCTCAAAATACTACTGCAAGGTTGACTTTAAAAGAGGAGAAGCGGGTAAAGAAAATACCTCAATACCCTCTTCAATCAAATCAGCAGCCTGATCCGATGTAGCTACACCACGGATACTTCTTTGTGGACTCTCTTTATAGTGAATCTTTCTTGCCTCTTCAGCAAAAGACTCTCCCACATCCTCAGTTTTAGTCATGATCTCTCGAACCACTTGTAACATGGTCGCTTGCATCTTTTCCTGAAAAACTACTTTTTGATCAGGCGTTAAATGCATCGTGTCATTCACAGCCGGTGGAAAATCAGCAGGCTTTTGCTCCTCTTTCACTTCATGTACCGGGTGACTTTCCCGAACATGAGATGCTAAATAAGGCGCCGAAGGCATCCGAGTGATGTCTAAACTCTCGCAAAGCGGACAGGAAAGAATTGATTTTTTTTGTTGCGATACAAAATCATCCTCAGAACTAAACCACCCCTCAAAGCGGTGATTCATCGAACAAGCTAAATTGTAAACTTTCATAATCTGTATGTTGTGCCGATTCTTGTAATTTCAATGCCAAAGGTGGCAAATTCTTAACATTCTATCGTATAAAGAACTTTTGACACTTATCTGGGATTAGACTCTAAAAACTCCATCAGCCAGTACCAGCTAATAATTGTTTTTACGTCAGTAATTAAACCCGATTTGATCCAATCGTGAACCTGCCTAGGTTCTACCGCAAAAACATCTAAAAACTCTCCATCATCTAACTGCGCCTCCACAAAACTTAACCCTCTAGCCAGATAAATATCAATAAATTCTGTAGAGTGTGAGATAACTGGATGGATCTTTCCTAAGAAATCCCAATACTTGGCGGTATACCCCGTCTCCTCTTTTAACTCCCTTTGAGCGCATACTAATGTACTCTCTTCGGGATCTAATTTGCCAGCAGGGATTTCTAAAATAGCCTGCTTCAAGGGATACCTATACTGCCTCTCCATCAAAATGCGCCCATCATCCAATAATGGCAAGATGGCTACTGCGCCAGGATGAACTAAATACTCTCGGCCAACAATATCTCCGTTAGGCAAGCTAACTTGGTCTTGATAGAGCTTTAAATAATAACCAGCATGAATTAAACGACTGCTCTGCTGGGTTTCTTTTAAATGATCGTCTCCATCTACTAAAGACGCAAAATCACCTGGACAATTGGGTACTTTTACCATTAACCTTGCATCGTTAAACGCATCGCCGATAAGCAAAGGGCAGTTAAAGTGGCCGGAAAAATGCCAGCTAATAAAATAAATAATCCATTACAAGTTAAAACACCTTTGGCAAACGTATTACCTGTAATCGCCACATGGTCAGTCGGCTCTTCAAAATACATCGTCTTTACAACGCGTAAATAATAAAATGCTCCAATCAATGAGGCCGCTACTGCAACTACCGCCAAACTAACATAACCCGCATCTACCAACGCCTCTAGAATTGACAACTTAGCGATGAATCCCACTGTCGGTGGAATCCCCGCTAATGAAAACATGAGTAAAAGCATCACAAATGCTAACAATGGGCTTTTATGATTGAGCCCCTTTAAATCCTCAATCGTTTCACACTCAAATCCCTTGCGCGACAAAATCATCAGTAAACCAAAACTTCCTAAGGTGGATAACACATACGTGATCGCATAGAAAAATGCAGCACTATAGGCGTGCTCGTCAAATACCGATAAAAAGCCCAACACCATAAAACCCATATGCGAAATCGTGGAGTATGCCAACATCCGCTTGATATTCGTCTGCGCAATCGCTGTAAAGTTACCAATCGCTAAAGAAGTAACTGCTAAAAAGATCAGTATCGGTTGCCAATCAAGCTGTAATGGTTGTAAGCCATCAACCAACAATCGGAACATCAAGGCAAAGGCAGCAATCTTGGGCGCTCCACCAATTAATAGGGTAACGGATGTCGGCGCACCATGGTACACATCTGGTACCCACATATGAAATGGCGCTACACCTAATTTAAATGCTAAACCGGCTAGTAAAAAAACTAGTCCGAAAGCTAATACCAGACGCATCACGCCACCAGTTACAGTCGCCCGGTAAATATCGTCTAAGTCTAATGAACCCGTTGCGCCATATATCATCGACATACCATAGAGTAAGAAACCCGAAGACAACGCTCCTAAAATAAAATACTTCATACCCGCCTCTATACCTCTTGGATAATTCGGCCGCATCGCCGTTAAGGTATATGTCGATAAGGCGAGTAGTTCTAAACCTAAATATAAGGTCAATAAATTAGCGCCAGATATCATCACGAATTGCCCTAGAAGAGCTAACAATGCTAATGAAATATAGTCCGTTCGAAACAAATCCCGATCAATCAGATATTGTTTTGAATAAATCAAGGTAACTAAAACCGCTAATGACGAAACACTCTTCAAAATATTAGATAAGGGATCAACTTGATATAAGCCATTCATTAACAACTGCGGCATATCATTGGCTTTTAATGCAAAAACTATACTCAGTATTAAAAGTACTACTAAGGCAACGTAGTAAGCTAAGTTCGCCCCCCTAGGCGTAAAGAAAACATCTTCGTCCTTCGCTAAAGGCTCTTTGATAAATGGCGTTACTAACAAAATAAAACAGACAATCAATAGTAAACAAAGCTCGGGGAGTATTTCAATGAGGTCAATGGCTTCCATGCTTGTTCCAGTTAATTAAATCTTACTAATTGCAATATGCTTGAGTAATGCAATGACCGATGGATGAATCAAATCAGTAAATGGCTTTGGATAAACGCCCATCGCAATGGTTAATAGAGCAAAAATACTTAAGATGAAAAATTCACGCTTATTGATGTCTAGCAATTCGGCAACGTGCGTATTAGTGATCGCACCAAAAAATACACGTTTAGTCATCCACAAGGAATAAGCTGCGCCTAATATCAATGCCGTGGCTGCTAAGAATCCAATCAGAAAATCATAATCAATCGCACCTAAAATCACCATAAATTCACCCACAAAGCCAGAGGTTGCAGGCAAGCCACAATTGGCCATCGCAAAAAATACCGCAAAGGCAGTAAACCTTGGCATGGTCTGTACTACACCACCATAATCCACAATTTGACGCGTATGCATCCGGTCGTACAACACACCAATCGAAAAGAACATCGCCCCAGATACAAAGCCATGCGAAATCATCTGCACAATACCGCCCTCAATACCCATGGGATTAAAAATGAAAAACCCTAAAGTAACAAAACCCATGTGGGCGATCGAAGAGTAAGCCACAAGCTTTTTCATATCCTTTTGGACTAAAGCAACTAAGCCAACATAAATCACCGCAATTAAAGACAAAGTAATAACAACTGGGGCTAAGTAAATACTTGCATCAGGCGCAATCGGTAATGAAAACCGTAAAAATCCATATGCGCCTAGCTTTAACATGATGGCCGCTAACACAATCGAACCGCCAGTTGGCGCCTCTACGTGCGCATCCGGCAACCAGGTGTGTACAGGCCACATCGGAACTTTGACAGCAAAAGCCATAAAAAATGCGATGAAAATAAATACTTGTTCTTTAAAGTCTAATTGCGCTGTATGCCAAGATAGAACATCAAAAGTATCCGTGGCGTTATATAAATACAAAATGGCAACTAACGTTAATAAGGATCCCATTAAGGTGTACAGGAAGAATTTGAATGCGGCATAAATGCGCTGATGACCACCCCACACACCAATAATCACGTACATCGGTATCAGGGTAGATTCAAAGAAAACATAAAACAACATGCCATCTAATGAGGCAAATACCCCAATCATTAAGCCAGATAAAATTAAAAATGCAGCCATATACTGGCTAACACGTTCTCGTATTACCTCCCAACCAGCTAAAATAACCAATACGGTAATGAGCGCAGTGAGCACTACAAACCAAACAGAGATGCCATCAACACCCAAGTGATAACGCAAATCGTAACGGGCAACCCAAGGCACGTTTTCAACAAATTGCATGCCCGTCTTGGTTACATCAAAATCAATTACCAAGGGCAGAGTGACCATAAAACTGAGCAGAGCTGCAATTAAAGCAAAATAACGAACATACTTTGTATTGCGATCAGAGCCGCTCCCAAGCAGGATGATCCCAAATACAATCGGCATCCAAATGGCTAAAGATAAATTCATAACTAATCGCTTATTTAATTGAACCCAAATGGGTATAAAGAGTCCAAGTCATTATTCCAATGACACAAACAATCATGGCAAATGCGTAGTGATATAAGTACCCTGATTGAACCTGTCTGACTATGCTAGCAATCCAAGAAACAAGCTTGGCACTACCATTAACAAACCATCCGTCAATGATTTTCTGATCACCGCTACGCCAAAAACTTCCCCCAATGAAGAGGGCACCTTTGGCAAATACAACCTGATTCAAAGTATCTAAATAATATTTATTGTCTAATACGATTTTTAATGGCGAGAAAATACGCGCTAATGCAGTGGGGATCTGCGGCATCCATAAGTAAAATAACGCTGCACAAAGAACACCCGCAAAGGCTAACCAAAATACAGCTGTCGAGGTGGCGTGCAAGGCCATCGCAACGGCTCCGTGAAACATGCCAGATAACTCTGTCATCGCCGGATGTACTTCCGAATCAACCAAAATCGATTCTTTAAAAAAGTCCCCAATTAACATCGGCTCGATCGTATAAAACCCAAGAACTGCTGATGGTATCGCTAACAAAACCAGTGGCAATGTAACTACCCAAGGTGACTCGTGTGGCTTTTGGCCAGCCGCTAAGCCATGATGATCCTCATCATGGCCATGCTCGGATAAATGGTCATGATGGCCAAATCGCTCTTTTCCATGAAATACTAAAAAGTACATTCGGAAGGAGTAAAACGCCGTCACAAAAACCCCAATCATTACTGACCAATAAGCAAAAGTGGACCCGTAAATTGAACTAGCCGCAACCGCTTCAATAATCGAATCCTTGGAGTAAAATCCTGAGAAAAATGGCGTTCCAATGAGGGCCAAACTACCGACTAAAGAAGTAAACCATGTGATGGGCATATATTTGTATAAGCCCCCCATTCGTCGCATATCCTGATCATGATGCATCCCCATAATCACACTTCCCGCACCTAAAAAGAGTAATGCTTTAAAAAAAGCATGTGTCATTAAGTGAAAAATTGCGGCTGGATAAGCCGATACACCTAAAGCAATCGTCATATAACCTAGCTGCGAGAGCGTGGAATAGGCAACAACACGCTTGATGTCGTTTTGTACAATCCCTAAAAACCCCATGAATAAAGCGGTAATAGAACCAATAATTAATATGAAGGATAACGCGGCGTCAGATAATTCAAAGAAGGGTGACATCCGACTCACCATGAAAATACCCGCCGTGACCATCGTTGCGGCGTGGATTAAAGCGGAAATCGGTGTTGGGCCTTCCATCGAATCTGGCAACCAAACATGTAAGGGAAATTGCGCTGATTTACCCATCGCCCCGATAAACAAACAAATACAAGCAACTGTCATCAAGTTCCAAGAAGTCCCAGGTAAGTTTTGCGCCAAAATATTTTCAGCTTGTCCAAAAGCCTCTTGATAATCCATCGTACCAGTCGAAGCTAAAATTAAACCAATTCCTAAAATAAACCCAAAATCTCCAACCCGATTAACCAGAAATGCTTTCATGTTGGCAAAAATGGCCGTCGGTCTTGTATACCAAAAACCAATTAACAAATAAGACACTAAGCCGACCGCTTCCCAACCAAAAAATAACTGTAAAAAATTATTACTCATGACCAACATCAACATGGCAAAAGTAAATAGCGATATATAGGCAAAAAACCGGTTATACCCCTCATCTTCAGACATATAACCAATGGTATAAATGTGCACCATTAATGACACAAATGTCACCACCACCATCATCATCGCTGATAAGGGATCAATTAAAAATCCAATCGATAAAACCAATTCGTCGCCAAGGCGCATCCACTCATACAAGTTGCCATTAAATCGCGCCCCAGCCAAGACATCGAGCAGGACCGTGATCGATAAGCCACAAGCAACCGCTACACCAAATATGGTGATTCGATGACAGGCTTTACGCCCTAATAAATTCCCCAAGAACTTCGTGCCAAAAAAGCCAGCAATGATTGCACCGAATAAAGGTGCTAATGGAATAGCAATTAATAAAGTTGTATTCAAAGCAGCAGTCATTGTCTTATCTATCAAAATACACCCTAACCTTTTAACTGCCCAAGATCCTCAGTACTGACGGTATCACTACTGCGGAATAAAATGACTAAAATTGCCAAACCAATAGCCGCCTCAGCAGCAGCTACGGTGAGTATGAAAAATACAAATACTTGACCCAACATATCCCCCAAATAATGGGAGAAAGCAATAAAATTAGTATTCACTGCAAGCAACATCAGCTCGATTGACATTAATAAAACAATGATGTTTTTTCGATTTAGAAAAATACCAATAATGCCAATGGCGAATAGTATTGCTCCAAGTACCAAATAGTGCGCGAGTGTAATTGTCATTTATTTTTCTCAATCTGCCGATTCTGGTTTTCAGAAGCCATGGATACGATCCGCAAGCGATCGCTCGCTTGGGTTCGAACTTGCGATCCAATATCTTGTGTCTTGTGATCTTTGCGTCGACGAAGCGTTAAGGCAACCGCCGCAACAATCGCCACGAGTAAAATCACCCCAGCTATTTCAAATGCAAAAACGTACTCGCCATAAATTAATTTACCAAGACTCATCGTATTACTCTCGCCTGGCGGAACTGCCATCGGATAAGGCCTTGTAGTCCCAACAAATCCCCGAACCAAGACGAGGGTCATCTCCGCCACAATCACCGCGCCTACAATCGATGCGACTGGAATAAACTGCTTAAATTGACTCCGTAAATGGGCCACGTCTAAATCGAGCATCATCACCACAAACAAAAATAAAACCATCACGGCGCCAACATACACCAAAATCAAGGCGATGGACAAAAATTCTGCCTTCAATAACATCCATATGCCAGCGGCATTAAAAAAAGCTAATACTAAAAAAAGCGCTGCATGGACAGGATTTTTGGCAGTAATGACGCGCAGTGCAGCAATGACCAAAACTGTGGCAAAGGCGTAAAAGAAAATAGATTGTGGATCAAATGTCATAAAGTCGCTTTATCGGAACTTGGCATCAGAAGTCTTGTGCATGGCGATCTCTTTTTCAAATTGATCACCTACTGATAACAACATGTCCTTCGTAAAATATAAGTCGCCACGCTTTTCTCCATGATATTCATGAATATGCGTTTCAACAATTGCATCCACTGGACAGGCTTCTTCGCAAAATCCACAAAATATACATTTTGTTAAGTCAATGTCGTAACGGGTAGTTCTTCGAGTTCCATCATCGCGCTGGTCTGACTCAATCGTGATTGCCAAAGCCGGGCAAACCGCTTCACATAATTTACAGGCAATACAGCGCTCTTCGCCATTCGGGTAACGACGCAATGCATGTAATCCGCGAAATCTCGGAGACATCGGCGTCTTTTCCTCTGGATATTGAATCGTTGTCTTGGGAGAAAACAGGTATTTACCCGTCAAACTCATCCCCTTGAAAACTTCTTTCAATAACAAACTGTTTAAAAATTCACGAATCTTCTTAAGCATCGATCGATTTCCATTCGCTAATTGATGTCTTACTTTTCATTAGTTCCACACACTCCAAGGGGATACTACCCATGCGCCAACAACCACTATCCAAAAAACCGAAATAGGTATAAACACCTTCCAACCTAAACGCATGATCTGGTCAAACCGGTAACGCGGTAGCGAAGCTCTTAACCAAATAAAAACAGATAGTAAGAAAAATGTTTTAGCAAACAACCAAAAAAATCCGGGTATATCTCGCAAAATAGGTAAATCAAGAATCGGTAACCAACCACCTAAAAACATCGTGGCGCATAGCGTGGTAATTAAAATCATATTGGCGTATTCCGCCAAAAAAAACATGGCAAAGGCCATGCCAGAATACTCAATCATATGACCTGCAACAATCTCCGACTCTCCTTCAACCACATCAAATGGATGACGATTTGTCTCTGCCACACCAGAAATAAAATAAATCATAAACATGGGCAATAAAGGCAACCAATTCCATGATAAAAAATTCAAGCCGTGCTCAGCGAAAAACCCTTGTGATTGCGACCGGACAATATCCCCTAAATTTAATGACCCCGAAATCATTAACACCGAAACGAGCGCAAAACCCATTGCAATCTCATACGAAACCATCTGCGCTGAGGCACGCATCGCTCCTAAAAAAGCATATTTAGAATTTGATGCCCAACCAGACAAAATCACCCCATAAACACCAACCGATGTAATTGCCATGACATACAATAATCCAGCGTTAATGTCGGCAAGTATCATGTCCGCCTGAAATGGCACAACTGCCCAAGCCGCAAATGCCGGAGCAATTACCATAATCGGACCAACCAAAAATAGTATTCTGTTGGCTCGTACCGGCGATATAACTTCTTTTAACAGTAATTTTAAGGCGTCTGCAATTGGCTGAAACAGTCCTAAAGGACCAACCCGATTCGGGCCAAGTCTGGTATGCATCCAACCAATTAACTTGCGTTCCCATAAGGTTAAATAGGCTACACAAGCAAACATCGGCAAAACAATAATGACAATTCGAACCATAGCCCAAACAAGCGGCCAAAGAGCACCAAAGATCGCCTCTCCCTCTGTGGTTATTATCTCAATCATGCCCGTTGCACCTCTAAGCGACCAAACATGGAGCCTAATAAAGCACTCGCCGCAGTGCCCGCAGAAACTCGGACAACTCCCTCAGCAAGCCCTTGCTGCATCGTGGCTGGCATGACAACTTGCAAACCATCTTGCAACACACGAACTGAATCGCCTTCCTGTAAATCCATCTGCTTAAATAAACCCACCGGTAAACCTACCTTCATCGCTCTTTTACTATCAACCGTTAATTGTAAAGATGGCGCACGCCGTACAATCGCATCAGTAAAATAAATTGGCACATCTGCTAAACGCTCCAAATCCTGCCCCAAGCCAACCGATGATAAGGAATGAGATCCTACAGGTAATATTTCACAGCTCGCTTCGTTATTAAAAAGCGCTTTTATTTCTAAGCCGTCTAAAGCAGAATTTTTCACCTCTTCAACAGTGTTGAAATTAAATCCGTCTATTCCTAAAGAGTCGCCTAAAACACGCAAAACTTTCCAAGCTGGTCTTGCCTGGCCCATCGGCCTTACGGTTGCTTGCGAAAACTGGACATCTCCCGCAATATTGATATATGTTCCAGCTTGTTCGGCATAGGGTGTTATCGGTAAAATCACATCCGCTAAATCGAGTAAATCACTAGTCATATAAGGAGATAGAGCAATCACTGTGGCGGCTTGGCGCAAAGCTAATTGGGCTTGCATTGGATTGACTAAGTCGGCGGTGGGTTCAACATTTAATAAAATCACTGCCCGAGCTTGTCCGTCCGTTGCCGACGATATCTTCGAATCTACGGAATCCGAATTGCCGTTTGCAGATAACACCTGAGCACCTACAAAGTTTGCCCCATCGCCTAAAAAGCCTAAACTAGAGCTAGTTTCTTTTGCAATCCATGCCGACCAAGCATGCATTTGCGAAAAGTCCGGATGCGCTAAAACGGTGTTCCCAAGAAAAATGGCAGAGCTCTTACCAGAAATCATCGACTTGGCTAAAGCCTGAGCAATTGGGTCGGTTTGCGTCGCACCAACCGGCGCTGTAATCCCTTTTTGCTGAGCAATCGCTACAGCTAAATGCTCTAAAGCCTGCAACCAAAGCGAAGGGGCAAGTGCTTGTGCACTCGCTGTTGGAATAAGCCAGTCATCTCCCCCACTATCAATTCGCATTAAGCGCAAACCAGTCTTGGATGCTTTTCGAAAGCGCGCTGCAAGAATGGGATGATCTTTACGTAAAAAACTGCCAATCACTAATGCTCGGTCTAAGCGATCAATAGCCTCAACCGGTAAACCTAACCAACTCACTTGTGGCTTAGCCCGAAAATCTGACTGGCGTAAGCGGGTCTGAACTTGCGAAGAACCTAACCCAAGAGCCAGCTTTTGTAATAAAAATAATTCTTCAACCGTCGATATAGGGTGGGCTAGTGACGCAATACTACCTGCGCCATGGTCTTGCTTAACGCCTTTTAAACCATCCACGACATAATCTAAGGCCGTCTGCCAATCGCACTCTAACCACTGGCCATTTTGCTTGACCATTGGCTGCAAAATCCGCTCCGAACTATTTAAACCTTCATAAGCAAAGCGATCCTTGTCAGATATCCAACATTCATTAATCGCTTCGTTTTCTAATGGCACAACACGCTTCACTTGTTCAGCCTTGGTCTGCACAATAATATTGCTTCCCAAGGAGTCGTGCGGACTAATTGACTTCTTCCGCCCAAGTTCCCATGTTCTAGCAGCGTATCGAAATGGCTTACTAGTTAGAGCACCAACTGGGCAAATATCAATCATATTGCCAGATAACTCTGAATCAACCGTTTGACCTACAAAAGCAGTAATCTCTGAATGCTCACCACGATTGAGCATTCCTAACTCCATCACGCCAGCAATCTCCTGACCAAAGCGAACACATCGCGTGCAATGAATACAACGACTCATCTCCTCCATAGAAATCAACGGGCCAATATTTTTGTGAAATACAACCCGCTTTTCTTCTTGATATCGCGAATTCGATTTACCATAACCAACCGTCAAATCCTGTAATTGACATTCGCCACCCTGATCACAAATTGGACAGTCTAAAGGATGGTTAATCAGTAAAAATTCCATGACAGATTTTTGAGCCGCCACAGTTTTGGCCGACTTCGTAAAAATTTTCATCCCAGCATTGACCGGAGTCGCACAAGCAGGTAAAGGCTTGGGAGCTTTTTCAACCTCCACCAAGCACATCCGACAATTCGCAGCAATTGTTAATTTTTTGTGATAACAAAAATGCGGGATATATGTGCCTAATTGATGGGCCGCCTGAATGACCGTCGTCCCCTCTTTAACCTCTACAGGCTTACCATCAATCTCGATTTGAACCATTCTTTAACCCACCCTCATCCAGAATTACAGTCTAGTGACCCTATACATATTCAGGCACTAAACATTTCTTATGCTCGACGTGATATTCAAACTCACTCATATAATGCTTTAACATTCCTCGGACTGGCATCGCAGCAGCGTCCCCAAGAGCGCAAATCGTTCGACCCATAATGTTGCCAGCCACATCACCCAACATCTCTAAATCTTCTAGTCGACCTTGGCCGTGCTCAATCCGATTTACCATCCGCCATAACCAACCAGTCCCCTCTCGGCAAGGTGTGCACTGTCCACAGGATTCTTCATGGTAAAAATACGATAAGCGAAGTAATGACTTCACCATACAACGCGTCTCATTCATTACAATCACAGCGCCAGATCCAAGCATTGAACCAGCTTTAGAAATACTGTCATAATCCATGTCCGTAGACATCATCATCTCTCCAGGTATTACCGGCGCAGATGACCCCCCAGGAATGACCGCTTTAATCTTGATACCGTCTCGCATTCCCCCAGCTAACTCTAATAACTTTGCAAATGGTGTACCCAGAGGAATCTCATAATTTCCAGGTCTTACAACGTCCCCTGAAATAGAAAATATTTTTGTACCGCCATTATTTGGTTTACCTAATTTTAAATAGGCTTCAGGCCCAACTTGCAATAAAAAAGGTACCGCAGCAAAAGTTTCCGTGTTATTGATGGTTGTTGGCTTACCAAATAATCCATAACTGGCAGGAAACGGTGGTTTAAATCTAGGCTGCCCCTTTTTTCCTTCTAAAGATTCTAGTAAGGCAGTCTCCTCACCACAAATGTAAGCGCCGTAGCCATGATGCGCATGCAACTCAAAAGAAAAGTCTGATCCTAAAATTTGCTTGCCTAAATATCCCGCAGAACGCGCCTCTTCAAGCGCTTGCTCGAAGATTGTATATTCTTGCCAAATCTCGCCGTGAATATAGTTGTAACCAACCGGAATTCCCATGGCGTAAGCGCCAATGGCCATGCCCTCAATTAAAGCATGGGGGTTATACCGCAAAATATCCCGATCTTTAAAGGTGCCAGGCTCACCCTCATCCGAATTACAGACTAAATATTTATCACCCGGTAACTGACGTGGCATAAAACTCCATTTCAAACCAGTCGGAAAACCAGCTCCACCCCGACCTCGAAGTCCGGAGGCTTTCACTCTTGCAATCACCTCTTCGGGAGGAATTTTCTGCTCAAGGATATTTTTTAATTGTGTATAGCCGCCACGTGACTCATAGTCAGCTAAATGCCAATTACTACCATTTAACCCGGCTAAGATCAACGGGTTGATATGCAGGGTGTGTAATGAACTCATGCTCGATTACCCATTTCTTTGGTTTCATTGAATTCTTGCATTGCACTAGTTTTCTCAGAAGTATGAGCTACCTGACTTACTCCTTGGCTAGCCGATAACTCCGCTAATAACTGATCAATACGATCATTACTTAACCAACTACACATCCGCTTATTATTGACGAGAGCAACAGGCGCATCTGCGCAAGCGCCCATGCACTCACCCTCAACCAATGTAAAAGTGCCGCAGGGTGTGGTCTCATTAAAACCAATCCCTAACTTTTCTTTGAGATACAGCGCAGCTCGCAAACCCCCAGATAGTTCACAGGGTAAATTGGTACACACAGATAACTTAAAAGCACCAATCGGTTTGGTGTTGTACATATTATAAAAAGTCGCTACCTCCTGCACAGCAATTGGTGGCATATCCAATATCTGAGCCACTTGTGCTATGGCACTAGCATCTAACCAACCAGTTTCATCCTGAACAATCGTCAAGACCGCCATCACTGCTGCTTGTTTTTGATCAGCCGGGTACTTCGCAATATTGCGATGAATTTCTTGGACCGATTTTTCTGAAAGCTCTACCATGCTCATGCCCTAACGATCAATTTCACCAAAAACGATGTCTTGTGTACCAATAATTGTGACTGCGTCCGCAATCATATGACCCCTAGCCATCTCATCTAAGGCGGCAAGATGTGCAAATCCTGGGGCTCGAATCTTGAGTCGATAAGGTTTATTCGCTCCATCTGAGATCGCATAAATTCCAAATTCACCTTTGGGGTGTTCAATGGCAGCATACGCCTGACCAGTGGGTACGTGCATTCCTTCAGTGGCTAATTTAAAGTGATGGATCAACTCCTCCATATTCGACTTCATGTCAACCCGAGTTGGTAGTGCCACCTTGTGATTGTCCGTGATAACCGGCCCAGGATTAACGCGCAACCAAGCAATACATTGCTGAATTAAATGGTTCGATTGACGCATTTCTTCTACCCGGACTAAATAACGATCGTAACTATCGCCATTGACTCCTACCGGAATATCAAATTTCAATTGATCATAAACTTCATAAGGTTGCTTCTTACGCAAATCCCACTCAATCCCAGAGCCGCGCAACATCGCTCCAGAAAATCCTAACTGTAAAGCACGCTCGGGTGATACCACTCCAATTCCCACTAAACGTTGCTTCCAAATACGATTATCCGTTAATAAAGTCTCATACTCATCTACATAATGAGGAAAGCGGTTTGTAAAATCTTCAATAAAATCAAGTAGTGATCCTTGACGATTGGCATTCATTTTATCCATGGCTTTTTGACCACGAATTTTATTGGCACTATATTGTGGCATTTGTTCCGGTAAGTCCCGATAAACCCCGCCAGGCCTGTAGTAGGCAGCATGCATCCTTGCACCTGAAACCGCCTCATACATATCAAATAAATCTTCACGTTCTCTAAAGGCATACAAAAATACTGCCATGGCTCCCACATCTAAACCGTGACAACCAATCCACAACAAATGATTGAGTAAGCGCGTGATCTCATCAAACATCACACGAATATATTGTGCCCGCAGAGGAACTTCAATCTGTAAGAGCTTTTCAATCGCCATGACATAGGCATGCTCATTGGCCATCATGGAGACATAATCCAAACGATCCATGTAAGGCACATTTTGGATCCAAGTTCTGGTCTCTGCTAATTTCTCAGTAGCTCGGTGCAATAACCCAATGTGCGGATCCGCCCGCTGAATAACTTCCCCGTCCAACTCTAGAACTAAACGCAAAACTCCATGAGCTGCAGGGTGCTGTGGCCCAAAATTGATCGTGTAGTTTTTAATCTCCGCCATACTAGGTTCCGTAGTTCTCTTCCCGAATTACCCGAGGTGTTAACTCTCTAGGCTCAATCGTAATGGCTTGATAAATGACTCTTTTTTGCTCAGGATCATAACGCATTTCAACTTGACCAGAAACTGGAAAATCTTTCCGAAATGGATGCCCAATAAAGCCATAATCGGTGAGGATCCGTCTTAAATCATCATGGCCATCAAAAATAATCCCGAATAAATCAAAAGCCTCGCGCTCGTACCAATTCGCCGAACTCCAAACTCCCGTCAAACTCGGCAACACTGGAAAGTCATCTTGCTCTGCCATCACCCGAAATCGCAAACGCCAGTTATTCTGAACCGATAAAAGATGCGATACTGCGGCAAATCGTCGCCCTGTCCAAAGACCATCCCCATAGGACTGGTAGTCTACGCCACATAAATCCATTAATTGCTCAAAACCAAATTCAGGTAAAACTTTTATCTGTTTGGCAATTTCTAAATAATTTACGGACTGGACAGTCATAGTCACTTCATTGAGCGCACATTCAATATTTGCTATCCCAGAAAATCGCTTTTGAAGAAGTTGCTCTAAATGGACTAAACGCTCATTCATCGAATCATTTACGCTTTTCTAGCAATGGTTGAGGTGCGACGAATCTTCGCTTGTAACTGGATAATTCCATAAATCAAGGCTTCTGCTGTTGGCGGACATCCAGGAACATACACATCGACCGGCACAATGCGATCACAACCGCGCACAACCGAGTAAGAGTAATGGTAGTAACCACCACCGTTAGCACAAGAGCCCATTGATAAAACCCACCTCGGCTCTGGCATCTGATCATAAACCTTCCGCAGTGCAGGCGCCATTTTATTACACAAAGTCCCAGCCACAATCATTAAATCAGACTGCCTAGGCGATGGTCTGAAAACAACGCCAAATCGGTCTAGGTCATATCGCGCCGCCCCTGCATGCATCATTTCTACAGCACAGCAAGCTAGACCAAAGGTCATTGGCCAAAGCGAACCTGTCCTAGTCCAGTTAATCAACTTATCAGCTGAAGTTGTAACAAAACCTTCTTTGAGTAATCCCTCTAATGCCATAGATTCAATTTGCGCTTAAAACTATTCCCAGTTCAAAGCGCCCTTTTTCCATATATAAACAAAGCCAACGACAAATTCCAAAAGAAATACAATCATTGAAAAATAACCAGCCCAACCAATTTCTTTGAGTGCGACTCCCCATGGGAATAAAAAAGCAGTTTCTAAGTCAAATAAAATAAATAAGATAGCAATCAGGTAATAGCGCACATCAAACTTCATTCGCGCATCTTCAAATGCGTCAAAGCCACACTCGTATGGCGAAATTTTTTCCGCATCCGGATTGGATGGGCCAATGATCTTTCCCAAAAACATGGGCACAAAACCAACAGCAATCCCTACTAGGATAAATAAGAAAACTGGGAGGTAGTTAGATAGGTCCAATTGGCTTCCAAATTAAATTCAAAATATCATAATCATCTGAATTGTAAAACAGTTCTATGACAAAAATTACTTGGTGCCGACGGCGAGACTCGAACTCGCACAGCTTTACGCCACTACCCCCTCAAGATAGCGTGTCTACCAATTCCACCACGTCGGCATAAAACTACAAACATAATCGATATTTTAGCCTTTTCCTAACGATGTGGCAAAAAAATCACCTAAAAAAAAGCCTATAAGCACTACTTTGGTACTGTCGATCCCGATGGGGGAGCAACTTCTTTCACAGGCGATGGCAAAGCGTCTGTCGTTCGATCAGTTGGAACGCCACTAGCAGGCTTTGAGAGTACTCCCGCATCCTTGGAGTGATCAGTCCCTAGATAACTAATCGAGAGTGTGCTGAGGAAAAAAACTGCCGCTAAAATACCCGTAGTCCTTGAAAGGAAATTCGACGAACCGGTCGCACCAAAAATACTCCCCGAGGATCCAGAGCCAAAAGCAGCGCCCATATCAGCACCCTTACCTTGTTGAACTAAAACCAGTGCAATAACGCCCAGCGCAGAAATAATTTGCACAATCATTAATACAGTTTTTAACCATTCCATAATTTCTCTCTTTTCCTTACAAATTCAAGCCAGCTTGACAAATTGTTATAAATTCCTCAGAGACTAAAGAAGCCCCTCCGACTAAAAGACCATCAATATCAGACATACTCAATAACTCCGCTGCATTACTAGCTTTCACACTGCCACCATAGATTATCAAGACTCTTTGGGCATACATCGAATCAATCAATGCTAGTTTTTTTCTTAAAATACGATGCGCTTCTTGCGCTTGCTCACTTGTGGCAGTTAAACCCGTGCCAATCGCCCAAATCGGCTCGTAAGCAATCACTGCCTTGAAAATATCGTCTTTTAAAACCGCATAGATACTATCTAACTGTCCTTCAATAACTCCCTGCATCGAGCCTGACTGACGAACATTGAAGGTCTCGCCAAGACAAATAATAGGCGTTAAACCCGCAACAATCGCCGCCAAGGCTTTTTTTCCCACCAAGGAATCACCCTCAACATGCCGCTGTCTTCTTTCAGAATGTCCAACTAAAACATAGCGACATCCTAATTCTTTGATCATCTGCCCAGATATCTCTCCGGTAAATGCTCCACAGACTTGCTCTGAAAGATCCTGCGCGCCCAACCAAATCGATGAACTTCCTAAAAGACCACTTACGTGATGTAAATAGACGGCAGGCGGACACAAAACAACATCCCGCTGCTGTAATTGTTCCTTGCTTAAACTTTGGGTTAGCGCACCCACCATCGCTTCATTAAAAGCCCAATTACCATTTAACTTCCAATTAGCAACAACTAATTGCGTGCGCATCCCACCGTCCTCAGTAAATTACTGCTCAGTATTGCCCGAAGCTTCATGATTAGAAGCAACTGGCGCTGGTTGAGCTAAAGCCGGTCCACCCTCTTCAGGTGAGAGAGCTTTCATCGAAAGTTTTAAGCGGCCACGATCGTCTGCGGCTAACAACTTGACTTTAACAATTTGCCCCTCTTGTAAAAAATCTTTTACTTCCTTCACACGTTCATGGGCGATCTCCGAAATATGCAAAAGGCCGTCTTTACCAGGAAGAATATTTACAAGCGCACCAAACTCTAAGATTTTTACTACTGGACCTTCGTATGTTTTACCAACTTCAGCCTCGGCAGTTATACCCTCAATTTGACGCTTAGCTTCCTCCATACCAGAGGCGCTCGTCGAAGCAATTGTGACCGTGCCATCGTCTTTAATATCGATGCTGCATCCCGTTTCCTTGGTTAATGCTTGTATCGTCGCGCCACCTTTACCAATGACCTCACGAATCTTATCGGGATGAATCTTAATTGTGACCATGCGTGGAGCATGCTCTGACAATTCAGTACGAATACTCGACATCGACTCTTGCATTTTCGAAAGAATGTGCAAACGCCCCTCTTTGGCTTGCTCTAAAGCAACTTGCATAATTTCCTTCGTAATACCCTGTACTTTGATGTCCATTTGCAAGGCTGTAACACCACTGGCCGTTCCAGCAACTTTAAAGTCCATATCACCTAAGTGATCTTCATCACCTAAAATATCCGTTAAAACTGCAAAGCGATTACCATCCAAAATTAAACCCATTGCAACACCAGCGACGTGCGCTTTAACGGGGACGCCAGCATCCATGAGAGCCAAGCAACCACCGCAAACCGATGCCATCGAGGATGAACCATTGGATTCAGTAATTTCTGAGACTAAACGAATGCTATAAGCAAATTCGTCAGCCTTTGGTAAAACCGGCACTAAAGCACGCTTGGCTAAACGGCCATGACCAATCTCACGCCGCTTGGGCGTACCAACTCGACCTGTCTCGCCAGTTGCAAAAGGGGGCATGTTGTAGTGGAACATGAAACGATCACGGTACTCTCCTTCAAGAGCATCAATAATTTGCTCATCCCGCGCAGTACCCAACGTGGCCACAACTAAGGCTTGTGTTTCTCCCCTTGTAAATAATGCCGAGCCATGCGTTCGGGGTAAGACTCCCGTGCGGATTTCAATTGGCCTGACAGTTCTTGTGTCACGCCCATCAATTCTTGGCTCACCACTTAAAACCTGTCCACGAACAATCTTCGATTCCAAACCAAAGAGAATGTTGCCAACAGCAACTTCATCAACCTCACCGTCAGCGGCCAATTTAGTCATCAAGTCAGCACTTACCTCTTTGAGCTTAGATGAACGCGCTTGCTTTTGTCGAATTTGATATGCATCCTTCAGACCCTGCTCAGCAATCTGCGCAACCTTCGCAATGAGCGCTTCATTTTTCTCAGCAGGCTTCCAATCCCACTCCGGCTTGCCAGCGTCACGGACTAATTCCTGAATCGCAGTAATTGCCACTTGCGCTTGTTCATGCCCAAAAACAACTCCGCCTAGCATGATCTCTTCGGACAATTCGTGCGCTTCAGATTCAACCATTAAAACAGCATTTTGTGTCCCAGCTACGATCAAATCTAATTGGCTATCCAACTGCTCTGAACGCGTTGGGTTTAAAAGATATTCACCATCCTTATAGCCTACGCGAGCAGCGCCCAAAGGCCCATTAAAAGGAATACCCGATATAGCTAAGGCAGCCGATGCACCTATCAAGGCAGCGATATCAGCTGGCACATCTGGGTTAATCGACATCACATGAATCACAATCTGCACTTCGTTATAAAAGTCCTCAGGGAAAAGTGGACGAATCGGCCGATCGATTAAACGCGATGTTAATGTCTCACCTTCTGATGGTCGACCTTCACGGCGAAAAAAGCCTCCAGGGATCTTACCCGCAGCATATGTCTTCTCAATGTAGTCAACCGTCAAAGGAAAGAAATCCTGACCGGGCTTGGCATTTTTTGCGCCAACTACTGTTGCTAAAACAACTGTATCGTCCATATCTACTAAAACAGCACCGCCAGATTGGCGAGCAATCTCGCCAGTCTCTAACCGAACTGTATGCTTACCCCATTGAAACGTTTTTGTAACCTTATTAAATAAACTCATATTTTCTCCAAATAGTTAATCAGCGCAAGAAGTCATGCGCTAATTTTCCACGGATTCAAGTGCCGCAGAAACACCCGAGAGTGAGTTAGCTAATGAAATTGACATGAGAGGGCATGCCATTCCAACTGTGGTCTTGAGATCAATGAACCTGAGGCTGTCAAGATCAATATCCACACCCAAAAATCACAATTGGAATGACACATACCCAATTATTTCATTTCTAAACACACACCCTAAAAGACTACCTCTTCAAACAGTCCCTCTAAAAAACTACTATAAAAGAACCCTACCAAACAAACATGCCCGCCAAAATTACAGCGGGCATTTTGACCTTACTTACGTAAGCCCAGTTTCTCAATCAAAACACGATAACGATCAAAGTCTTTACCCTTCAAGTAATCTAATAAACGACGCCGACGTGAAACCATTTTCAAAAGCCCTCGACGGCTATGATGGTCTTTAGCGTTGGCCTTAAAGTGTGTGGTGAGATCGTTGATACGTGCAGTCAGGAGGGCAACTTGCACCTCTGGACTACCAGTATCGTTTTGGGCACGGGCGTGCTCTTTAACAATACCTGCTTTTGCTTGCGTGTTAACAGCCATAAAAAACTCCTTACTTGCGAACACTGCAGCTAACCAATCTGAGACAAATCCCTGCAAATTGGGCTAACCACTTCTGTGTCGTGATTAATCAAAATATTCAAAAAACAACTTTTTACTCGTAAAACAATGGTCATACCACTGATCAACAACATCCATGCTTACTTAGCCTTCTATTGTAGCAAACTAATCAAAAAAACTCTAATTGATTGATATTGCAGAAATTATTAAGGTGCCATTTGCGCGTTGATCTTCTCTCCAGCTGGGTCATGTAAACGGTTTAATGCGGCCAAATACGCCTTAGCCGAGGCCGCAACGATGTCAGGATCCGTACCAACCCCATTCACGACCCGGCCAGCTCTGGTTAAACGAACCGTGACCTCACCTTGCGACTGCGTCCCCGCAGTAATCGCATTGACGGAATAGAGCAGTAACTCAGCACCACTTTGGGCTTGAACTTCAATCGCATTTAAAGTGGCATCTACTGGGCCATTTCCCTCGCTTGAACTACTTTGTTCAATACCGCCCATTTGTAAAACAATCTTCGCCCGAGGCACCTCCCCCGTCTCGGAGTGCTGCGATAAAGAAACAAATCGGTAAAAATCAGCGCCCTGTTGCTGTTGCGAGTTTGACAAAATAGACATGATATCTTCATCAAAAATCTCAGATTTTTGATCAGCTAAGCTTTTAAACCTGGTAAAAGCAGCGTTCAAATCAACCTCAGAATCCATCGATACACCAAGCTCTTGTAATCTTTGCTTAAAAGCGTTTCTGCCAGACAGCTTCCCAAGAACAATCTTATTAGCACTCCAGCCCACATCCTCAGCACGCATAATTTCATAAGTATCGCGCGCCTTTAAAACCCCATCTTGATGGATACCTGAGGCATGTGCGAAGGCATTAGCTCCTACTACAGCCTTATTTGGCTGCACCACAAACCCAGTAATTTGTGAAACCATCTTCGAACTAGAAACAATTTGTGTGGCATCGATGCCAACTTGTAAGTTATAAAAATCGCGACGTGTTTTAACAGCCATCACAATCTCTTCTAAGGAAGTATTTCCTGCTCGCTCACCTAAACCATTAATAGTACATTCGACTTGACGTGCTCCGCCAATATGTATGCCCGCTAAGGAGTTTGCTACCCCTAAACCTAAATCATTATGGCAATGTACCGACCAAATCGCTTTATCGGAATTAGGAATCTTTTGCCGTAAATCGAGAATGAACTGACCATATAACTCCGGCACAGCATAACCCACAGTGTCTGGTACGTTTATAGTTGTAGCACCTTCCCGAATCACGGCCTCTAAGACACGGTATAAAAATTCCGGATCTGAACGGTAACCATCCTCTGGTGAGAATTCAATATCATCGGTAAACTGCCGTGCTAGCCGGATTGATGCAATGGCTTGCTCCATGACCTGTTCTGGTGTCATGCGCAACTTTTTTTCCATATGCAAAGCACTGGTGGCAATAAAAGTATGGATTCTTTTTGAATTGGCACCCTCTAGAGCCTTTGCAGCTTGCGTGATATCGTACTCATTCGCACGTGCTAATGAACAAATCGTCGCGTCCTTGACCGCTGCTGCAACGGCTTGAATGGCCGCAAAATCACCCGGGGAACTCGCGGCAAACCCAGCTTCAATGACATCGACATGTAATCGCTCTAGTTGTCTTGCAATTCGAACTTTCTCATCTTTACTCATGGAAGCGCCTGGCGACTGTTCGCCATCCCTCAAAGTGGTGTCAAAAATGATTAGTTTGTCCATTGCCATCTTCTTTCTCCTAATTGTGCTTAATTTACTCACTCATATAAAACAAAACCCCAGCAACTTGGCTGGGGTTAGTAAGATTCGTTATGTATGTCTTTTTAAATAAATGCTGTTTAGCAAACTCGATCTCTAGCCCCGGTCAAATGATCCAGTGCCAGAAGGTTCAGTATTAAAAATAATTGCTTATTGAATTTCATATAAATACTATACACCGAATTAATTTTTATGTCACTTGTTCACTACATCTAATTTTTCATCAGAGCCCGAAGGGGCTTTAGAGATAATTGTAGTCTTCGCACGGCCCACCTTTTTACTAAATGGCAAAATGCCCCAAAACCATGTCACATATCCAGATAAGGCGTATAAAACAAATAATCCAAATAGCGTCAATGGAGGATCACTAGAGACTAAAACAAATAACAAAATAAGAAGTACCATCATTCCAAAAGGGACGTGATAGCGAATATCCAAAGTCTTACCACTATAAAACCGCACATTCGAAACCATCGTAATACCAGCATAAATTGTCAAAAAGAACATCGTCCAAGGAATAGCTAGGTTCGCAACAGGTAATTTATTATCCTCGGCTAACCAAACAAAACCCGCGATAATTGCCGCCGCAGCCGGACTTGGAAGACCTTGGAAGAAACGCTTATCGGCTTCTCCTGTCATGATGTTAAAACGGGCTAAACGCAGTGCCGCCCCAGCGCAATATATAAATGCTGCTAACCAACCCCATTTCCCAAGCCCTTTTAAAGTCCACTCATAGGCTACTAGTGCTGGGGCAACTCCGAATGACACCATGTCAGCTAACGAGTCATACTGCTCCCCAAAAGCGCTTTGCGTGCGCGTCATTCTGGCTACTCGTCCATCCATACCATCTAAAACCATCGAGCAAAATATGGCAATTGCGGCCACTTCCCAACGCTGGTTCATGGCTTGCACTATCGCAAAAAAACCACAAAACAAAGCGGCTGTCGTAAAGGCATTCGGTAGTAAATAAATCGCCTTATTGCGCGGCTTTGGATAAAACTCTTTTAACGGTTCTGGAGGGGCGGAAATATCCAAATGCTGGCTTGATTCATTTTCGGAAGAACGCAATCGGGCTTGCTTAAAAACTTTTGGCCGAGAAATTCTATTTTTGCGAAATTGCGCCATGAGCAACCCTTAACCATCCAGGTTGGGCAATGTAGCAAGGATCGTTGAAGTTGCACTAACACGGTCGCCTACAGTGACGAGTGGCTCAGCAGTTAGCGGCAAATACACATCAACGCGCGATCCAAAACGGATAAAACCATACCGCTCGCCTTTTTTTACCTGATCACCAACCCGCACGTAACAAAGAATTCGCCTAGCAATGAGTCCAGCAACTTGAACTAATGTAATGTCATGCCCATTCGCCTCTAGTACGATCGCATTACGCTCATTTTCAGTAGAGGCTTTATCTAAGTCAGCGTTAACAAACTTTCCCTCGAAGTATTGAATTTTTTTTATCCGACCATTTACAGCAATACGATTTGAATGCACATTGAAAACATTCATAAAGATGCTAATTTTTAATGCTTGACGATCAGCATATGGATCGGTCGTCTTTTCCACCACAACAATTCTGCCATCGGCTGGGGCTAAAACAGCATTTTCTGCTAAGGGTACTAGTCGTGGAGGGTCTCGAAAGAACTGTAAAACAAACAGAAAAGTCAACCAAAAGGGCCATGCAAAAATAAATCCGCCCAGGCTTTGCACAAGCAAAGTTACTGCCCCAATACCAGCTAAATAAGGCCAACCTTCGCGGGCAATTAGTGGGTGGTTATATGACATGGCTACCTTTATTTTTCAAACTTCAATCCAACTAGTTTTTACTTTGGTCAACTAATTTATTTTTAGCAATCCAAGGCATCATCGAACGCAACTTCCCGCCAACTTGTTCAATTTGATGCTCAGCATTTAAACGTCGACGCGAAATCAACGTTGGGGCTCCAGCGCGGTTTTCTAAAATAAAACTCTTGGCATATTCGCCTGTTTGAATATCCTTTAAAACATCACGCATTACCTGCTTTGTTTGCTCCGTGACAATTCTTGGACCAGTTACGTACTCGCCGTACTCGGCGTTATTAGAAATTGAATAGTTCATATTCGCAATACCACCCTCATAAATTAAATCAACAATCAATTTCAATTCATGTAGGCATTCAAAATACGCCATCTCGGGTGCATAACCCGCTTCAACTAAAGTCTCAAAGCCAGCCTTAACTAACTCTACAGCGCCGCCACACAGAACAGCTTGTTCGCCAAATAAATCTGTCTCAGTCTCTTCTCTAAAATTTGTCTCAATGATTCCGGCACGACCTCCACCGTTGGCAGTTGCATATGACAAGGCGATATCTCTAGCCGCACCAGAGTTGTCTTGGTATACCGCTACCAAATGGGGCACTCCACCGCCCTGGGCGTATGTACTTCTCACTGTATGACCGGGTGCCTTAGGTGCGATCATAATCACATCAATGTCTGCACGAGGAATAACTTGACCATAATGTACGTTAAATCCATGCGCAAATGCTAACGCGGCGCCAGGCTTAATATTGGGGGCAACTTCTGTTTTGTACACTTCAGCAATTTGTTCGTCGGGTAACAACATCATCACAATATCTGCCCCTTTAACTGCATCAGCAACTTCTTTGACCTTTAACCCAGCGTTGCTGGCCTTAGCCCAAGAAGCACCATTTTTTCGTAAGCCAACAGTTACATTCACACCTGAGTCATGTAAATTCAAAGAGTGTGCGTGACCCTGTGAACCATAACCAATAATAGTTACTTGTTTGCCCTTTACAAGGGATAAATCAGCGTCTTTATCGTAAAAAACTTTCATTTGCGTTCCTATAAAAAAATCGTTTGAATATTTATCCACCACAACATCTATTTGCGCAACAATACACGCGCACTAAACCCGTAAAACTCTCTCGCCTCGCCCTACGCCAGAGGCACCCGTTCGAACGGTTTCCAAGATGGATGCTTGATCAATTGCTTCAATAAAAGCATCTAACTTAGCCGAGTCACCCGTTAACTCAATCGTATAACTTTTATCCGTTACATCAATTACCCGACCCCTGAAGATATCAGTCGTTCGCTTCATTTCCTCGCGCTCTTTTCCAACTGCTCGAACTTTAATGAGCATCAATTCGCGCTCAATATGCAAGCCTTCACTCAAATCATAAACCTTAACAACCTCAACTAAGCGGTTTAAATGCTTCGTGATCTGCTCAATGACCTCATCAGACCCAGTTGTCACTATTGTCATACGTGATAACGAGGCGTCTTCAGTCGGGGCAACAGTCAAACTTTCGATGTTGTAACCGCGCGCAGAAAATAATCCAACTACCCTTGATAATGCTCCAGGCTCATTTTCTAACAAAACCGAAATAATATGCCTCATTCATCATTCTCCCCACCGAGCAACATTTCTGTAATTCCCTTGCCGGCTTCAACCATCGGCCAAACATTCTCTGTTGGGTCAGTCTGAAAGTCCATGAAGACTGTGCGTTTTTTTAATTTCAAGGCCTCACGCAAAGCCCCCTCGACGTCTGCAGTTTTTTCAATCCGCATCCCGACATGACCATAAGCTTCCGCTAACTTCACAAAATCGGGTAAGGAATCCATATAAGAATGGGAGTATCTCTTACTGTAACTTAACTCCTGCCATTGTCTGACCATTCCCAAATACCGATTATTGAGGGAAATGATCTTAATCGGCGTGTCATATTGCAAACAGGTCGACAATTCCTGACTACACATTTGAATCGACCCCTCGCCAGTAATCGTACACACTTCTTCATTAGGAAAAGCCTTTTTAATTCCCATCGCATAAGGCAACCCAACTCCCATGGTGCCTAGTCCACCAGAATTAATCCATCTTCTAGGCTTGTTGAATTTATAAAACTGCGCTGCCCACATTTGATGCTGCCCTACATCCGAGCAGATGAATGCGTCTCCACCAGTCAATTCGTACAACTTCTCAACGACATATTGTGGTTTGACGATTTCAGATTGGCGATCATATTTCAAGCAATCTGTTTTTTGCCATTCTTTAATTTGCTGCCACCAAATTTGAACGTCGGACTGGTTTTTAATAGGACCCATCGAGCGAATCTGTGCCGTCATCTCTGTCAAAACGTCCTTAAGATTGCCAACAATCGGCACGTCAGCGTGGACTCTTTTGGAAATCACCGATGGATCAATATCCACGTGAATCACCTTGCGCGGCACACTCATATAATGCTGAGGATTACCAATCACTCGGTCATCAAAGCGCGCACCAATCGCGATCACTACATCTGCATTTTGCATAGCCATATTGGCTTCGTAAGTGCCATGCATACCAAGCATCCCAACAAACTGAGGGTTGGAACCAGGAAATCCACCGAGGCCCATTAACGTATTGGTAACCGGATAACCTAATAATTCAGCAAATTCCTTGAGTTGCGGCGCAGCGTTTGCCAAAATAACGCCCCCACCACTATAAATATATGGGCGCTTCGCATCTAGCAATAACTGAATGGCTTTACGAATTTGGCCAGAATGCCCCCGCAGCACTGGGTTATACGAACGCATTTCAATTTCTTTTGGATATTCATAAACGGCTTTGTGAAAAGAAATATCTTTGGGAATGTCGATGACCACAGGTCCAGGCCGACCAGTTTGAGCAATGTGAAAGGCTTTTTTTATCGTTACTGCTAAGTCTTTTACATCTTTTACTAAAAAATTATGTTTGACAATTGGCCTAGTAATACCAACGGTGTCACACTCCTGAAAAGCGTCCTCGCCAATCATGTGCGAAGGCACGTTGCCAGTAATCACCACAAGTGGTACAGAGTCCATATAGGCCGTGGCAATACCGGTAACAGCATTTGTGACGCCCGGTCCGGACGTAACTAGAGCAACGCCCACCTTACCAGAAGCGCGGGCAAAGCCATCAGCAGCGTGCACAGCACCCTGCTCATGACGCACTAAAATATGCTCGAATTTTTCTTGTTTGTGAATTTCGTCATATATGTATAAAACTGAACCGCCAGGGTAACCCCAGACGTATTCAACCCCCTCCTCGGCTAAAGCTCGAACCAAAATTTCGGCACCAATTATTTGGGCGGAAGATGGCACTTCAGAATTTGATGCTGGATTGGGTGCTAGTTGTTCGTTTGACTTAAACGGGGTATTTACAACTTCATTGACAGTATTCATTTCTAATAGTCCTTTGCAATTTTCGGCAAAAAATTGGTTGGTCTGCTCTCTGCCCAGCTTGTGGCGTGACTTCGTGCGGCTATGCTTGCGGATTCAAACCCTTCTTTTAAAAGGTTTCGTGTAAGCGAACTTTAAATTATATTACATTTCAAGTCTTTTATTGAACAAAAATATTGGTTTGGTGTTTAAAATTCAATCATGGCTTCTGCAAAAGAACTTTCTGACTTCCTCAAATCTAGTGAAAAGCGCGCTTTTAAGCAAGTTCTTTATGCGGTTCGCGATGAGGATGCAGCTTTAGATATCGTACAGGATGCCATGATTAAACTCTCGCAAAGTTATGGCGATAAAAATATTGAAGAATTACCATTACTTTTCACAAGAATTGTGCAAAACTGCACCAAGGACTGGTTTAGACGGCAAAAGGTCAGAAACACTTGGGTTACTCTATTCTCTAAGTTTAAAAAAAATGATGCGGATGAGGATGCTCACCCAGAAGACTTCTTGGAAAATCCAGAGACCTCTAGTTTTGGGCAAGAATCATCAAAACAGCTTGAAAGAATGGAATTATCAACAATATTAGAAAAAGAAATAGAAAAGTTACCAAATCGTCAACGCGAAGCCTTCCTCATGCGTTATTGGGAGGAGTTAGACATTTCTGAGACGGCCTCGGCGATGGGTTGTAGTGAAGGAAGTGTTAAAACACATTGTTCTCGAGCTTGTCATACTTTGGCTTTAGCATTAAAAAAGCTTGGAATTAGTTTTTAAATTGTAATTTCTAATTAATTGAATTGATGTTTTACCTTTAAGCCTCACCCTAAAAAGAAGCGAGTAATCGATGAATACCTTAAATCAAAACCCGTCTACCACGATAAATCCGCATTTTGCTCAGAAAAGCAGCATGAATGACCTATTAATCGACCAAATTGGTAAGACAGTGGCTCGCTCACTCGATAAAGAATTGGCCCACCTTTCTCCTAAAGTGTTAAAAAACCTTGAAAAATCGCGAGAAAAAGCACTTTCTGTGCAAAAAAAATCGAGCCAAACTCTTTCTACTGGATTTTTCAATATGAATTACGAGTCCTTTAATTGGCTTGGTACCCTATTACTCATCTGTATAACAGTCTTTTTAATTGCTGATTGGCAACAACAAGCCCGTTTGAGTGATATTGTCGAAGTTGATGCGGCCATTTTGAGCGATTCAGTGCCGCCAGATGCCTATGCCGATGATGGCTTTAAGCTATTCTTAAAAAATATGCTTGCCCGGGCTGAAAAAGCGAATGAGCAAGATGACCCGGCTGCAGTTGCTAACTCAACTGAAAAAAATCGTGAAAAAGCGCCCGACCCAAGCCTCAATCAGTAGATTGGCCATTCTGCTTCCCCTAACTATTGCAGCATGCTCAATGGTTCAATTGGATCGGTATTAAAACCTTGCGAACCGATATAAGTATATGAAATTATTAACTATTTTATTATTAACTGGGCTTCTCTCTACCCCTGCAGCACATTTCGCCTATGCCCAATCCTCTTCTGTGAATGCGATTGGCTCTAAAGCACCTGGCTGGGCAGAACTTTCAACTCCCCAAAAAGAAGTCTTAGCCTCACTGGAGGAGGACTGGGCAAGCCTAACTTCCGAGCAAAAATCGAAATGGGCCCAACTGGCAAATCGGTATGATCAGTTTTCAGATACGGAAAAAGAACGCTTAAAAATCCGAATGTTAGACTGGTCCAAACTATCCATCAAGGAACGCCGGACTGCCCGAGCAAATTTCATTAAAAGTCAATCTATCCCAAATGAAAAAAAAGCCGAAGCCTGGGAGGCTTATCAACAGCTATCTCCTGAAGAAAAAAAACAGTTAGCCGACGAGGCTAACTCGAAACAAAAAAAACCGTCCCTTGTTAACGCCCCTTCCTTAAAACCCAATTAAGCTGTTACTCCTTGGAAAATATCCTCGTAGCACCTAGTATTCGTCGCAGAATTTGTGTGGGTCTTTATGAAATGCTCATGCTCCTGGGAGTTTGGGCTTTGGGCTACCTAGTGCCATCCCTTGCCCTTGGAGTCATGCTCCAAATCCAAGTCCCACCTTGGCTAGCTTTTGCGCATGTCTACTTATTATTCGGACTCTACTTTGTTTGGTATTGGACAAATACCGGACAAACCCTTGCTATGCAGACTTGGAGAGTCAAAATGGTTAACTTGTCTGGCAAGCATTTAAATCGCTCACAAGCTCTGATTCGCTTTGCGATCGGTTCGCTCTGGCTGATTCCAGCAGTTATCATCTATGGCGCTTATAAATTGCTTCTCGGATACCCCATGGGCAACTGGCCTACGTTAGAACTGCTATTTGTCATGGCTCTCTTTTTCTGGCCTTTGACTTGCCTACTCGATCAAAATAATCAACTTGGAAAACAGTCTCTAGCTGATCGCCTTGCCAAAACCCGCCTAATACAACTACCCAAGTCACCGATAGATGAAGTCAATCCTTCAGCCTAAAGCCAGGTGATCCTTGGAGGACTTCTTGACAATTCCTGCAGTTCTGACTAACCTAAAGGTGCAAAAGGTTGTCAAGGATACCGTCAACCGCCATCATAAAAATAATATGCAGTAGTTAATGCTGTAGTTAATCCAATAGTGGATTACAACCGGAGATCATTTTGGACCGACGTCTTTTTAACAAAGGCCTAGTAACGAGTAGCCTTGGATTAGTTCTACCCAATGCGTCATTCGGGCAAACTTGGCCTGAGTCTAGAGTCAATATTATCGTGCCATTTCCCGCAGGAGCAGCCACAGATATTACCGGCCGAGTAATCGCCGCAAAACTCTCCCAAATGTGGGGCCAAGCCGTCACAATTGATAATCGTGGGGGTGGTAATGGCATTCCAGGTGCAGAAGCAGCCGCCAGATCTAAACCAGATGGTCACCATCTGTTTTTAACCTCTGCTATGACGCATGCTGTTAATCCAGCACTCTACCCCAAACTGCCCTATCGACCTATTGAGGATTTTGAGGCAATTTCTTTGTTTGGAAAATTGTCTTTTGTGGTCCTCGTACGCGCTGACTCGCCCATTAAAACACTTGGCGACTTAACTGCACTCCTTCAGTCTGAGCCTGATAAGCATAGTTTTGGTGCTGGTTCGTTGCCCGCTAGAATTGCCTCTGAACTATATTTACAACAAGCGCAAGCCTCAGCCCGTGCCATTGGCTACAAAAGTAATCCACAGGCATTCCCGGACCTTCTATCTGGTCTGCTAAGCTTCATGACTATCGACACAACCAATGGACGCTTACAAATCGATGGTGGGAAAATGCGTGGCCTAGCAGTTAGTCTACCCACCAGAGATAACCTGATTCCAAAAGTTCCCTCCGCGATAGAAGCTGGGTTAACTGGCTTCCAGATATGGACTTGGACAGGTTTTTATGCACCTAAAGGTACTCCGAAAGAAATTATTCGAAAAATTAATAAAGATATCGTTACGGCGTGTACTGACCCCCTCGTTCTCAAACGATTTGATGGGCTTGGTGGTGCACCAATCACGTCTACCCCAGAAGAGTTTGCCGCCTTTACCGTCGCAGAAATAGAACGCTGGGGAAAAATTATCCGAAGTACCAATGTGAAATTAGATTAGGAATCCAAGATGCGTACAAACCAATTAAAAGGTCATAACGGGCCAAGATACCGTCATGAAACCCATGCCCAAAAACCCTTTGAAACAATCGAAGTTAAAAAACTCACTCCAGTCATTGGGGCTGAAATTTATCAAATCGACCTGAGCAAGCCCATTCTGGCAAAACAACAAGAAGAACTCCACCGCGCGCTGGCAGAAAATCAAGTTATTTTCTTTCGCGATCAAAATATTAGTAAAGAAAATCATGTGGCGTTTGGACAGATCTTTGGCGATCTGCATATTCATCCCGCCGCACCACACGTTGCCAATATCCCCGAAATGATGCTTATCCAGGCAGATAGAAACTCACCCCGTGCAAATGGTGAAGTCTGGCATACAGATGTCAGTTGTGATCAAGAACCTCCCATGGGAAGTATTCTACATATTTACGAATGCCCAGAAAATGGTGGTGATACTTTATTTGCAAGTATGTACGCTGCGTATGATGCCTTGTCAGACCGAATGAAAACTTATCTGCACGGCTTAACAGCCTTCCATGATGGCGAGCCCGTGTATCGCGGAACTTATGCTAATTTTGGTGTACAAGATAAAACGAATTACCCGCATGCTGAACATCCAGTAATTCGTACTCATCCAATAACTTTAAAAAAAGCACTCTATATCAATAAGGGATTTACTACCCACCTAGTTGGAGTGCCTATCGATGAAAGCGATGGTATTCTCAATTATCTATTCGAACATATGGAAAACCCATTATTTCAATGCCGCTTTAAATGGCAAAAAAACTCTATTGCTTTTTGGGATAATCGCTGTGTTCAACATCGGGCCATGTGGGACTATTGGCCAAATACACGAAGTGGCCATCGCATTACCGTGGCTGGTGATAGGCCATTTTTCCAAGCCTAAATACCTGTCGTATTGTATTTAATTGGTTTGTAAAATATGAACTGGAGAAACCTTAAAAATCTTGACGTGTAAAAACCAACTCGATAAACCACTCAAGATTACTCCCATGACAAACCCAAGAAAAATAATCCATGCTGGAAATGGCATAGATATTTCTAAGGCATTATTTGCCAAAAACCACGCTGTGGTACTCGCGCAGAGCCCACTTAATAAACCACCAACTCCACCACAAAAAACAAACTCAACTAACCAAGTTCGTGCTAAAAAAGCCTGACTAGCGCCCATTGTCTTTAATACAGCAGCCTCACGTACGCGTCGATCTTGAACGCCTGCTAAAACAATCAATAAAACTAACAAACCAGCTATTAAGGTTAATAAAAAAAGGATCTGTATCGCAAAAACTAATTGCATTAGTACACGACTAGCTTGCGCTAAGGATTGCTCAGTATCAACAACAGTGATATTTGGATAGGCCGCAATAATATCCATATCAATACGTTGATTCTGCTCTTGCCGATACGCCACAATCCAACTTTGTGGTGCATCTGATAATAGTTCTGATGGCGTCATTGCAAAAAAATTGACGCGCATCGTATTCCAATCTAGTTTACGAACCGAAGTAATCTTCGCCTCATAACGCAATCCTGCCACATCAAATTCAAGGACATCTCCTAAGCGAAGTTGAAGAGTTTTCATTAAGCCTGACTCAATCGATACCTGTTTAATATCCCCGCCCGGCGAGAACCATACACCATCTACAATCTGATTTTTTTGGGGTATCTTATCAGCATAGGATAGATTAAATTCACGATCAATTAAACGCTTGGCATTATCTGCTTGATAATCTTTTGAACTGATCTCGCGTTGGTTAATTCGTACTAACCTACCCCGAATCATGGGATATAAATCAAAATCTAACTGAGCTTGATTCGCAGTTAATAACTGTAACACTCCCTCTTTTTGATCAGGCTGGATATTTATTAAAAAACGATTAGGTGAGTTTTGAGGAATGCTAGACCGCCAAGCACCTAAAACGTCGATCTGCAGGACGATCAATAAAAGCAATGCCATCATTGCCACTGCTAGGGTAGTAATTTGTTGGGCAGCAAATTGAGGCTTCCCTTTGAAACGCTGCGCTGCAAATCGAATGCCCGCAGGTAAGCGAACCCGATTAGCGAAGACCTCTCCTAAATACCGCGCCAAGAAATATCCTACTCCCCCAAACAAAATCACACCACCAATAAATGCTCCTAAAATAATGCCTGCTAGTTTGAAGTTTTGTGAAATCCAAAATAGTAAAACCACATAACTACCCAGTCCAAATAGCGCTGTAGTGATATAACCTAATGTCCGCCTACCACCAACACTTCGTAATGCTTGTAATGGCGATACTTGAGTCAAGGCAAGTAACGGTGGCCCCGAAAATCCAAAGAGTAACGTGATCGAGACGAGTAAACCCCACCAAACTGGCCACCAAGATGGGTTTGGTAAGTCTTGATCAATCAAGTTTCGCATTCCCCAAATAAATAGCTCATGAAAAACCCATCCAAACAGAATTCCTAAGAGACCTCCTAAAATAGCCACCACAATGAAATGCTTGGCATGACTCCATAAAATTTGTCCACGCGACGCCCCAAAGCATCGCCAGACTGCCGCAGTGATGCTCTGTCGCTCCACATATCGCTGCGAAGTTAACGCAATACCTACAGCCGCAATCATGGCTGTTAACAGTGCAACCAAAGATAAGAATCGATTAGCTTGATCCAGTGTCTTACGCATCAAAGGTTGACCGTTCTCCATCCCTTCGATTTGCACCCCCCTCAAATCTTCCTTTTCAATAAAATTAAGGGCCCACTCGGTATATTTTTTTACATTTATTTGAGCTTGCTTCAGGGACATATCGGCAGGCCCAGCTAATAACAAACGATAGCTTGCACGACTACCAAGTCCTAATAGCTTTGTTGCCGCCAAATCATCTTCATGCATCATTACGCGCGGTGAAAAATTCATAAAAGATGCGCCGCGATCTAATTCACGATCGATGAAGTCACTTACTGTAAATTTGATTTCCCCTAATTGGATCTTGTCTCCAATTTCAATTTGCAGAATCTTTGCTAATTGAGGATCTATCCAAACTTGCCCACGCTGCAAAACTGTTGAACCATTTTTCAGTCGCAACATACCGCGCAGTGGGTAACTACTTGAAACGGCTTTCAATGAAACAAGCTTGGCCTGCTCCTTAAATTGCGCCATGGTCGGAAACACAGTCGTTTGGCCAATACGTAGTCCATCGGCAAGCGCTTTTTCTAAAAAAACTGGCCTAATTGGCTTATCACTGCGAATAATTGCGTCTGAGGCAATCAATTCTAGAGCATTATTTTCAAAAGTTTGGGATAGGCGATCCGATAAAAAAGTCACACTAGTTAAAGCCGTAACAGATAGAACTAGAGCACAGAAAAGCCAAACTAATTCCCGTGATCCAGTAATCCGCCTGTAAATAGAGTTACTCATGCAATCGTAATGATGCCTATCTCAAATGCTTTTAGTGGCCAGCATAACTGCCACCATCAATCCGCAGTGTCGCACCAGTAATATATGACGCTTGCTGGCTCGCTAAAAATGTTACCGCAGCAGCATATTCCTGTGGATCACCGTAACGACCAATCGGAATTGCCGCCAGTAAGCGGGCGCTAATTTCAGCAACTGTCTTTGATTCTTTCTGTGCACGAATTTGATCTAATTCATGCAACCGGTCGGTCGCAATCCTGCCAGGTAAAACAATGTTCACCGTCACACCATCTTTAGCTACTTCGCTCGCTAAGGTTTTAGACCATCCCATAATTGCAGCACGCAACGTGTTTGAAATCGCTAAACCTGGAATAGGAGAGATCATCCCTGAACTGGTGCTCGTAATAATTCTTCCCCAAGCTTTTGCTTTCATATGCGGCAACACCCGATCAGTCACCTTCATTAACAGCAAAACTAAATGATTAAAGTTGGACTGCCATAATTCAATCGATTGATTTGCCGCTGACGTTGGCGGCGGTCCACCTGTATTGTTGATCAATATATCAACCGGACCTACCTCTTTTTCAATCTGCGAAATCTTTAGATCAATCTCGTTTAATTGATGTAAGTCCCATGGCAAAACAGTTGCACTTCCGCCAGCTTCTATAATCTGCTTGGCGGTCCGTTCAAGCGCCTCGACCGTTCTACCCGTCAGAACAACTCGCGCTCCCTCCTTGGCTAAGGAAACTGCAATCGCTTGGCCTAAACCCTTACTCGAAGCCAAGACCAAAGCGACTTTACCCTGTATTCCTAAATCCATCTTTTTCTCCCCGAGTTAATTATTTTTAGCATTACAAAACATACTCTCTCATTGCCAAGCCTGCTCCTGCCGTTGCAGTAATGTTTCCCACCGAACTAATAATTGATTGAGTGTCTCACTCACTTGTGTAGCCCTCTCTTGCAGAGCCTGCGCCTCCGTCGGACGATTCATATACAACTGAGCATCACTTAATTTTGCGCTTAAATCACTTTGTTCACACTCTAAAGCTTCAATTTGAAGAACTAATTCGTCAAGTTCCTTTTTTTCATATTTATTCAGGCCCGAACTTCCCTCGGCCAACTTATTAGCTGATGATGGTTGATTACTACGCGACTTCGCAGGATTTGTAATCACCTTTTGACTAGCGCCTAAATAGGCTAGTCGGCGCTGGTTTTGGATCTTCCAATCCTCATACCCACCCTCATATTCGCGCCAAGTACCGGCACCTTCAAATGCAATCATACTAGTGACCACATGGTCTAAGAATTGGCGATCATGGCTTACTAAAAAAACTGTTCCACCATAATTTTGCAAAAATTCCTCTAACAAATCTAGGGTATCAATATCTAAATCATTGGTCGGCTCGTCTAAGACTAATACATTCGCTGGCTTAGCAAACAATCTGGCTAGTAGTAATCGATTCCGCTCCCCGCCTGATAAAGTTTTAACTGGCGACCTAGCACGCTCTGGTGAGAACAAAAAATCGTTTAAATAGCTTTTCACATGCTTTCGCTGACCACCAATTTCTACCCACTCACTACCTGGGCTAATGAAGTCTTCAAGACTCGACTCTAGATCAAGGGCCTCACGTAATTGATCAAAATAAGCAATTTCAATCATGCTGCCTTGCCTTACCTCACCAGACTGCGCTTGCAATTGGCCTAAAATAATTTTTAATAAAGTCGATTTCCCAGCACCATTCGGACCTAAGATACCTACTTTATCACCACGCAAAATTGTCGCTGTAAAGTCATTCACAATGCGTTTTTCTCCAAAGGAAAAACATACATTCTCTAAACTAGCGACAATCTTGCCAGTTCGCTGACCAGCATGAATATCTAATTTCACTTGACCAACCAACTCTCGCCTGGCACTTCGCTGCTCTCTTAAGACCTCAAGTCTTGCAATACGACCAACGCTTCGCGTTCTTCTTGCTTCGACACCTTGCCGAATCCAAACTTCTTCCTGAGCTAATAATTTATCAGCGCGCGCATTAGCTAAAGACTCATCAATTAACTGCTTTTCTTTTAAGTCTAAATAAGACTGAAAATTCCCAGGATAACTCCGTATCATTCCCCGGTCTAATTCAATGATACGGGTTGCTACTTGATCAAGAAAAGCCCGATCATGCGTAATAAAAATGAGTGCACGGTTCATACTAATTAAAAACTGTTCTAACCATTCAATCGAATCCATATCTAAATGGTTCGTGGGCTCATCCAACAACAAGACATCCGGTTGAGTAACTAAAGCTTGTGCTAAGGCAACCCGTTTTTTATTTCCGCCAGATAACTCAGATATCTGCAGATGACTATCTAAATGTAATTTTTGTAATACTTCGGTAATTTGCTGCTCCCAAGCCCACCCCTGTTGTGCATCTATTTGGGTGTATAACAAATCCATTTGAGATCCGATTTGATCGGTCCACTCTTGCATACTGAGCGATTCATACTCCTCTCGCAAACGCTTAATATTCTCCAAACCCAAAGCGACAGTTTCAAAAACGGTAGCTGATGACGCAAAAATAGGCTCCTGAGCTACATAAGTAATACGAATTTTTTGTTGCTTTTGAATGAGGCCGGAATCTAATTTTTCTATCTCAGCAATGATTTTTAATAAAGAAGATTTACCCGCACCATTGCGTCCAATTAACCCAACCCGCTCCCCCTCTTCTAAAGAAAATGCTGTATTCGCCAATAAATCAACGTGCCCATATGCTAAGTTAGCATTACTTAATACAAATAAAGCCATGAAAATCAATCTTTTAAAAGTGGGTGACATTGCCAAGAATTGGCGTATTTTGTCTTCAACTTCTAATTTTAAGCCTTCTTCAGCGCAATTGCCTGATAATATCTAAGTGGAAAAAATACGAATCTCTAAATTACTCTCAACCCAAGGTCTTTGTTCTCGTCGAGAAGCCGATCTCTATATTGAACAAGGTCTTGTGACAGTTGATGGTGAAGTGGTCACAGAGCTGGGTACCCGTGCTTTTGCTCATCAAAAAATTGAGCTGAAAAAAGCTGCGCAACTTCAGCAAAGTGCACGTGTCACCATCCTTCTCAATAAACCAATCGGCTATATCTCACATCTGGATGAAGACAAAGATTACCCACCGGCTGCTAGTCTAGTAGTGCCTGAGAATTTCTTTCAGACGCATTTAGATAGTACTAAAAATGCAAAATTCAATACCCGCGGACTAGCCCCAGCCGGTCGACTGGATATCGATTCATCCGGATTATTAATACTTACCCAAGATGGGCGGATTGCTAAATTACTCATCGGTGAAAATAGCCCGATCGAAAAGGAGTATCTAGTTCGTGTCGAAGGAAAACTTCCCCCATCCGGACTAGCCACTTTATGCCATGGATTAAGTCTAGATGGACAAGCACTGCAACCAGCAAAGGTGAGCTGGCAAAATGAGAATCAACTACGCTTCGTTCTCAAGGAGGGCAAGAAAAGACAAATACGCCGTATGTGCGAATTAGTAGGACTTCATGTTGTAGGTCTCAAACGGATTCGCATTGGGCAAATACCACTTGGCAATCTACCAGTTGGTGCTTGGCGGTATTTGCGAGCTAACGAAAAGTTTTAAACTACCCATGCAGCCGATTCTGAATATTTCAGCCTATCGCTTTGGTGTTCTAGAAAATCTTTCTACGCTGCGGGATGATTTACTTGAACAAGCTATCAATCAAGGCATCAAAGGTACGATAATCATTGCCTCTGAGGGGATTAATCTTTTCTTGGCAGCACCAAAAGAAAATATTACTACTTGGTTAGAATGGCTTTGTAAAATCCCAGCATTTGAAAATATGACCACTAAAAATAGCTGGTCTGAGTACCAACCCTATAAAAAAATGCTTGTTAAAATCAAACCTGAAATTATTCGCATGAATCATCCGACGATTCATGCCTATGAAAAACGAGCACCTAGTATTACACCCGAAAAACTTCAACAATGGCTTAGACAAGGACATGATGATGCAAATCGTCCAATTCTCTTATTAGATACTCGTAACAGCTTTGAGGTAGCATTTGGCACTTTTAAAAATGCCGTCCATTTTGATTTAAAACAATTTAGCGAATTCCCATCTGCTCTAGAAAAAAATCAAGCTGTACTCAAAGATAAAACCGTGATCAGTTTTTGTACTGGAGGTATCCGCTGCGAAAAGGCCAACCTGTTAATGCAAGAGGTTGGAATAGAAAACACCCTTCAACTGGAGGGTGGTATTCTCAATTATTTCGAGCAGGTTGGTCAAACTTTTTATCAAGGAGACTGTTTTGTGTTTGATGAACGTTTGGCCCTAACACCAAGCCTGCAAGAAATTCAACTGAACTCCGATCAATCAATCGCTAAAAAGCCCTTGGAGCCCTTACAGCCCTCAAAGCCCTGAGCAACTTAACTAGCCAATAAACTGAAATGCTCGACCGATGGTGGCTTTTCAAAGTAAGGCCCAACGATGCCGCGCCAGACAGCAAAAGCAGGCGACTCACGAAAGTCAACAGTATGGTTTTCTAAAGTCTGCCACTGAATCATCAATATGTATCGATTCGGACTTTCTATCCCCTTTTGGATATGAAAACCTAAGAATCCCTTGGCGTTTTGAATAACCTCTCGTACACCTCGCTCAATGGCCTCTTCAAATTCAACATTTTTACCTGCCCCAATCGTAATATCCGCTATTTCTAAAATCATTTTTTAATCCTTATCCAATTTTCTTTAACGTCTCTTTAAATACAGTTGCTCTCTTCGCATATCCCTGGGCAGCCTTCGACATTCGAGCAATATCCTCATCCGTTAATGCCCGAACCACCTTTGCTGGCGAGCCTAGAATCAGGGACCTCGGCGGAAATACCTTGCCTTCAGTGACTACCGCTCCAGCCCCCACCAAAGATTCTTTACCAATTACCGCGTTATTTAAAATAACAGCTTGAATTCCAATCAATGCCCCATCTTCAATCGTGCAGCCATGCAACATGACCTGATGACCAATTGTGACATCATTGCCGAGCGTTAATGGAAAGCCCTTGTCAACGTGCAAAACTGCACCCTCTTGAATATTAGTGGAGTTCCCAATCGTTATTGGTTCATTATCTCCCCGGATAACAACACCAGCCCACACTGTTGAATACGTTCCAACAATTACTTTTCCAATGATCGTTGCCTCAGGGGCAATAAATGCCGTTGGATCAATTTCTGGGACTAAATCGCCTAATTGATAAATTGCCATTCGATAAATCCTTTATTTAAAAAATTGGTAGGTATAAATACCTAAGATTGTCAACATAATCGACCCAACTACATGAATCAAAATCGTTCCAAGCGCTAAAGTGAACAAACCATCATGCAACATTTTTGTGACCTCTGCGGAAAATGTCGAAAAAGTGGTTAATCCTCCCAAAAAACCCGTAATGATGAGTAGACGCCACTCAGGAACTATTTCAGCGTGTTGCTCAAAAACCGCCATGGCTAAGCCAATCAAATAGCCCCCCAATAAATTAGCGAATACGGTGCCAAGCGGAATAGCAAAATATATGGGATTGAGCAAAATACCAAAAGTCCATCGCAATACAGCTCCTAAGGAAGCGCCAAGGCTAATTGCTGCTATCGATTGCCACATCACTCGCCCTCTCGTTGCTATACAAACCAATCCATCCTATAAGCATTGAGTTACCGTAAGTATTGAGTAACCGTAAACATTGAGATAACCAAATAGGTCAACTCATTACTATTACAAGATTTGAGCAACCTGATCAAACGCTAAACGCGGACCACGTGGCCAAATTTTAGTAGTGTCAGCCTGATGTCCAATATTGAGTAAAAAATTGGATTTAAAACGACCATCAGCAAAAAACTCGGCATTCACTTTCGCATTATCAAAACCCGACATAGCACCACAGGCATAACCAAGTGCTCGAGCACCTAAGATTAAATAACCACCCTGCATAGAACCATTTCGAAAGCCGGCAATATTCGCAGCCTCTGGGTTTTTATCAAAAATAGCTTTGGCATCCATCGCTGTAAATTGGGTGGGTAAATGCTCATAAAACTGTGTGTCGTAAGCAATAATGACAGTCACTCCAGCACTCTCAACTTGCGGGACATTACCAGGAGTTAATGCTGGCATCAATCGGGCCTTGGCTTCCTTGGATTTTAAAAAAACAAATCTGGCAGCTTGTAAATTGAACGCTGTTGGCGCCCATTTGATGAGATCATAAATTTCGTGGATCTGAGCATCAGTAATCTCGTCAGGCAAAAAACCGTGCACAGTTCTGCCATCAATAAATAATTGGTTCAGTGCAGCATCATTTAATTTACTAGTCATTATCATTTCTTCTTATCAAAAGGTTACAAAACAAAGATTGACTTTTTTTCACTAAAAAAGCCATATTCTGACTCCATTGTAAACAAGTCGTTTGACTTGTACCCAATCTTGATTAACTGACACAGGCAACTCTTTTATTCGTTAACTAAACAGGTTATCCTATCGCCATGAATAAAAATATTTGTGTTTTTTGTGGTTCTCGCCCAGGGAGTAATGACCAATGGTCAACTTGGGCAAAAGATCTTGGTCAGGGTATCGCTACACGCAATTGGACTCTTGTTTTCGGGGGTGGTGGGAATGGTCTCATGGGTCAAATAGCCCAAGGTGCTCTCCAACAACAAGGCAGAGTCATTGGGATTACTCCCCACGGCCTGCAAACCGAACAAGCCAATATGGCTCAACTCACCGAAGTGCATTATGTGCAAACCATGAGTGAACGTAAAGAAATGATGTCGAATATGGCAAATGCATTTGTAATTATTCCCGGCGGGATAGGAACCTTTGATGAGCTATTTGAGGTCTGGGCTACGGCCCAGATAGGCTTTCACAAAAAACCGATAATCCTAGCCAATTGGTCTGGTTACTATGATGGACTCATCCATTTTTTACAGCAAAGCGTGCAACATGGGCTCATGAGTGAATCTCACTTTGAAAAAATTCAAATTGTTCAAACTGTCCCAGAAACTTTTTCTTACCTTGAAAAATCATTGGCTTAAAGAAGCCCATGAGCACAAACATACGCACTAGACCAGGCCCATTGAAAATTATGTCCGCCTAAGTGCCCAGTCACATCAACACACTCACCAATAAAAAATAATCCCGGCTGACTCTTCACCATCATCGTCCGACTATCTAGTGCCGTAGTATCGACCCCACCAGCCATTACCTCCGCCTTATTCCAACCTAAAGTTCCAGCAGGCTTGACAGACCAACGCGCTAATAAATCCAGTAAAGCTGCTTTGTTTTTACTAGATACCTCAGCCCATTTTTTATCTTGTAAACCCAATTGCCTTGCAAACTCACGGGCTAGTCGAGCTGGGAAAAACTCGGTTAATAAGTTATCAACCGTGCGAGCGCGATTGGCATCAGCATCACAGATCTCACGCCACTTCGACTCGTCAAACCAAACAATTTGTAAAGTCTCACCTTCACGCCAATATGAACTAGCCTGCAACACTGCAGGGCCAGATAAACCCTTGTGGGTAATTAACAAATCCTCCCGAAAATGACCCTGACCATAATGCTTTTTTGCACTCCCAGCGCTAATCTCAACGGTCACGCTCAAACCAGCAAATTCCTCCATCGATGAGAAAATTCCAGACGTAAATGCCAGAGGCACTAAGGCTGGACGTGGATCAACTATTGGAATATTTTGCTGCTTGGCAAATTGCAGTGCAAAGTCACTCGCCCCAATTGCAGGTACAGGCAATCCACCCGTGGCAATGACTAAATTACTGCCTAAAAAATCTCCTTGAGGGGTGTTAACAAGCCAACTTAATTCGTGTTGCCTGATGGCTTGAACTGCTATAGGATGGCGCAACTCGACATGACCAATTTGGCATTCTTTGAGGAGTAAATCAATGATTGCCTTGGCTGACCCATCACAAAATAACTGCCCCTGATGTTTTTCATGAAAAGCAATGCCATACTCTTGTACTAAATTGATGAAGTGTTGACTTGTATACCTCGCTAAAGGTCCTTTGACAAAGTGCGGGTTCATGGATAAAAAATTCTTGGGACTCGCGTGTAAATTCGTAAAATTACACCTGCCACCGCCACTAATTCGGATTTTCTCCCCTAAAATCTCCGCATGATCCAAAAGCAGAACCCGCCGTCCTAATTGCCCAGCTACCCCAGCACAAAAAAGACCAGCAGCTCCAGCACCAACGATGATTACGTCATATTTTTCCATACTTAAGCATACCCATTTGGTGAAATACTACTAAAAAAGCTATTGTCCACGATGAATTTCATGGCGCACAGTAAAATAGAAAAAGAAAAATTTTTTATTCGATTTTTATCGGTTTTATATTACTTAAACTTCTCGGAGACCCAGATGTCTAAAGACCCAAGCCCTAGCAATCGTCGTTCACGAAATATTACAGAAGGTGTCGCAAGAGCCCCTAACCGATCGATGTACTACGCCATGGGCTATCAAGAAGGGGACTTTCAAAAACCAATGATTGGGGTTGCTAATGGGCACTCAACCATCACTCCTTGTAATAGTGGGCTACAACGTTTAGCCGATGCGGCCGTAGACGCCTTAGAGGCTGGCGGGGCCAATGCCCAAATCTTTGGTACACCAACAATATCCGATGGGATGGGAATGGGCACCGAGGGTATGAAATATTCCTTAATATCCCGCGAGGTGATCGCCGATAGTATCGAAACATGTGTCAATGGCCTCTGGCAAGATGGTGTTCTCGTAGTCGGCGGCTGCGATAAAAATATGCCCGGTGGCATGATGGCCATGGCTAGAACCAATGTTCCTAGTATTTATGTCTATGGTGGCACCATTAAACCTGGCCACTACCAGGGCCGCGAACTGAACATCGTATCGGCCTTCGAAGCGGTCGGAGAATTTACCTCGGGTAGGATGAACGAAGTGGACTTTAAAGCCATCGAGCAAAATGCCTGCCCAAGTAGCGGATCCTGCGGTGGAATGTATACGGCAAATACGATGAGCTCCGCGTTTGAAGCTCTAGGAATGAGCTTACCCTATTCTTCAACCATGTCAAATATTGATGATGAAAAGGTCGCCAGTGCGGCTGAGTCGGCCCGCGTTCTCATCGAAGCAGTAAAAAATAATCTCTGCCCACGCGATATCATTACTAAAAAATCCATTGAGAATGCCGTTAGTGTCATTATGGCTGTGGGTGGCTCAACCAACGCTGTTCTGCATTTCCTCGCGATCGCTAGCGCCGCTGAGGTGCCTTGGACAATCGATGATTTTGAACGCATTCGCCGCAAAGTTCCAGTCCTTGTTGATATGAAGCCCTCCGGCAAATATCTCGCCACAGATTTACACCTTGCGGGAGGAATTCCACAAGTCATGAAAATTCTCTTAGATGCAGGACTACTCCACGCGGACTGTATAACGATTACGGGTAAAACAATTGGCCAAATACTTCAAGATATCCCCTCAACTCCAAGAGCAGACCAATTTGTAATTCGCCCAATATCTAATCCAATGTATGCCGAAGGTCACTTGGCGATTCTAAAGGGTAATATTTCTCCAGAGGGATGTGTTGCCAAGATTTCTGGGCTTAAAAATCCAAGTATTACCGGTCCAGCAAGAGTCTTTGATTCCGAGGATGATGCGATGGCCGCAATTATGAAAAACCAAATCACACATGGCGATGTCGTTATTATTCGTTATGAAGGACCTAAGGGTGGACCTGGCATGCGTGAAATGCTTTCTCCCACTTCCGCTCTGATTGGTCAAGGCTTAGGAGAAACAGTCGGGCTAATCACTGATGGACGTTTTTCAGGAGGCACTTGGGGTATGGTAGTTGGTCACGTTTCTCCAGAGGCTTATGTCGGTGGCACGATCGCACTGATACAAGAAAATGACTCCATCACAATCGATGCACATCAACTATTGATCCAATTAAATGTCAGCGAAGAAGAAATTGCTCGAAGAAGAAGTCTTTGGAAAAAGCCTCAACCGCGCTACACGCGTGGGATCTTAGCCAAATACGCTAAATTGGCTAGTTCTGCTAGTCTTGGGGCAGTTACAGACCTGAATCTTGAACTTGATAAATAGTCTTGCTAATTATCTAACGCTTTGCGAAAAGCGTTAGATTGATTGGATGGTTTAAATTCATGATGCACGTCGTATGAACTTAGTGATTTTTAGAGTGCCCCATCCCAGAATGCCCCATAGCCTTAACGGGTAGCTTAATATCAACCTTGCCGGCTTTTTCAAATTGCAATTGAACTTGTAAAACTTCACCTTCTTTGAAAGGTTCTTTGAGTTGCATAAACATTAAATGATTACCACCAGGTTTAAGTTGCGCACTCCCCTTAGCAGGAATCTCAAGCCCATTTAACTCACGCATCATCATCCGATCACCTTCCATTTTCATTTCATGGATTTGAACCTGGCCTAACCGCGTAAAACTGGCTGAAAGTAAGCGGTCATTGGTATTAGCAAGATTAGAAATCGTCAAATAACCAGCGCCAACCACCTGCCCCGGACTAGTTGCTCGGGCATAGGCATCTGAAATTTGAATAGTATTACTGGCTTGAGAAAGTGCCTGCTGAGTCCATAAGAAGACACTCATAAAAACTATCCATTGTGCAAAAAATTTCATATGATTCCTTTTTTAATCAACTGCGAGTTTCATCTTGATCCCCTATTTTACTCGGAGTTGGCATCTTTGAATTGATTGTTTTATCATGGAGTTCCTATGAAACAATATTCACATCCGCTGCGTTGGTTCATTTTTCAAAGTAAGTGATCCCATCAATGTGGCCTACCCTTTTAGAGTCTTTTGAGCTTGTCCTGTATTTTGATCAACAAGTTTGGGAAATTGTAGGTGTCTCATTACAAGTCAGTCTTACTGCATTAGTTATCGGAACATTCCTGGGCTTACCATTAGGAGGGATCCTAGCAACGAATGACTTTGTTGGTAGAAAGTGGCTAATCACGATCTTAAACTCGCTCATGAATGTACCTACAGTTATTATCGGTGTACTGATCTATCTATTACTTTCTAGGTCTGGGCCCCTTGGTAGCCTTGGTCTACTATTTTCCACGACAGGAATGATTATTGCCCAATCACTCATTACCATTCCACTCATAGCGGCTATTTCAAGACAAATTATTGCTGATGGCTGGGCAATCCACGGTGAAACTTTAAAAACACTCCACTTAAGTAATCAATCACAAATAAAGTGGATTCTTTGGGATTGCCGCTTTTCTTTACTACTGGCAGTCCTTGCTGGTTTTGGTCGTGCCATTTCGGAGGTTGGGACAGTGATGATCGTGGGTGGCAATATTGCCAACTCTACGCGCACTCTGACTACGGCAATTTCTTTAGAAACAAGTAAAGGTGACTTACCCTTTGCACTAGCTCTTGGCATTGTATTGATTAGTATCGTTTTAATGATTAATTTACTAGCCAGCGTCATGAAACATATTGCTGAGAAAAATTATGGCTAATCTAATTCAGTCAATCGAGATAGAAAATCTGTATCTTGCTCCTAATGACAAAGCCATCTTGGATATTAAAAATCTCTCAATCCCGATTGATCAAATTACCGCTATTATCGGACCAAATGGTTCTGGTAAGACCTCTTTATTAAAAACGTTATCTGGACTACAAACCAATAAAAATTTGCAGCTTCACCACCCCTTTGAATCGATCTTCCTATTACTCAATCAAGTCACTTTTTTAAAAATGTCTGTGCGTGACAATTTAGCAATTCTCCAGGATGCCTATCCACGAATTCATGATCAGATGATTAATGATGTCCTACAAAGGTTTCATCTAGGACATCTTGCCAATCAAGCGGCGACTAAACTCTCCGCTGGTGAAAAACAACGGGTTGCTATAGCTCGGGCAGTTCTCGTGGAGGCAGCATTGATTTTGTTAGATGAACCAACCGCTAATATGGATCCGGCAACAGCTGACTTTATTGAAGATCAAATACTCCAGTTGGCTAAGCAGGGTACCCGATTTTTAATGGCTTCCCACGATATGGGTCAAGTTCAACGACTCTCTCAACATGTCATCTTGATTGTAGATGGTCAAGTTGCAGAAATAGACTCTACTGAATCTTTTTTTAAACAGCCGCAAACGCAACTTGGCAAACACTTTCTGGCCCGCCACTTAGGTTGGCATGCTTAAGGTGGGATTCTTAGTCTCCAACTAAGTATTAACTAACTTCGCCTTCTTGCTCCCAAAAGGCAAAATACCGACAGCCAAGGCTGTTCCAAAAAGAATAATTAAGCCGCCAATGACCATCTGCAAAGTTGGCTCTTCATTGAGGAAAATATCGCCCCATAAAATACTAAAAACGGGCACTAAAAAAGTGGTAGAAATTGCCGTTGTGGGACTGGTATTTTCCATCAAGCGATAATACAAAAAGTACGCAATACCGGTTGATCCAATTCCAAGGCCTGCGATACCCATCCAGGCACTCCAAGGAATAGGCGCTGTTGGATAAAGGGCATATGCAGGAACTGCCAGAATACAAGCGCCGATGGCTAAGCTGACAAATGACATCGCGACAGGATGTATACCCTGGCCATATTTTTTGACATAGTTTGTAGCAAAGCCATATGAAATAGTGACCCCGATACTAGCCAAAACTGGCAATCCTAAACCACCCGCAACAAAGCTCGTTTTACCCCACATTAAAAATACAATTCCTAAAAAACCAATTAATAACCCAAATTTACGACTATTACTTAAATGGTCGTGTAACCAAAGTGATCCAATAATTGCTGTCCAAATGGGTGATGTTGAATTAAGTATTGCCCCAACGCCAGCATTTAAATATTGCAAGGCATAAGTAAATAGAGCAAAGGGTAGCGTGGAATTGAAGATTGAAATAATACTTAACGTACCAAAATCTGAGCGCGTCAACTGCAGGTGTTGCCACAGACTTCTTCTAAAAAGTATGACAAGACCAATGCAAAGGGCACCTATCAAGAGTCGAGACTGAGCGACAACAATTGCCTCAAAGTGCCCTACTGTAAACCGCATAAAAACATACGAACCACCCCACAATGCACTGAGTAGAACAAAATCGATAATATTTTTAATCTTCACCTAACAATTATCCACGAATGCGATAACTGCTAGGGAAATTTGATCTACCTAACTCAGGTCTGTTAATAAAGAAGCCAACGTTTCTGGCTCTAAAACCTCTACGTGCATCGGATATTCAGGATGTTCGCACCCTACCATCATCTGCGCACCAGCTTGCAAAGCGCGCTTCATATCACTGGTCAGTTCAAACCGAATAAAGTGCACTGCTGAAGTCTTATCAGCAGTAGAACGCTCTAGGTCTTCGTCAGCGATACCGTAAACGCGAGTCTGCCCCTCTACTTCAATAAACATTTTGTGCTCAATACCAACCATTTTTCCTAAGGCAATTTTTCGATCAGCCTCATTAGGATACTCAAGCATCATGGTAGCTTTAAAGTTTGAACCGTCCGGAATAAGTGGATTATAAGCATCTAATTCATCATGAATCCCTTCATCTGTGAATGTTTTCTCGACACGTAACATTTCTTGAATTTGATACTGCATTAAAAATTCATTTTCAAAAATCAAGTTGAGATGCTCGCCTAGACTGACCGTTCTGATCTTGCGCATCTTGATAACCTGCTCACGCATTTGAGGCCTGGCTTTGTGATACGCCTCTAAACTCATTAATTGTTCGCGTTTAATTTTTGGCATTTTCGTTTCTTTCATTTCTTCATTCATTAAAAATTACAGCTCATTATTGTTGGTGGATCCCATAAGCAATTGCAACGAGCGACAGGGGGTGTTCCATTTGCGCTTTTTTTAATCCCGCCTCAGCCATACCCTGCTCGATGTGATGCCCCGCCAACTGGCAGTCCGAGCTAATATATTTAGGCTCATCGCTTGCCATGTTCTTAAATACTGGTTTTCCAATTTTCATAGCAGTCTGATGAAATTCCTTCTTCACACCCCATGTTCCTGAATGCCCAGAACATCGTTCCACCACATGCACCGTTGTGCCAGGAATCATCTGTAATATTTCGGCAGTTTTTTTACCTACATTTTGTACACGTGAATGGCACGGAACGTGATAACTAACCTGCCCAAGTTCCTCTTGAAAATCCGTTTTCAAGAGCCCATCCTTATTTCTGGCTATGAGGTATTCAAAGGGATCCCACATCGCCTCTTTAACTAATTGCACATCGGCATCCTGTGGGAACATTAAAGGTAATTCTTGTTTAAACATCAGCGTGCATGAAGGTATCGGAGTGACGATTGCGTAACCTTCTTTAGCTAATTTAGCTAATTGCGGAATGTTGATCTCTTTTAATTTTTCTACTGCTTTTAAGTCACCAAGCTCTAGTTTTGGCATGCCACAGCAGGCCTCTTTATCAACCAGCTGATAAGGAATTTCGTTATGATTGAGAATATGCAATAAATCCTGACCAATGCCCGGCTCATTGTAGTTAATGTAACAAGTTGCATAGACGGCAACCTTGCCCGGCGTCTTCGCGCCATCTTTAACAGGCCAATTGGCTGATGGCGTGGCAACTTGTTTAAATTTCTTCACAGCAAACTCGGGTAACCAAGCATTTTGATCAACCCCTAGCGCCGACTCCATAACTCCTCTGGCCAAATGGGACTTATTGACTTGATTGACTATCTGTGTCACTACTGGAATACCAGCAAAGCGACCAATTTTATCCGTTGATGACAACAAGTTATCTCGAAAGTTAGTCTTCCCATTTTCATGTTTAATGGCTTTAGCTCGCAACATCAGATGCGGAAAATCAAGATTCCATTCATGGGGTGGTACATAAGGGCACTTAGTCATGTAACACAGATCACACAGATAACACTGATCTACAACGCTTTCATAAGCCGACTTGGGAATACCATGCACCTCACCATCCGAGGTCTCATCGACCAAATCAAAAAGTGTTGGGAATGACCCGCATAAACTGACGCACCTGCGACATCCATGACAAATATCAAATACGCGTTCAAGTTCTTTATCAACGCTCACTTGGTTATAGAATTCAGGATTCTGCCAATCTAAAGGATGACGCGTTGGCGCCTCCAAATTACCTTCTCGACTCATTTTTTACCTTCATGGATATATGTGTAGTTGTTTAAAAGATTCTTTAGAAGATTCCCGATGTGAATCAGGAATCTAAAAAAAACCTTACTACGATTAAGCTACAAAAGCGTCTAAAGCCTTTTGATAACGGTTGGCGTGTGAACGCTCAGCTTTAGCTAATGTTTCAAACCAATCAGCAACTTCATCAAAGCCTTCATCACGGGCTGTTTTAGCCATACCAGGATACATATCGGTATATTCGTGTGTCTCACCAGCAACTGCTGCAGCTAGACAATCTTTAGAAGATTTAATCGATAAACCAGTTGCTGGATCACCAGATTGCTCTAAAAATTCGAGGTGACCATGGGCATGACCTGTTTCACCTTCAGCTGTTGAGCGGAATAATGCAGCAACATCATTCTGTCCTTCGATATCCGCTTTGTTCGCGAAATACAAATAACGACGATTTGCTTGTGATTCACCAGCAAATGCGTCTTTCAAGCACTGCTCAGTTTTAGAACCTTTTAAAGTAGGCATTGTTTACTCCTAGGTAAGTTAAATAAAAGATGTCTTTAGAATGATTACAATCACTCAAGTGACAAACGCAGTGTAGAACTAATTTCCTAAATAGGAAAATTGTATTTATTTAATATAATGATAGTTAAAAACTATAGTTTCATCAATTTGTCATAATAATAACCTATTGATGCGCTCTATTTATTTGTCTCATACAATGTTCTCATGCTAAAAACAGAAAATTCTCCGACCTTCTACCGGACAGACTACCAAGCACCAAATTTTGCGATTCAATCAGTTTTTTTGGATTTTTCTCTCAATCCAATCAAAACAATCGTCCAGTCAACATTAAAAATAACTCGACTTAGCCCGGGTCCTCTCGTCCTCAAAGGGGAGGATTTAGAACTCCTATCCCTCCTAGTAAATGGGCAAGCCTATCGGTATTTTGAACTCCATGCAAAAGAATTGGTCTTACATGATCTGCCCAATGAGTTTGATCTAGAAATCACATGCTCGAATAACCCTCTAGAAAATACAAGCTTAATGGGCTTGTATGTCTCCAGTGGAAATTTCTTTACCCAATGTGAAGCTGAAGGCTTTAGAAAAATTACTTACTTTCTTGACCAACCCGACGTCCTCACACTCTTTACCGTGAAATTAACTGCTGCAAAAAAAGACTATCCCATTTTATTAAGTAACGGTAACCTGATTCAAGAAGAGGAACTAAGTGATGATAGGCATAGCGCAACTTGGGAAGATCCATTTCCAAAGCCCTCTTATTTGTTTGCCATCGTAGCAGGCCAATTATCCGTTTTAGAAAAAACAATCACCACGCAATCCGGTAAAGAAAAACTACTACAAATTTGGGTTGAAAAAAAAGATCTATCAAAAACGCAGCATGCTATGGATTCGCTTATCAAAGCAATCACTTGGGATGAAAACCGATTTGGCTTAGAACTAGACTTGGATCGCTTTATGATCGTTGCGGTAGGCGACTTCAATATGGGCGCAATGGAAAATAAAGGCCTAAATATTTTTAATACAAAATATGTCCTTGCCGATCCAAATAGCGCCACAGATATCGACTTTGCGAATATCGAAAGTGTCGTTGGTCACGAATATTTTCATAATTGGACCGGCAATCGCGTCACTTGCAAAGACTGGTTTCAACTCTCCCTCAAAGAAGGCCTAACGGTTTTTCGTGATCAAGAGTTCTCAGCCGACCTCATGGGCTCAGAATCGGGCAAAGCTGTTAAAAGAATTGAAGATGTCAGACTGCTTCGCCAAATCCAGTTTCCAGAGGATGCCGGCCCAATGGCACATCCTATTCGCCCCGATAGCTATCAAGAAATCAATAATTTTTATACCGTTACAGTGTATGAAAAAGGTGCTGAAGTCGTACGTATGCAACATACGCTGCTTGGAGAACCCGGCTTTCGCAAAGGCATGGATCTGTACTTTCAAAGGCATGATGGCCAAGCTGTCACTTGTGATGACTTTGTGTCTGCCATGTCGGATGCGAATGCTATCGATCTAGAACAGTTTAAGAATTGGTATAGTCAGGCTGGGACACCCCAGGTTGCTATTACAGAAAATTACAACTCCGAAGATCAAACCTACACCATCAACTTATCGCAATACTGCCCCCCAACACCAAATCAAGCAATTAAAAAGCCTTTTCATATTCCACTTAAAACAAAGTTGTTGATAGAACACCAACAAACCCAAGAATTTTTAATTGAACTGAAAGAAGTAAACCAAACAATTTGCCTAGAAAAAATTCCAAGAAAACCCATCTTATCCATCAACCGAGATTTCTCGGCCCCCGTTATCCTGCAATTTACGCAATCCACGCGTGAACTGATCTATCTTTTCCAATATGATGACAACCCTTTTAATCAATGGGAAGCCGGGCAACAATTAGCCCTACAGGCCATCTTAAATAATTCATCGCCAAGCCAGGAACTCATATCTGTTTGGGAACAGTTACTACTAGACGATCGCCTTGACCCGGCCTATCGTGAAATCATTTTCACCCTACCAGCAGAAACCTATCTGCACGAGCAATGTGACAGGGTTAACCCGCTCATCATTCATTCTTCAAAAAAACAATTTCAAAGTACTCTAGCGAAGTCCCTCAAAAAGTCCTGGCAAGAAACTTACGAAAAATACCAAACTGACGAGCCCTATCAAGCAAATGCGCAACAAGCCGGAAAAAGAGCACTTAAAAACTTTGCACTACAGATGCTTATTGCTGATGATCTAGAGTTTGGTAGTGCTCTTGCGGAGCAACAGTTCAAAACCTGTCACAATATGACCGATCGCTTGGCTGCTCTGACTGCACTAGTGCATCACGCTAGTTTGCATGCAGCCCCTTGCCTAGAAATTTTTTACGAGCAATACAAAAATAACGATCTCGCTCTGGATAAATGGTTTGCAATTCAAGCAACTGTCCCACCACGTGAAAACTTCGCTTTAGTGGATCATATTCTGCAACTGAAACAACATCCCGCCTTTAAGATTAATAACCCAAACCGGACGCGAAGTCTGATACATGCTTTTTGCCTTAATAATCCTGCAGGTTTTCATGACGAACAAGGTCGGGGTTATGGTTTTTGGATTGCGTGTGTCAAAGAATTGAATGCCATCAATCCACAAGTCGCCGCAAGACTTGCCCGGGGGCTTGATCGATGGAAAAAATTTGCCTCACCCTTTCAAGAAATGATGCATAGTACTCTAGCAGAACTTGCTCAACAAAACTTATCAAGTGATGTGGCAGAAATCATCCATAAAGCGTTATCTACAGATTAAAGAAAGAGAACCTATGTCTACCGCCAAAGCCGAGTCAGTAAAAATATCTCTAGGAAATTTTTTAAGATCGGATAATTTAATAGCAAATCCAATTGCAAAGCCCCTAATCGCACTAATCGAAAACATTAGCCAATCTTGCCAAATGATTAGTAAAGCGGTTAATCAAGGGGCTCTTGATAATATATTGGGCTCTGCAGGTAGTGGCAATATCCAAGGTGAAACGCAACAAAAGTTGGATATCCTAGCCAATGATATGTTGATTCAAGCAAATGAATCAAGTGGCCTTTTAGCGGCCATGGCCTCCGAAGAGTTAGATACGATTCATGTAATTCCAGAGCACCTTCAACAAGGTGATTATCTCTTACTTTTTGACCCCTTAGATGGCTCCTCGAATATTGATGTGAATGTCTCTATTGGTACAATCTTCTCTATTCTGAAAAAACCACAACAAGATTTACCGATTACCGAAAGTGATTTTTTACAGGCTGGTTATCAACAAGTTGCTGCCGGATATGCTCTATACGGACCACAAACAATCCTCGTCCTAACAACTGGCAATGGCGTCCAGATGTTTACTCTTGATCGCCACCAAGCAACTTTTTTTCTAACACGCAGCGCAGTTAAAATTCCAGTCGATACAAAAGAATTTGCAATTAATATGTCGAATATGCGGCACTGGGCAAAACCTATTCAACAATATGTCTCAGAATGTTTAGCAGGTACAACCGGTCCTTTGCAAAAAGACTTTAATATGCGCTGGGTGGCGTCTATGGTGGCCGATGTACACCGGATACTCACGCGTGGGGGGATTTTTATGTACCCCTGGGATCAACGAGAACCCAATAAGCCAGGAAAACTGCGTCTGATGTACGAGGCTAACCCAATGAGCTTTTTAATCGAACAAGCCGGTGGGGCTTCGATTAATGGTCAAGAACATATTCTGCAGATACAACCAAAACAATTACACGAACGCGTTTCAGTAATCCTAGGTTCTAAAAATGAAGTAGATCGCGTTTTGGCGTACCACCAATCTTTCTAAGCCGCTTTGAATTACTCTACCCGAATATTGGCCTGCTTCACAATGGCAGACCATCTTTGAATAGACTTACTTACTTCATGAGACCAGGCCTGCGAGGTTCCACCGCCAGGCATAAAACCCAAGTCGATCAATCGTTGCCTAGAGTCCGGCGCTTGCAGTGCCATATTAAATGCAGAATTAATCTTTTGGGTAACTTCTTTTGCGGTACCCGTTGGTAAAAATATTCCCCAAGTAATGCTGGCATTAATGTCTGGATATCCCAACTCTAAAAAGGTTGGTACTTGCCCTAAAGATTCAACCCGCTTATCGCTAGTTATCCCCAAGCCAATCATCTGGCCAGATTCGATCACGCCCTTGGCAGCTCCTGTAGTTGTGAACATCGTCGTCACGTGCCCGCCTAAAGCATCAGCCATGGCTGGGCCTGCCCCCTTATAAGGTATATGAATTAAATCCACGCCAGTGACAATCTTGAGCATTTCACTTGCCATATGCCCACCTGTTCCAAAACCAGCTGAGCCATAACTCAACTTCCCAGGCTGCGCTCTTGCGCTGGCAATCAATTCCTTGAGATTTTTAATACCCAACTTAGATGAAATCAACATAATCGAAGGAGTTGAAGCTAGAAAAATAACAGGTTGTAAATCCTTTAGTGTGTCGTATGGTAATTTAGTAAACAAACTGGGGTTGACCAAAATAGCCATATCTACAACCAACATCGTATAGCCATCAGGAGTACTCTTGGCAACCAAATCAGTCCCTAAGGTACTGCTAGCACCAGGCTTATTTTCGATGACGATCGGCTGTCCTAAGCTTGCTGAAACATTTGCTTGAATGGCGCGAATGACAATATCAGAACCGCCCCCTGGTCCATAAGGGACAACAATCTTCACGGGTCGATCCGGATAAGCTTGAGCATGCAGAGTCCGGCTACTAGTAAAAAAAAGCAAGCCAGCGAGATAGATGAAACAAATAATCGTCACATATTTAGTAGTATCTTTGCAATACGAATTCTGGCGCGAACCAGAATGACTCATAGTAGTCACAATCGCGAGTTGTTTCACTTACGCCTCCTAATGATGTTTTCTTCTCTCGAATTTATCACAACTTACCAGACAATTTTTAGAAGAGAGTTAGAATAAATGATTATTAATAGATAACCTAAGGAGATTCAATATGAGTAGCGCAAACTTTGATAAAGGTCTTAAAATCCGTCGTGAAGTTTTAGGATCAGAATACGTCGATGCTTCTATCAACAATGCAGATGACTTTACGCAGGATTTGCAAGAGTTTGTTACCGCAAATTGCTGGGGAGAAATCTGGGGCCGTCCCGGACTGGATCGTAAAACCCGGAGTTTTTTGAATTTGGCAATGCTGACTGCCCTGAATCGACCCAATGAGGTCAAATTACATGTCCGAGGCGCAATTAATAATGGCCTTACTAAAGATGAAATCAAGGAAGTCTTTTTACAAGCCGCCGTTTATTGTGGAGTGCCTGCCTCGCTGGATAGCTTCAAAATTGCTAAAGAGGTTTTTAAAGAAATGGGTATCTAAAGGAAATTTAAATAATAGGAATCTACATATTGGAGAACTAAGTCATGAAAATCTATTTTTTATCCTCGCTAACACCCCCTCGGATCTAAAGATTTTCATTGCCTAAAAAATATTAAAAAAGTGTCAAAAACTCATACTCCTTTACAGCGTCAGTTATTGACCATTGATTTTTTTAAAGTTTTTGCTGCTCAAGTAATCATCCTTCATCATCTCAGTCGATATGGGATCCTATCTGAGATGATCACATATCCACTAACCCAGATTGCTAGTTGGTTTGATCTTTATGGTGCAAATGCAGTCCCTATCTTTTTAGTAATTGCTGGGTATCTATCAAGCAAAAGCTTTCAGGCCCATGAGAGGTTGAATAGCTTTGGCGCTAGGATTACAAATCGCTATTTAAGACTTGCACCAAGCCTTCTAATAGTATTAATTTTTACCATCGGGGCAGCCAAAATCGCTCGGATGT
>CALPOM020000001.1 GCA_943325205.2 Thermoflexus hugenholtzii JAD2 | reverse complement strand
TACGGGGCAATATCGCTTTGTGCCCCTGAGAATTGATTCAGAAGATAGCCAATCTTTTGCCATGAAAATTGCTTATGGTTTAGGAGCGATCCGCGGCACTGGCGAAAATGCTATCAATGAACTCATTCGAGTTCGTCAAGAGAAATCTTTTGTGAGTTTATTTGATTTTTGTTTACGCGTGGATCGTCGGATTGTAAACCGTAGGGCCATGGAAGCATTGATTAAGGCAGGGGCATTTGATCGCCTTATTCCGGAAAAAATGGATGGTCGATCGACTTTACTCGCCACTTTACCAAACGCCATGCAAGCCGCTGAGCAAGCCCTCGCCTCAGTCCATCAGACCAGTTTATTTGCCATGCCTGGAGATGAAGGTGGTGGTGATCCAGAATATCTAAGGGTAGCTAATTGGTCAGATAAAAAACGCTTACAAGAAGAAAAAAGTGCTTTGGGGTTTTGTTTATCAGGGCATTTATTTGATGCTTACGAAAAAGAAGTTAGAAATATTGTTCGAACACCTTTAAGTCAATTATCAGTCTCTAGTGGTGAGAAACTTGTGGCTGGAATTGTAGTCACTCAAAGAACTAACAAAACCAGTAAAGGTGGGGTAATACATTCGATCTTAATTGATGACAGCACGGCACAGTTCGAGTTAACCGTCTATGAGGACGTCTATGAAACGTATAAAAGCTGTTTTAAAGAAGATGAATTATTGATCGCAAAAATTTCCACCAAGGTCTTACCCGCTAATGAGAATTTTTCTGGGAGTACTCGCCATGTTGTAGTCGCTGGAATGAATATGGCAACAGCCAGATTACGATATGCTAAGTGTGTTCACTTTGCGATGAGTTCGTCGATGAATATTGATCGTTTTAAATTAGGGATTGAAAAATACTTCAAAGAGCAATTTTTACCAACGCCAGCTCATTTATCGGTTAAGACTTTAGAGGGTTTACCAATCACGGCCGATTTGAGTTTTCCTGGAGCGGTTTGTGTTTTAGAATTCCCGGAAAATTGGTCGGTATATCCTGATGATAAAAATATTCAGGGCTTATCTAGTTTGTTACACACGCTTGGCATTCAGACCCCGCCGGAGATCAAATATCGCGTTTAGGTAAATTTTGCAGGGTAGTATCAAGCGCTGTAAGTACGCGTTCGAGACTTAATTCATTTAAGCACGCACTTGGACTATTCGCATGGTCTTCGCAGCCGGCTTTTCGGCACGGGACACAGTCTTGGGTCCCTTGTAAGATAGTTATATGTTGTTGGGTTTGGCTACTTGCGCGAATTAAATAGGGCTGCTCGCCCCGAAACCCATTTGGCCATGGTCCAAAATTGCTTGGTGGGGTCGGACCAAATAAAGCGATAGTTGGGGTATTACAGGCTGCGGCAAGATGTGTGATTGCAGTATCTACACCAATATAGGCTTTGGCATGTTTGAGAAGGGTTCCTAACTCACTCAATGTTAGTTTACCGGTCATATTTGTAACTGTTTGAGCTGCTGACTCGGATAGAGACGTTATGATTTCGGTATTCAACGTTTGATCTGACAAGGTATGAGCGCCGCTGATAATCACAGGAATTTCTAAACGACTTAGGTGTTCTATTAAGCCGGTCCAGTTCGCGGTAGGCCAGCGCTTATAGGCATTGAGCGGAGTTGGGTGAACTACTATGGCGTCTTTAGAAATATCGGCAATTTCAATCGGTAGATGGACCGATATGGGCGGCGTTACAAAAACTTCTGGCGGATTATTCTTTAGAAAATCAGTGGGTTTATTTGTGTTTTTTTGAAAAGGTGTTAAGAGTCTTAATTTTTCGGTAATGACGTGTTGTTGAAAATAGTCAATTGGGACTTGGTACTGGGTAATCCATTTTTTCCAACCATGATCCTCTTTTCCCGGATGGGCTACACCGACGCGTTTGGGCGCAGCAAAGAGTCCGTAAATATAGGAGCGATCACTGGGTTGTGTAATGATGGCCAAGTCATATTGAAAGAATATTTTTTGAAGAATTTTGAGATATTCTTGAAGCTTTGGTTTTTGGCTAGTACCTATAATTTGATGAAGATATGGATTGCCATGCAAAATATCTTTAGCATGCTCAAATCCTAAGAAGTCAATTTGGGCTTCGGGCCAGATTTCTTTAGCTCGTTGGATCAGTGGAGTAGTGATAAGAGTATCACCGATTTGCCGAGTGGCAATGATTAGAATTCGTTTGAAGGAGTGTTGCTGCATCAGATTAGGAAAGAGAAGTTAAGTTCTTAAAAAGTCAAAATAAAGGGTTTGCAATATGATTCCGGATGATGGCACAAGAAGGTTGGCATAATTCATTATATGAAGCTTAAAAATGAACAATTATTTTTTCGAGTAATAGCCTATTTAAAGCCGCATAAGCCAATGATTTCAATGGCTTTATTGGCGATGGTGGTCGTTGCCGCTACGGAAACATCAATTCCAGCATTGATGAAACCCTTGCTTGATCGGGGCTTTACTGGCGAATTAAATGAAAAACTATGGCAGGTGCCATTTTTCTTAGTCGGTTTAGCGGTGATCAGAGGTGCTGCGCAGTTTCTGTCTAATTATTTATTAAATCGAGTCATTAATGAAGTTTTATTAGTGTTACGTGAACAGATGTTTAATAAGCTTCTTTTGGCACCCACTGAATTTTTCCAGAAAAGTACCGCGGCGCATTTAATTAATGCAGTTGTTTTTGAAGTAAATAATGTTTTAAGTATATTAGGAACTGTGGCAATCAATTTAGTTCGGGACTCCCTCACGGTGATTGGTTTACTTGGATATTTACTGTATTTGAACTGGAAGCTGACGATGTTTGTCATCATTATCTTTCCGATTATTGCTGGCTTTGTAGCACTCATTAATAAACGCTTAAGAAAACTAAATCGTCAGCAACAAGATTTTACGAGTCAGTTGGCTTATGTTGTAGAGGAGGCGAGCGCTGGACATAAGGTGGTCAAGTTAAATAGTGGGCAAGATTATGAAATGTACCGTTTTTATGAAATGGCAAAAAAACTGAAAAGTTTTTCTATTAAAGCTTCTGTAGCGGGTGGACTCAATCAACCCTTAACTCAGATAGTTGCATCGATTGCCCTTTCCGGAGTTTTATTAATTGCACTCATGCAATCAAGTAGCGGTGGCACCACTGTCGGGGAGTTTGTGGCATTTGTCACTGCCATGATGCTAATTATTTCCCCATTAAAACATTTGGCTGATGTTAATCAACCATTGCAGCGCGGTTTAATTGCTGCTGAATTAATATTTGGGTTGATGGATCAACATCCAGAGGAATCGATTCAGGATCAGAGTCTTTTACCGATCGCCTTAGCGAAGGGGAAGATTGAGTTTAGGGGCGTTGGATTTTCTTATCAGCAAGCGCAGTTAGAGGAAGCTATACAGGAAAATAGGGAAGTACTCAGAGATATTGATATTACGATTTCGCCAGGAGAAGTTGTTGCATTTGTTGGGCCCTCCGGGAGTGGCAAGACCACTTTAGTGAATCTGGTACCAAGATTTTACAGCCCCACTCAGGGGGTAATTTATTTGGATGATGAGCCGATTAACACCTATCGCTTAGCTGATTTACGTCGACAAATGGGTTTTGTGAGTCAGGATGTTATTTTATTTAATGATACGATTGCGGCCAATATTGCATATGGCACGGTGTATCCAAAAGATATTGATCGTATTCGAGTTTCTGAGGCTATCCAGGCTGCCAATCTGTCTGAAATGATCCGAGAGTTACCGCAGGGGATGGATACGGTGATTGGCCATAATGGCAATCGCTTATCAGGAGGACAAAGACAGCGTTTAGCAATAGCCAGGGCGGTGTATAAAAATGCACCTATCCTTATTCTGGATGAAGCGACATCTTCGCTTGACTCTGAATCAGAGCGCCAAGTTCAAGGGGCCTTGGAGTCCTTAATGCAAGGTAGAACGACTTTAGTGATTGCGCATCGCTTATCGACCATTGAGAATGCTGACCGAATTGTTGTGTTAGAGCATGGTCACGTAATTGAAGTAGGAACGCATCGCGACTTGATTCTTCAAAATGGGTTGTATGCTAGTTTGCATCGCTTACAATTTTCTACGCGGACTTAGAGCAAATTAGAGTAAGACGATGTCGTAGTGCTCTTGAGAGAAGAGAGCTTCAGCGCGCAGGAGGATTGGTTTGCCAATGAATTCACTTAACTCTGCTAAGAAGGTGCTTTGTTCTTCCAGAAATAAGTCAATCACATCAGGTGCGGCCACAATGCGGAATTCTTTCGGGTTGAATTGGCGATGTTCTCGGACGATTTCTCGTAGAATTTCATAACAGATGGTTTGAGTAGTTTTAATTTCCCCTTTGCCGTCACAGGTAGTACAGACTTGGCAAAGTTGGTGTGCTAAAGACTCGCGAGTTCTTTTGCGTGTCATTTCGACGAGGCCTAGTGACGAAAAGGGGTTAACTGCTGTTTTGGTGCGGTCAATTGCTAGACTTCGTTCGAGTTCAGCTAAAACAGCGGACTGATGTTCAAGGGTCGGCATATCAATAAAGTCGACAATAATAATCCCTCCCAAGTTACGCAAACGCAGTTGGCGAGCAATTGCTTTCGCTGCCTCGAGATTCGTTTTGTAGATCGTATCAACAAATGTTTTAGCCCCAATATAGCTGCCGGTATTGACATCAATCGTCGTCATGGACTCGGTTTGGTCGATGATGAGATAGCCACCCGATTTGAGACTAACTCGCCGGTTTAAGGCAAGATTGATTTCACTTTCGACATTATATAAATCAAATAGTGGGCGCTCACCCCGATAAAGAATCACTTTATCTAGTAGCTTTGGCATAAAAATTTGGGAAAATTCTCTTAATTTTTTATAGTTTTCAGCTGAATCAATTCGGATTTGGGTAGTTGACTGCTCGGCGATGTCCCGCATGACTCGCTCCATGAGATTCAGATCTTGATGGAGGAGAGCTGGTGTTGGGAGTTTTTGACTTTGCTGCTGAATTTTTTGCCAGCTCAATTGTAAAAAATGTAGATCTTCTTCTAGTTCGCTACCGGTTACTTCTGCGGCGCTAGTTCGAACGATTAAGCTGCCTTGAAATGAGGGAGGTAGAAGCATTCGAACGCGGTTTTTTAATTCCTCACGGTCTTTTTCTTCCGTGATTTTTTGGGAGATCCCAATTTGACCATCTTTTTTATCCACGGGTAAATAGACCAGATTTCGTCCGGGGATACTGATATGGGTTGTTAGCCTTGCCCCTTTAGAGCCTAGGGGGTCTTTGAGGACTTGCACAAGGAGTGTTTGCCCATCAAAAATCAGTTTTTCGATGGGCGTATCTTGACTAGGATGAATATCTGCAACATGGATAAAAGCAGATTTATCCAGACCAATATCCACAAAGGCGGATTGCATACCTGGCAAGACCCGGTTCACCTTGCCTAGATACACGTTACCAACATAGCCCCGATTTTGGGCGCGTTCAATGAGTAATTCTTGCACCTCTCCTTGGCTAATGAGAGCTACACGCGTTTCTTGTGGGGTAAAGTTAATTAAGATTTCTTCGTTCATGGGGATAGCATATAACGAATTTTTGCAAGGTCTAAAAGTTGTATCGTCTCATAGATTGGAAGGCCCATAATGCCGCTATAGCTACCATGGATGCGTTCGATGAGGGTACTTCCAAGACCTTGGATGCCGTAGGCTCCTGCTTTACCAATTGGTTCATTGGTTGCTAAATAACGCTCAATATGCCGATCAGAATTTTCCCCGAAAAATACCTCAGAAGAAGACAGTCGAAGGATGCCAGGATCCTGTAAAGAAGTCGCTATGGCAACAGCGGTATGGACCCAATGGGCTTGGCCATTTAATTGGTTTAACATCGTTTTGGCTTCATGCAGGTTTTGGGGTTTTCCAAGAAGGATGTCTGATGTTTGCGTCTTGATACAGACACACGTATCGGCGCATAAAATCGGGGCCCAGGCTTTTTTTTGGTTCATTAACCGATTTTTAGCGGCTTGTAATTTATTGAAAGTAACTCGTTGAACATATTGCTGGGCTGGTTCATTTGGATGCGCAATTTCGAGTAACTCGGGATCTTCGCTAGGTTGGGGGGGCAGGAGTTCAAAATCCACCCCAAGTTGTTGTAGGATATTTTGTCGGCGAGGACTTTCAGAAGCCAGATAAAGACTCTTCATTTTACTCACGGTGATACGGGTGATTTTCGAGAATTGTATAGGAACGGTAAAGTTGTTCGATCAATAATAATCTAGCCATGGCATGCGGCAGGGTGAGGCTTGATAGTCGCCAGATTTCGTTTGCCATCTGCAAGATTGATTGGTCAAGGCCATTTGCACCACCGATGATGAGAGCGATGTTTTTCCCTAGTAAGCGCCAATTAGCCATTGTTTTTGACATGTGTAGGGTAGTTATATCCATGCCATGCTCATCCATGGCAATCACATGATCACCCTTTGCAATCACTTGGCGTATTTTTAATGCTTCTTTAGAAGGGGTGATATCTGGTTTAAGTTCTTTGACTTCTAGGGTGTATTCTCTGGGCATTCTTTTGAGATAGTCTTCACAAGCGATTTGAACCCATTGCGGCATTTTATGCCCGACGGCAATTACCAACAGCTTCATTAGTCTTCTTGGTCGTCACTAAATGTCATTGGACCACTAGTCGGACCGGATTGGGTGTTGAGTTTAACGCGTACAGGTTTACTGCCCCACATACCTTCTAATTGGTAATAGGCTCGAATCGCTGGTTGCAGGATGTGTACCACGATATCGCCACAATCAACCAGAACCCACTCACCGGTATCAAGACCCTCGATCGAGATGATTTCACCACCTTTTTCTTTAACGCTAGTACTAACTGAAAAAGCCAGAGCGCGCGTTTGGCGATTACTAGTACCCGTAGTGATAATGACTCGGTCAAATAAATCGCTGAGTTTTGTCGTGTCGAAGACGCGGATATCATGCGCTTTTACATCTTCGAGTGCATCAACAATCGTGCGTTGTAATTTTCTTAAGTCCATACTTTAATTTGTGCTTTCGTTGGGGGGATTTGCTTGATAGATACCCAAAGAATATATTAATTCAAGCACTTTTGGAGATATTGCCTGCTTTAATTTCGAAGTTAAGAGAGCGTCATGCAGCATTTCTCGCAGTTCTGTGGAGGACAGATCCACATGAAACAACTCATCGAAAAAGATTTTTCCAGAGGGGGACATTTTTAAATCATGAGCGGCTTGGGTAATTCGGCTATCAAAAATACGGATAATTTCTTGGATTGTTTGGGGATAATGAGCCGGAATAGTGGCTTGCTCTGCGCGCGGGGAGACCCTTCTGCTTGCTACTGCCAAATGGAGATATTCTGGTAAGTTTTGCCAATCATTCCAAGATGGCAGATTTTGATAGGTATCAGCGCCCATGAGCCAGACGAGAGATTTATTCGGACCATACATGCTCCGTAGCTCACGAGCCGTATCGATGGTATAGCTAGGCCCTTGTCGATCCAACTCGATGCGACTTACTTGAATTTTGACAGGTGATTTCATATGGTCAATTTCATTCTGTAAGTCTTGGGCCGCTGCTTTAGTTAAATCATAACGGATGGATGCAGGCGTTATGTGCGTACTTTTTTGCCAAGGCTGGCCTGCGGGTAGCCAAATAAGTTCCTCAAGCTCCAGGATTTCAATAAAATTTTTAGCTAACTGAACGTGTCCCCAATGGGGTGGATCAAAGGTACCTCCCAATATTCCGATCATGCGAGCCAATCTCTTGGTTGCAAGAAAAAGGATGTAAGAAGGTGTTCGGGACTTGCAGGTTCTGGGGTGCGTTGGTATTGCCAGCGAGCTAAGGGAGGCATAGACATGAGGATTGATTCAGCACGCCCACCGGATTGTAAGCCAAAGTGTGTACCACGATCATAGACCAGATTAAATTCTGCGTAGCGACCACGACGGTATTCTTGAAATTCTTTTTCTTCAGGCGTGTAGGGGTCCTGATAGTGTTTTTGGGCGATTGGCATGTAGGCATCCAATAGGGATTTTCCAACCGCTTGCGTCATTGCAAAGCTTTTGTCAAAACCGAGTTCATTAAAGTCATCAAAAAAGATACCACCGATACCTCTAGGTTCTTGACGATGGGGTAAATAAAAATATTCATCGCAATTTTTCTTAAAAATTGGATAAAAGTCTGGATTAAAAGCATCTAGCGTTTGTTTGCATGTTTGATGAAAATGGATACAATCAGCTTGATCACCGTAGAAGGGTGTGAGATCCATACCCCCACCAAACCACCAGACAGGTTCAACACCATCCTTCATTGCCACGATACAGCGTACGTTCATATGGACTGTTGGAACTTTGGGGTTGCGTGGATGAAAGACGAGGGAAACGCCCATCGCTTCAAAACTACCCCCTGCGATTTCAGGGCGTTGTGCTGTTGCTGATGGCGGTAATTTGTTACCACTTACATGAGAAAAGGCCACCCCACCACGCTCTAAGAAATGACCATTTTCTAAAATCATCGAGCGACCGTAGCCTTGTAGGGGGCTATCTTTTGGCTTAGCCCATTCATCATTTAAGAAGGACTTACCATCAAACTGCGCTACTGTTTGAGTAATGTGGTCTTGCAGATCCCAGAAGAATCCTTTTAATATGCTAATTTGTATTGCCATAAATTATTTTTTTAAAGCATGATGGCCAATATCTTGTCGATACTGCATGCCATCAAAATGGATTAACTGCACCGCATCATATGCTCGAGTTTGCGCTCCCTTAATATTCCTATCTAGTCCAACCACACATAATACTCTGCCACCGCTTGTTACTAGGTTACCATCTTTATAGGCACTGGCGGCGTGAAAAACAACTTGATGGTCGTCCTCTAGAGGTATTCCAGTGATTACATCTCCGGTTCGTGGGGTGCTAGGGTAATCAGCGGCAGCTAGAACAACGCCCAGGGCTGCCCGCGGATCCCACTCTGCTTCAATTTGATCGAGGGTGCCGTCAATAGCATGTTGTAAAAGGTCAACAAAGTCACTTTTAAGACGAGCCATAATCGGTTGTGTTTCTGGGTCGCCCATTCGACAATTAAATTCTAGAGTTTTGACTGTTCCGTTTGGATGTATCATCAGTCCGGCATATAAAAATCCGGTGTAAGTAATGCCATCTTTAGCCATGCCAGCAATGGTTGGTTTGATGATTTCGCGCAGTACCTTTGCATGCATTTCAGGGGTAACTATCGGTGCGGGAGAGTAGGCACCCATACCTCCAGTATTCGGTCCAAGGTCATGATCTAGTAAGCGTTTATGGTCTTGGCTAGTGGCTAGTGGGAGAATATTCTGCCCGTCGACCATGACAATAAAACTAGCTTCCTCACCGGTTAGAAATTCTTCGATTACGACTCGTGCACCGGCTTGCCCCATTTGGTTGTCGGCAAGCATCATGTCGACTGCCGCATGCGCTTCTGTGAGGGTCATCGCTACGACAACCCCTTTGCCAGCTGCTAGGCCATCGGCTTTAATAACGATGGGGGCTCCTTGCTGGTCGATATAGGCATGTGCTAATTGAACATCGGTAAAAGTAGCATAAGTAGCTGTAGGGATACCATTTCTTTGCATAAAGGCTTTAGCGAAGTCTTTTGAAGACTCCAGTTGCGCCGCTTTTTGGGTTGGACCAAAAATCTTTAGTCCTCGCGCACGAAAAACATCTACGACGCCTTCCGATAGATGTTTTTCTGGTCCCACAACGGTTAGATCGATTTGTTCTTTTTGCGCGAAATCAGCTAACTCATGGATATCATGAATAGGGGTATTAACAATACTGTGGAAATTCTTCTCCGAGTTGGCAGTACCGCCATTACCAGGAGCAAGAAAGACAGTTTTTACTTTATTGGATTTGGATATTTTCCATGCAAGGGCATGTTCTCTGCCACCCGACCCGATTACTAATATTTTCAAAATTCCCTCATTCATTTAGGCTTGCATTGGAATATACGCTTTGTATATCGTCTAGATTTTCTAAAGCGTCTAGTAATTTTTGCATGCTTGTGCTCTGTTCACCCCGAAGTTCAATCTCATTTTCAGCGCGCATAGTCACTTCAGCAAATTCCGGTAAATATCCTAGTTTGGTGAGTTTATCTCGAATAGGAGAAAAATCAACTGCGCTAGTCAAAACTTCTTTGGATAAATCGTCATGCATGAGGACATCTTCTGCACCTGCCTCAAGTGCAGCCTCTAGAAGTTCATTTTCAGGGACGGTAGGAGAGAACATGAGGACGCCACAATGTTTGAAAAGGTATGAAACACAACCATCGGTGCCAAGGTTGCCACCATTTTTAGAAAGTGCGTGCCTTACTTCAGCCACGGTGCGGGTTTTATTATCAGTGAGAGAGTCAATGATGAGTGCTACGCCATGGGGCCCATAGGCTTCATAACGTATTTCCTCATAACTGACACCTTCAAGAGCACCCGTACCTTTCAAAATAGCGCGTTGCACGTTGTCGTTGGGCATATTCGCATCTTTGGCCTTATCAATTGCTAGGCGAAGGCGTGGGTTGTTATGCAAGTCAGCCCCCCCCATTTTGGCGGCAACCGTAATTTCTCGGATTAATTTAGTCCAAACTTTGCCTCTTTTTTCATCTTGGCGTCCCTTGCGGTGCTGGATATTGGCCCATTTAGAATGACCGGCCATAATATACTTCCTTTCAAATAACAGATTACTATAAGTGTAATATGTCAATTTTAGGCAATTTCAAAGAGCACCCCCACAAAAGGAGATTTTTATGGCAGGAATGATTGTAAAAGCGATTCGTATGAGCAAGGTAGGCGGCCCTGAGGTCATGGAGTTGGTTGATGTCGAGTTGGGTGATCCGGGCCCTGGAGAAATATTAGTTAAACATCATGCAATTGGGGTCAATTATTTAGATATTTACTTTCGAGTGGGTTTATATCCTCAAACTTTGCCGATTGGAGTGGGTCAGGAGGGTGCCGGCGTTGTTGAAAAAGTTGGTGCTGGGGTGACTCATCTCAAAGTTGGCGATCGTGTCGCTTATGCCGGTAGGCCGTCAGGGTCTTATGCGCAAGCTCGGATTATGCCAGCGGATATTGTTTTAAAACTGCCTGATGCCTTGAGTTTTGAGCAGGGTGCTGCAATGATGTTACAGGGCTTGACAGTGCAGTATTTAATTAATGACACCTATGCAGTTCAAAAGGGAGACACGGTTTTATTACATGCAGCTGCGGGAGGTGTTGGAACAATCGCTTGTCAATGGCTTAAGGCACTTGGTGCGACGGTGATTGGTACTGTTGGTAGCCCCGAAAAGGCGCAACTGGCCAAAGCGCATGGTTGCGACCATACCATTTTGTACCGAGAAGAAGATTTTGTTGCAAGGGTTCGCGAAATTACTGGCGGTAAGGGTGTCCCCGTCGTTTATGACTCGATAGGCAAAGACACGTTTATGAAATCGTTGGACTGTTTATCGCCTAGAGGATTGATGGTGACATTTGGCAATGCATCTGGCCCTGTACCTCCATTAGATGTATCTATTCTTGCCGGTAAGGGGTCTTTAAAGGTTACTAGACCTACCCTAACTACGTATGTGTTGAACCGAGCATTATTAGAGCCGATGGCGGCTGATTTATTTCAACGGGTGATTTCAGGGCAGGTAAAGATTGAAATTAATCAACGCTACCCGTTGGCTCAAGCCATCCAGGCGCATCGGGATATGGAGGATAGAAAAACCACTGGTTCGACAATTTTGATACCGTAAGCCAGTTAGCCTTGGCTACAAATTTATAGCCAAGGCATAGAGGTTTGGTTGGGTAGCATTCCATGGCATAATCATGTACTGGCCGAAGTGGTGAAATTGGTAGACACAGGAGACTCAAAATCTCCCGCCGCAAGGTGTCCCGGTTCGAGTCCGGGCTTCGGCACCAGTAGTCTTGACGCAAGTATGCGCTGACATAGTGCGCTGCGTAGGACTTTGTTCCACTTTAGGTGAGTCCTTTTAGTTAGTTGCTTGAAACCTTTTTTACGTTGGTTGGCTGCTGAGTAATTTAGACACCTTTTCTGCTGTCTCTTTAACGATTTGGGTATGCTTTAAATGATATCGATAGGTTGGCATTGTCAGGGTCAATGCTCCTAGAAGTCCTGAATCGTTAAATACAGGAGCCGAAATCCCTGAAATTTCTTGAATACGATCACTTGGTAATGCAAGCACACCGGCTTTTCTGATTTGGTCAAACAGTTTACCTTTTCTCCCTTCAAACGCTTGGATGACTTTGCCTCCAGCGCCCTGATGCATAGGAAGTAAATCCCCCACTTTGATTTGGTCCTGAAGGGCTTGTGATGAATTTACACGTAAAAGACAAAGTCGATGCTCGCCCTGCCGAATATGGATAGCCGAGCTTTCTTGGGTAATTTCGGTAAGTTCGCGTAAGGCTGCAAGAGCAATGAATTCAAAGGTGTTGCTGGCTTGATAGCTTTGGTAAAGACGGACGATACTGGGACCGAGAATATACTGCCCATCCGGTTTTTTAAAGAGTAATTGTGCATATTCTAAGGATTCGAGAAGGCGCAAGATGGTACTTTTATATAGCCCTGTAAGCTCGGCAATCTTGGCTAGTGATAAGGCTGGCTGTTGTGGGCTAAACAAGCGCAGAATTCCTAAGGCTTTATCGACTGCGGCTACCCCAGAGTAAGAAAAGGGCACGATGACTGAATGTGCTTTTAATGAAGGTTTTGGCATTTACTGACAGGGTCAACCTGTGTTTTAATAATAGAATTAAATTCTATCAGATAGAACACTTATGTCAACAGATCAAACGCAGGTAAAGTCATTGCCTTATGCTGGTATTCGGGTTATTGAGTTCACGCATATGGTGATGGGGCCAACTTGTGGCATGGTACTTGGTGACCTAGGAGCGGAGGTCATCAAAATTGAGCCAATGGATGGTGATAAAACAAGAGGCTTATTAGGATCTGGGGCAGGATTTTTTTCGATGTTTAATCGCAATAAGAAAAGCATGGCTGTAAATATCCATACACCTGAAGGTAGAAAAATCGTACAAGAGTTAATTGCCACAGCGGATATTCTTTGCGAGAACTTTAAGCCAGGTACGATGAAAAAATTACAACTTGACTACGATTCTTTAAAAGTCCAATTCCCGCGTTTAATTTACGTTAGCCATAAGGGCTTTTTGCCAGGCCCTTACGACCATCGCACGGCATTAGATGAAGTGGTTCAAATGATGGGTGGGTTAGCTTACATGACTGGGACTGAAGAAAAGCCGTTGCGGGCCGGTGCTTCGGTAAATGACATGATGGGAGGAATATTTGGTGCAATGGGTGCCATGGCAGCTCTTCGGCAAAGAGATCTTACGGGACAGGGACAAGAAATTCAAAGCGCCTTATTTGAAAACAATGTTTTACTAGTAGGTCAGCATATGATGCAATATGCCGTCACGGGAAAACCTGCAAAACCAATGCCTAGTCGAATATCTGCATGGGGCATCTACGATGTATTTGAAGTTGCACAAGCAGAGAAGATTTTTTTAGCAGTTGTCTCAGATACGCAGTGGAAAATATTTTGTGACATATTTAATTGGCCCGATTTATTCCAAAACACGAGTTACGCGACGAATAATCAGCGTGTGCAGTCAAGAGAAACGCTCATACCTTTAATCAAAGCTCGCCTGAAGTCCTACAGTGCGCAACGAATTAGTCAGTTATTTGCCGATCACGGCCTGCCATATGCAGCGATCACGCGGCCAGAACAATTATTTGATGATCCGCATTTAAATGCCACAGGCGGTCTTGCTAAGATAGTTATTAGTGATGGACCAAAAGCAGGGCAAGAGGTAACAACACCATTATTACCAATTACGATGGATGGTAAGCGTTTGCCGATTCGTTTTAATCCTCCGAAAACGGGTGAGCATTCAAATACTATTTTGGCAGAGCTCGGGTATAGTTTTGAGGAGATTCAAGAACTGCTTGCTAAACAAACAATTCGGATAGAAAAACAAGGGGATAAAAATGATTTGTAAACAATTCTGTACCCAAATGATTGTTAGTCTTTTGGCAGTTATTTCCTTTTTCTCATTTGGACAAAATTTTCCAGAGCGGACCATTCGATTGATTGTTCCATTTACACCGGGTGGTGGTACAGATACTGTTTCTAGACAATTAATCGATAAAATCACCCAAGAATATAAATGGTCTTTTGTGATTGACAATAAACCGGGTGCGGGAGGTAATATTGGGCTTGATTTAGTGGCAAAAGCTAAGCCTGACGGTTATTCGATAGCGATGGGTCAGACTTCAAATTTAGCCATTAATCCCGCACTATTAAATAAAATGCCGTTTGATGCGGATAAAGACTTTGTACCAATTGCTTTAGTAGCTGAAGTTCCGATGATTTTAGTCGTTCGTGGTGATTCGCCGTGGCGTAGTTTAGATGACCTTCTTAAGGCAGCTGAATTGGCAAAGTCCAATCGTTTAAAAATGGCAAGTGCTGGAACTGGCACAGTCGGCCACCTTGCGGGTGAGATGTTGGCTAAAAGAATGGGACTTAAGTTCTTACATATTCCCTACAAGGGTGCAGCACCCGCTATCACTGATTTACTTGGTGGTCAAACAGATTGGATGTTTGCAACGCCACAAGCCGTCATTGGAATGCTTACTGCAGGAAAATTAAGGGCTTTAGCGGTTAGCTCAAGTAAACGAATTGGTGTCTTGGGGAAGGTTCCAACTATTGCTGAGTCAGGCTTGAAGGGGTTTGAGGCAACTGATTGGAAGGTGCTTGTTGGCCCTGTAGGTATGCCAATAGAAGCCGTTCGGTTAATCAATGAAGCTGCAACCAAGGCTTTACTCAAGCCAGATTTAATCCACAAGTTTGCTGAGGATGGTAGTACGGTAATGAGTGGCAACCCAGAGCAGGTAACAAAATATATTAAAGCCCAGCAAATGGAATGGGCCGCGTTAATTCGTGAAGCGGGGATTCAACTTGACTAGCTAATATTTCCCTAGTCGAAAAAATATTGCGATCTATTTGGAGATACAAAGAATCATATAGCCTATAGCGTGAGGCTATTATAATTTTTTTCAAGGCATAATTAGTTAGCCCTCTTACTATTCGTATTCGATTTGACTAAATTTCTTTTATCTTGGCGTTTTATGTTTTTAGCTCTCGTGGGCGGCATTATTGCGTCTGGATTCTGGTTATGGACGCCAGATATAGACCGAGACCTGTTAGAGAAAAAATATGGTCAAGCGCCTAGTGAAACTATTTTCATCGAAGGTATGGAGATACATTATCGAGATACTGGTAAAAATGGGGCCCCAGCGTTAATCTTCATCCATGGCTTTGGCTCGAGTCTGCACACTTGGGATGACTGGGCGATTGAACTAGAAAAAGATTACCGGATAATCCGTTTTGATTTACCTGGATTTGGTTTAACGGGTCCTGATCCACGATCGGACTATAGCGATAACCGCTCCAATGCAATTATCTTGGCTCTCATGGAGCGCCTGGAGGTGCCAAAGGCCACCGTGATTGGTAATTCGATTGGTGGGCGAATTGCTTGGTATTTTGCGGCTAACCACCCGCAAAAGGTCCATCAACTCGTATTAATATCGCCAGACGGTTTTGCGAGTTATGGCTTTGAGTATGACCAGGCACCACAAGTTCCGGTTGTCGCCGAGTTATTACAATGGAGCTTGCCGTTGTTTGTCTTAAAGAAAAATCTTGAACCAGCCTTTGCCAATAAAAATAATTTAAGCCTGACTTTACTAGAGCGCTATTACGAGCTCATGCTTTTACCAGGAAATCGGCGAGCCATGATTGAGCGTTTGAGGCAGACAGTCCTCCAAGATCCAGCGCCATTCTTATCAAAAATAGAGGCTCCAACTCTATTGTTGTGGGGAGCGCAAGATGCGCTGATACCCGTTAAAAATGCGGATGATTACATGCGCTTGATTCCCAAAGTCCAATTACAAGCTTTACCTAATATTGGTCATATTCCTCAAGAAGAAGGTGCGGATCGAAACTTGCTTTATTTACAAGATTTTTTAAAAAATCCTAGCGAATAATTCAGCTGAGTATGAAGATCTTTTTAACTGGAGCGACTGGCTTTATTGGCGGCCATGTTTTGCGTCGCCTCGTTCAAGATGGCCATACCGTTACTTGCGCGATACGGTCGTTAGGAGATGCCTTGGCAATCGAGGCACTAGGGGCAAAAGTTTGGTTAGGAGACTTTCATGATCTGGATCGACTGCGTTGGGAATTAAGTTCATGCCAAGCTGTTATTCACTGCGCCGCCTATTTAAAATTAGGTAGCCCAAACATTTTTTTTGAACGCAATAATGTTGAGCTAACTAGGCAATTAATTATTGCATGCCAGATTGCTGGAGTCTCTCAGTTCATTTATTTGAGCGCGGCTTCGGTTGTTATGCAAGAGCCTCAAGCCATGTATGACTGCCAAGAACAGTTGCCTGTGACTAATCTTGCGATGTTGCCTTACTCGAGATCAAAGGCATTAGCGGAGCAAATCGTACTAAACGGTACGACCTGCAATATGAAGACGATTGTACTTCGCCCAGCTTTTGTATGGGGTTTGGGAGATGCGGTAGATACTCAAATAGGGCCAGCAGTTAAAAGTAAGCGTTTTGGTTGGTTTGGCGAAGGAGATTACCTATATGCAACTTGTTATATTGGCAATTTATGTTTGGGCATTTCATTAGCCTTAGAGAGTCAAGTGACGCGGGAAGTTTTTTTTATTGCAGACGCCAAACCTGTCCATTTTCGAACATGGATGACGCAAAGGCTTCAGGCGAGTGGGTTTAATATCCCAAGCATGTCTTTTTCTCAGCGTAATGCATGGTCTTTAGCTAAATTTACCGAAAACGGATGGCGATACTTACCACTTCCAGGCAATCCTCCTTTAGTGCGAGAAATGGTCCGCATGATGGGGTACCCTTTTACGGTGTCTTGTCAAAAACTGAGATCAGTTTGCGGTTATGAGGCTATCTTCTCGCAAGAGAAAGGATTTGAGGAGCTACAAAAATGATGTATGTAAGTTGCACATTGGTAAAACTTTCAGGGATCGTTTCTAGAAAGTTCGCCTAGTAACGTGGCAGAATAAAAGGGTGAGTAGAACTTAGAATGCGGCGCGTATCTTTAATACAACATTAATTATCAGAAAAACCAGGTAGGTTCCGACTATATCTCCCGTGAACATGGTTAGCGCATTATCAATCACATCGAGTTTGGTAGAAACAAAATAGATAATGTGCGCGGCAACATCACAGGCAGAACTAGCTACTCCTAAGATTAAAAAATGTTTAGGTTGGAGATTCGAAAGATCCCTATTAATTTTTAAAAAATACAGACTGCCAGTAACTACTAGCATGGCAGGAAAGGACGACAAGGAAGCTAAAAGGAGTGCTTCGAGGATCGAATCGTTAAATTGGCTAGCAATATACCAACTCCCAGTTAGTAAGCCCAGCACACCAGCCCAGCCAAAAAGAAGTACGCAAATAATCCTCAGGGCTGCGGGCATAAAAATCGCTGAAGAGACTGCTGATAATTGTGCAAAATGAAACAAAGAATCATTCAGATACCAAGCCGCACACCAAGCGAGGGCAACACCAAAAATGATTAGTAAATTATTAGATGCGCTATTAAAAAATTTTTGCGATAATAACATTTTAAGATTATAAATTAATTTACTGTGAGAATTATGCAAAAAAATATCAAGCTAAGCAAAAATCAAGAAAATAGTCACGAGATTTATTTAAGATTTGTCAATTTAATTAGCGCATTACAAACTTCAACTCCGATTCATACCTTAGATGCTATAGAGAAAGAGTTGATTAATTACATCGAAATTCAAACTAGGAATGGCGAGCAACTGTTGGTAACACAACTTCTCGAATTAAATCAAATTGCCTCTCCTGCAACCTTGCATCAGCGTTTAACGCGTTTGAAAACCATGGGGCTAATTTCTTTTAAAGTCGGCACAGATGGTCGAAAGAAATTTGTCACAACCACCCCAAAGACCAAGCGTTACTTCACAACCCTTGGTAAATGCATGATGAAAGCGGTCTACTCTACTGCAACGACGAAGGCCTAATTCGTTCCTCAGCCGAGTTGGCTCTTTAGCCCTATCCCTACCCCCCCAAAGAAGCACTATATAGCTTAATCCCGCATATATTTCGCATGATATTTTTTAGGTACTTTAAAAAATGATTGCTTAGTTGTATTTTTTGGATATGATAGATGTTATATCTATAAAAACACGAGCATCAATTTCTCACAGCTACTTTGCGAGTCTTGTATGCAAGTGTATGCCTAAGGAGACAGTCGTTTCATGAGTAAAGATCCACGAGTTGAGTCAGCTATTGCGCATTGGGCGCCACGCTTTGTGTCGAATGGTATTTTATTGACTGATTTTCAAGAAGTGACCCAAGGAATTGATCGCTGGGAGGATTGGACTAGTGCCTGGAGTAAAAGAGCGCTCGTCCACGAAAATCTCGGTAAAGAGGCGCTAGAGCAGCAATTTTTCTTGAGTGCTAGTGAGCATTTATCACGCGCTGCGGTGTACTATCATTTTGCCAAATTTGTATCTGTTCATGATTTAGGGGAGATGCGGGCAGCTCACATGAAGGCGGTTGAATGTAAACAATTAGCATTGCCACATATGCGCCCACCGGCGGTACGCGTTGAAATTCCTTATTTAGGGAAGACTTTGGCTGGTTTCTTACGATTGCCTAATGGCACTAATAACCTCGGAGCACCAAGCAATCATCAAAAACCACCTATATTAATTATGGTACCAGGCCTAGACTCAGCCAAAGAAGAGCTTGAAGCTTATGAGCTCCCTTTTTTGGCGCGAGGCATGGCCACTTTATTGGTGGATGGCCCAGGCCAAGGTGAAGCTGAATATGATTTCCCTATACGTGGGGACTATGAGGTGCCAGTGAGTGCAATGGTGGACTGGTTGATGCAGAGAAATGATATTGACCATACCCGGATTGGTTTATGGGGTGTGAGCTTAGGTGGATACTACGCTCCTCGAGCAGCTGCTTTTGAAAAACGCTTAAAAGCTTGTATTGGCCTTGCCGGACCTTATGATTTTTCTGATACTTGGGAGCAATTGCCACCGCTTACTCGTGAGGCATTTCGGGTCAGAAGTCATTTGGCGACAGAGGCGCAGGCGAAGGAATATAGTCAAACGCTGACCATGAAAAATGGTATTGCTCAACAAATTACTTGTCCTTTATTTTTAGTGACTGGTAAGTTAGATCGGTTGATTCCTTGGCAGGATACCAAGCGAATGGCAGATGAGGCTTCTGGTCCAACAGAATTATTAATTGTGGAAGATGGTAACCATATTGCGAATAACCGCCCTTACCGATATCGACATCGAACAGCAGATTGGATGGCTGAGCAATTAGGCTTGCCGCGTATTTAGTAATCTTTGAACAGGAAAAACAATGAATCAATGGCTATGGACTAGAAGTAAAGTAATACATTTAACTTATGTCTTGCTATTTAGCACTGGTCTTGGATTAACTCCGTTCAATGGCTCGGCTCAAACCTTCCCGAGTAAACCAATCAAATTAATTTCAGGGGCAACTGCAGGTAGTGCTTCAGATATCATTGCTCGGTCTATTGCAGAAAAATTGCAGAGTGAGTTCGGGGTTTCTGTCTTCGTAGAGAATAAGCCCGGAGCTGCTGGGACTGTTGCTATTCAAACCATTTTTAACTCCCCTGCAGATGGGCACTCTATATTTGTTTACACGGGAGCGCACACTGTTTTGCCTCTGATCAACAAGGTAAGTTACGACCCAGTGAAAGATTTTTCTGCTGTGACACCGCTTGCAGTAGTTCCGAACGTCATGGTTGTATCGCCAAATAAAGGTTATAAATCGGTGAAGGATGTCGTAGCAGCTGCCAAAGATAAGCCAGGACAACTCAATTATGCGTCGGCTGGGTTAGGCAGTGCAACGCATATGAGCGCAGAAAAATTTAAATTAGCAACTGGTATTGATGCCGTTCATGTGCCCTACAAGGGTTCTCCTGAAGCAATTACTGAGACGATGACTGGGCGAATAGATTACTTTTTTGCACCCTTAGTCTCGGCTTTGCCGATGATTAAAGCGGGTAAATTAATTCCTTTGGCAGTGAGCACATCCAAGCGATCGTCTCAATTACCGGACGTCCCTACATTAGCTGAGGCGGGTATTGCTAAATCAGAATATTTATTTTGGATCGGCATGTTGGTGTCTGCCAAAACTCCGCGCGACATTGTGAATAAATTAAATCAATCCACTTTAAAAGCGCTGCAAGACAATGAAGTCAAAGATCGCTTAGCTAGTCTAGGTGCTGAAGCAATGCCAATGAGCCCTGAGCAGTTTGATCAATTAATTAAGGATGAACTCATTAGTAACGCAGCAGTTATTAAAGCTGCAGGGATTAAGTCGGAGTAGTTAGCCCCTTAGTTTAAAAGGTATCTGATGAGGTGTATAAGTAAGAATAAAAACAATCTAAAGGAGATCAGATGCAATTTTTAAGGACAATGTACAACGGGCTTTTACAGGTCCGTATTCGTCAGATAAGTATCTGTAAAGTGATTGTTTTCAGCAGCATGATTGGCATCCCCTCTAGTTATGCGCAAAGCGATTATCCGAATAAGCCCATACGTTTTGTAGTGGCATTTGCACCTGGCGGATCGACCGATATTGCAGCCCGTATTTTGGCCCAAAGTTTATCGGGTATTCTGAAGCAAAGTGTTTTTGTTGAAAATAAGCCTGGTGCTGGTGCGAGTATTGGTACGCAGTATGTTGCTGGATCTTTGCCAGACGGATACACTTTTTTACTTACATCCCCATCCTTTATAGTCAACCCATTAACAATGGGCGCCATTGCGGGTTATTTGCCCGATCGGGACTTTATGCCAGTATCGATTCCGGCTACGCAACCGATGGGTGTTGTCGTGAATGAAAAAGTAGGGGCAAAAAATTTAGCCGAGTTAAAAGAATTAGCCAGTAAAGATAAGATGTCTTTTGCAACTGCTGGTAATGGTACGCCGCCTAATTTGACCTGTGATAATTTGTTTTCACAAATTTGGAAGTCAGATGTGACGCACATTCCTTACAAGGGATCTGGACCGGCCTTAATTGCTGCGGTGGGTGGTGAGACGCCTATTTTTTGTGGTGCGGTTGCGGGGGTTTCGCAATTCATGAAGCAGGGCAAAGTCAAGGTAGTAGCAGTTTCAAGTGACAAGCGCTTAGTCTCGATGCCAGATGCGCCTACTTTTTCTGAGCAAGGATATCCGCAAATTAAGGATGATTTATGGGTAGGCGTATTTGCCCCGATTAAAACTCCGACGGATATTGTGATGAAAATGAATCAAGCGATTAGTCAAGCGATTCAGACAAAAGATGTTCAGGATAAATTAGATCAGAATGATTTTATTACCGTAGGTGGAACTGTTTTGCAAACAGGCGAGCGGATCCAAGCAGATATTGCACGGTGGACAAAGACTGTTAAGGAAAGTAAGTCGCGCACTAGTAAATAAATCACCTGGGTGATTCACCCAGGTAGAAGATCAATCAAGAGTAATTTTTGCAGCCTTAATAGCGATGGCTGTTTCGGCAATTTCTTTATTGAGCATAGCAGTCATTCTAGTTGGGGTGAGATATCTTAATTCGATACCAGCTAGATCGGCGCGTTTTTTCGTTTCAGCTAGGCTTAACGCTTTTTCGACTGCACTAGATAGGGTAGTGATAACTGCGTTCGGAGTGTCGGACGCCACATACAGTGCCACCCACGATTCAAGTTCAAAATTACTCACGCCAGCTTCAGCAACAGTAGGTACGTCTGGCATCATGGGATGGCGTTTTTTACTAGTAACTGCAAGGGCTTTTAATTTACCGGTCTGGACATGTCCCATGACTGAGGGTGGCGTCGTAATAAATAATTGCACTTGGCCGGCCAGCACATCAGCAATCGCTGCTCCAGAACCTTTATATGGTACATGCACTACTTCAATTCCAAATTTTTGTTTAAAAACCTCAGTCCCGATATGTGACACGGAGCCGTTACCTTGCGAAGCATAATTGAGTTTAGTAGGATTTGCTTTGGCATAGGCAATGAATTCTTTTAAATTATTGACCGGCAAAGAGGGGTGCACAGCGATGACGTTCGTAGCAACCGTGACAAGGCCTATGGGAGTTAATTGTTTGGTATCCCAGGGGAGTTTATCCATCAGGATAGGATTAGAAACATGGTAGCCAGAATAGGATACCAATACAGCATAGCCGTCTTTGTTACTTCTAGCCACTTGTTGGTAGGCGATATTACCACTTGCCCCAGGTTTGTTTTCGATAATGATTGGTTGTGGCAAGATTGTACTTAAGGCGTCGCCAACTATTCTTGCAGAGGCATCCACTAATCCACCCGGGGGAACTGGTACAACAAATGATATGGGTTTGGATGGGTAATTATCGGCTAGTACAAGGCTTGCACAGAGGAGGTTGCCAACTAGCCAAAGACACCAGTTAGTGATGTTGAATGGAGAATTTTTCACGATTTTGCTTTCTGAAAGATACACTTAAGAACGGGTTAGTTTGACTATTTAATCATAAATTGCTGAGGGCGTTTTTTTACTAGATTGTATATATAGACTTTTTATCGAACTCTGCTGGATCTAAAATTGCCTGATCAATCAGTTTTTTTGTTAAGCTAGGAGCAAATAACTCAATAAAAATATACGTATAGGCCCGTAAGTAAGCATCTTTTTTTAAAGCAATACGCGTCGTATTGGTGCCAAATAAATGACCTGCTGGGAGCATTGCGAGGGCGTGATCACGATTTGCATCATACGCCCCTCCTGCCACAATCCCCACACCGAGACCAGTTTCAACATAGGTTTTAATGACATCAGCATCGATGGCTTCTAAAACGACATCGGGCGTCAGTCCTTTTTTAGCAAATGCTGCATTAATTTTGCTTCGACCGGCAAAGGCAATGTCATAAGTAATGATGGGGTATTGTGCTAGGTCCTCGATCGCGAGGGGTTTTTTAATGAGTAGAGGATGACCATGCGGCACAACGACTATATGTTGCCACTGGTAGCCAGGCAGGGCTATAAGCCCCGGAAAATTCGCTAAACCCTCCGTTGCAATAGCAATATCCGCATGGCCATTGACAACTAAATGAGCCAAATGCTCCGGACTACCCTGTTGAAGGCTTACCCGTACCTTGGGAAACCGTTTGGTAAATTCAGCAATAATTGCTGGCAGGGCGTAACGCGCTTGCGTGTGAGTGGTCGCAATGACAAAATTACCTTGATCAGAGGCGACGTATTCAGCTCCAATTTTTTTTAATTTTTCCACTTCACTCAAAATGCGTTCGATTGAGCGAACAATGTGTTTACCGGGTTCGGTCAAGTCACGGATTCGTTTGCCATGGCGCCGAAAGATTTCTGTGCCGAGTTCATCCTCTAGTTCGATGATCGCTTTTGAGACACCGGGTTGTGAGGTAAACAGAGCTTTGGCAACATGCGTGAGATTGAAGTTTTGCCGAACCGCCTCTTGCACAAAGCGAAACTGATGGATATTCATGGATTTACCCCTATTTTCTATATACCTATATAGATATATTAAAGCTATTTTTTATTATTTGCAGATATAAAATTTATTGCGTATGACGCTTACGGTTCGCATTGAGCCTGTAAGTTCCCTACCTCTACGGCACTTTACAATGTCAAAGATTTCAAGAGCAGATCTGCTCAGAAGTGGTCGGATGGGGATAATAACAATTTATCGGCGTGATACCCAAAATAAGGCAATCAAGCCCAGTGTTAAATAAATCACAGGAGGGATTGTCGCAGTCAGTGGTGGAGCCCATGCCCCTAATAAGCCTAGGTGTGAAAAGAGGGTATTAAATAATTGGAAGCTCATGCCCAGCATGATGCCACCAAAGACTTTGATACTAATTCCGCCCGATCTTGCATGGATGTATCCAAATGGGAGAGCTAGGCAAAGCATGACTAAGATAGTGAAGGGATAAATAATTTTTTTCCAAAAGGTAATTTCATAATTTTGGCTTTCTTGTTTGTTTTCTTTGAGGTGCGTAATAAATCGATTCAGGCTCATGATGGACATTCTCTCCGGATTAATCAATAGAATCGAGAGGATCTCCGGAGTTACTTCAGAATGCAGGCGCTGCAGCGGCAGCTTAATAGTTGTCGCATTATATTTCACATCGAGGGGGTGATCGGCGCCAATTTCTTTAACCCGAGTTTCAAGCACGTCTTGTAGATTCCAAAATCCTTTTTCATCATAATTCCCCTTTTTAGCTTCACGAATCACGATCAGGCGACGATACTCATCAAATTCGTACATTCTTAAGCCGGTGATTTCGCCTCGATCTTGAACTTTGCCAACATTCACAAAGCGTACTCCTGGTTTTCTAGGTCCTTCTCCATCGGGATCTTGGAGTCGGTCTTTGACCCAAGTTCCTGTTTTAAATCCAGAAGTTAGAACTGTATCCATTGCCTTGGCACGGACCTCCTCAGCTTTGGTATTGCAATATGGCGCGATCCACTCACTCAGGGCGAGAGTGGCCACAATGATTGGGATTCCTATCTTGCTCAGAGTCCAAAGGCCAGAAGACATATTTAGCCCAGCCATTCTTAAAATAGTAAATTCAGATTGGCTTGCTAATTGTGCGAACACATAAATGGAGCCGATTAGTCCTGCAATTGGAATAATTTCAATTAGTCGTCCAGGCGCTTTTAAGAGAATATGAAAAAATGCTACAGCGCTACTATAGTTTCCTTTGACAGAATTGACCTCATTTAAATAGTCAAAAAAGATAAATAATGAAATTAGAGCAAATAAAATAAAGAAAAATATTTGATAAATCTGTTTGGCAATATATCTTTCATAGATTTTGGGAAAAAGGAGCCACATCATGATCCTCTGGAGCCTCCGGGAATAAATCGTTGCCACCAAGGAATGGATGGATTCATTCTATACATCAAAAGGAGCAGAGCAAGAATCATGGCTAAGACATGGATAGGCCAAAAAGTTGTCAAAAAACTTCTTTTGGATTCAGCCACAAGGCTTTGTGTAATATTCAAAAGATTGCTATAAATGAGATAGAAGAACACTGCGTAAAGCATCGCAATATAACTACCTTTACGAGGGTTAACATAGGCTAGTGGGACTGCTAACATGATCAGACCAAAGGCCATGAGCGGTAAGCCAATCCGCCACAGCAGTTCCCCTTGCGCAAGGGGAATCGGGTAATTAATTAAATCGATCGTAGGCGTTTCTTTGGCGCTTGGCTTGATTAAAGGCGAGGGTTTTTTATCTATTTCTACAATGTATTCATCAAACTCTAAGATTTTAAAATCACCCTGACTTGGTTGTCCCTCATAACGATTGCCATGTTGAATTTTGATTTGCTTGGAGCCGTCTAATTGATTGTTAATAAATCCAGATTCAGCCATTGCCACAGTAACTCGATTATTTTTATAGTCAGTTACAAAGACGTTTTTGATCTTATTTGAGATGTTGTCGACACTCTCAATAAAAAAAACCCGGTTGGAGTTTGCTGACTCAAAGAATTTTCCTGCAACAATCATGGATACTTCATCACGCCCTTTGAATTTTTGACTGAGTTCATTTGTTTTCGAATTACTCCAAGGCCAAGCAAAGAGAGCCATACAAGTAATTACAATTAACCAGGGCATAGCAAATCCTAAGACAGGTTTATAGAGCATTTTTAAATTCAGTCCACTGGCATACCAGACAACCATTTCTGAATCCCTATGCCACCGGATTAGAACGATCAAGATAGCAATAAATATTGAGACAGACAGAATCACGGCGATATAGCCGATGACGGCAAGCATGATAAGTACAATCACATCCTGCGGATTGACTGCTCCGTTGGCAGCAAAACCTAGTATACGAATCACCAAAGTGGTTATCATAATAGTGATTAAGACCAAAAAGACGGCGCCAGTTGTGTAAGCTAACTCACGTCTTAGTGCTTGTTCATAAATCATATTTTTGAAGTTCGATGGATAATAGAGTTTTTAACATATACGGCACCTTTTCATGCAAACCAAATTTATCACGAAAGTCTTTCCTTCAGGCCAAAATCGCCTGCAGGTACAACTGCAACAATCTATCGATTGTATCTTGATACCGTGCTATCAATTAGCAGATACTGGTAAGGTGATTTTGCCTAAAAGCTTAGCGCAGTTAGATATTGTTCTTGATGGTTTAATTCAATCGGTGTGTAATCAAAAAGATTTTTTAGGCAAAGTTGGTGAAGTCTTATTAATTAATCGCCAAAAATCCTGGTTATCAGTAGGCCTTGCTGCTGAGCGAGTCATGTTAGTTGGTTTGGGTGAGCGCGATATTTCAGCTGGGGCACAGCCTACGCAAAAGTATCTTCAAGATTATGTAAAGGCATCTAGAACAGCGATTCGGAGCCTGCTGGGTACCCGCTCAACCTCCGTTTTGTGGTTACTCGATCAGGATGAGCTAGGTAAGCCAAGCCCGAGTCATGATGCTCTGATTAGTCAAACTATTCAACTTATTGAGGAGCAGTCATATCGTTTCGGATTAGCCTGTCCAAACTTAAAATCGAAACCGAATGACCAGCCCGTCTCTTTAAAGTCAGTCATGTTTGCCACTACAGATAAAAATGATAAGGCCATTAAAGAAGTTGTTCGGTGCAGTGTCGCCGTGGCTGCGGGCATTACTCTTGCAAAAGATTTGGGTAATCTTCCCCCGAATATCTGCACCCCCACTTATTTAGCCAAAACAGCCCAGAGTTTATCGAAACTCAATATACAAGTGAAGATACTCGAGCGGAAGGATTTAGAACGGCTTGGTATGGGTGCCTTTTTAGCTGTAACGAATGGTTCAGATACGCCTCCTAAACTCATTGTGATGGAATATCGCGGTGGCTTAGCCAAAGAAGCACCGATTGCTTTGGTTGGTAAAGGCATTACTTTTGACACAGGTGGAATATCGCTAAAACCTGGTGAGGCAATGGATGAAATGAAGTTTGACATGTGTGGCGCCGCTTCGGTTTTAGGGACCATGCACGCAGTTGCTCAAATGAAATTGCGAAAGAATGTCATTGGTATTATTCCGGCTTGTGAGAACATGCCATCAGGCAAGGCGACCCGGCCAGGTGATATTGTTGTGACTATGTCAGGGCAGACAGTTGAAATTTTGAACACCGATGCTGAAGGTCGATTAATTTTATGTGACGCTCTGACGTATGTGAAACAATTTAAGCCAGCTACGGTGATCGATATTGCAACGCTAACGGGTGCTTGTGTGATTGCTTTGGGCAGTGTGCACTCGGGATTATTTTCTAAAAATGCAGACCTGACAAAGCGTTTAGTGGACGCCGGTAAACATGCTTTAGATACAGTTTGGCCGATGCCTTTAGATGATCAATATCAAGAGCAGCTTAAGTCAAATTTTGCAGACTTTGCTAATATTGGCGGTCGACCTGCTGGTAGTATTACAGCGGCCTGTTTCTTATCGCGCTTTACGCAGGATTATGACTGGGCGCACCTAGATATTGCTGGTACAGCCTGGAAGAGTGGCGTTGCCAAAGGGTCTACCGGCCGGCCAGTGCCATTACTTGCAGAGTTTTTAATGCAAAGTGTTGGACCGAATGCCAAGAGTTGATTTTCATAGTCAGGTTGGCAGTCGCTTACATTATTGTTGTCGACTCACTCGAAAAGTTTTATCCTTAAGTCCTCTGGGGCAGGCGCTCAAACAAGTGATTGTGATTATTCCCCAGGCAGAACTTGCCCAATTAGACAGCTTGCTTTGGTCTTTTAGTGCGGATGATTTTTTACCGCACTGCCAGATTGATGATGAACTTGCTATAGCGAGTCCGATTCTTTTGACGAGTTCATATAATCGGATGCTGTTTGATCAAGTCCCGCATTCGGATGTGCTAATCCATATGGGTAGCCAGCCGCTTACAGAAATCGTTGAGTTAGCTAACCGTTTTGAGCGAGTAGTCGAAATCGTTTCGACTAGTGAGCTGGACTTAATTGCTGGACGGGAACGTTTTAAACACTATCGCTCATTGGGCCTAGAGTTAACCAATTATGATCAGAAAGGTGCCGCGTGATTCATCCCCAGTTTGATCCAGTTGCGCTGAGTTTGGGGCCAATTGCGATCCATTGGTATGGCCTCATGTATTTAATGGCATTTGGTCAATATCTACTTCTAGGTCGATTACGGGTTAATCAGCCAGCCATGAAGTCACAAGGCATCACCTATTTAGATATTGAGGATCTGCTGTTTTATGCTGTCTTAGGCGTTATTTTGGGAGGGCGTTTAGGGTATTGTTTATTTTATCTACCCGGACATTTTTTGGCGCATCCTCTTGATATTCTGAAGGTATGGGAAGGCGGTATGTCTTTTCATGGGGGATTTTTAGGTGTACTGTTGGCTATATTTTGGTATGCCAAAAAGAGTCGGCGGTCTTTCTTTACCATGGCTGATGCGATTGCGCCGCTAGTTCCTTTTGGCTTGGCCTTTGGAAGGATTGGTAATTTTATCAATGGCGAACTATGGGGCCGTCCAACGAATGTCTCTTGGGGTATGATTTTCCCCCAAGCTGGCGACGTCTTGATGAGGCACCCATCACAGCTTTATCAATTTGCTGGTGAGGGACTTTTATTAGGTCTTGTTTTATGGTTCTACGCTAAATCATCGAGAAAACTTGGTCAGGTATCTGGTATGTTTGTACTTGGGTATGGTATTTGTCGATTTTTAGTTGAATTTACCCGTGAGCCAGACCGTTTTTTAGGAGTCTTATCTTTTGGCTTATCGATGGGGCAGTGGCTATCTTTGCCGATGGTTGTTTATGGGGTATTTCTTTTAACTCGGAATCGGTAAGACTGTTATTTCGGTGTTATATTTTTAAGAGTAGTCAATTCGATGGCATTCATGTCATTGATTGAGTCTGAAGCGTCCAGAAGAGAATTCTACCAAAAGGAAATTGGAGTATGACCCTGTTCCAACGCATAACTCAAGTCAGATCGTTATCGCGATCGATTAATGCTGCAAAAAAAATCTTAACTGAGCGTGGTGAAGCCAATACAGCGAGTATGGCTAACGAACTGATGGGGCAATATCAGTTGTTAGATGAGGATCAAAAATTGAGTTTTTATCACGCCTTAGCTACTAAATTTAACCCCGACCCTGAGCAAGTGTTAAAACTTGCTCAGGCCTATGCACAGGATGCTTCGGGTAAAAATTTCATTGCGTTAAGTAGACATACAGAGTCTCCTAGGCAGGAGTTAATTCGGCGGATTAATCGGGTTGATGGTGGCATCAAAAATCTGGTTGCAATGCGTCGACATCTGATTAAAGTTCTCGATAAGCGACCTGAATTAAGGCCTTTGGATCATGATTTACATCATTTATTTGTCTCATGGTTTAACCCGGGTTTTTTAAAAATGCACCGAGTTGATTGGAAATCGCCAGCCCATATATTAGAAAAAATTATCCAACATGAAGCGGTACATGAAATTGATGGCTGGGATGATTTACGAAGACGGTTGCAGCCTGATCGACGTTGCTTTGCATTTTTTCATCCACAGTTGCCTGATGAGCCATTGATTTTTGTTGAAGTTGCTTTAGTTCCAGAGATTTCGGCAACAGTTGGGCCACTTGTTAATAAAAAGTCAGATTCCTTAGATCCTGCACAATTTAAAGTGGCAGTTTTTTATTCGATTAGTAACTGTGAACCTGGTTTAAAGGGTGTTTCTTTAGGAAATTTCTTGATCAAACGCGTTGCTAAATATTTACAAGACGAGTTTCCATCGTTAAAAAACTTTGTTACCCTGTCTCCTATTACTGGCATGATGGATTGGATCATTGCTGGAGGGGACTTGTCGGAGGCTAAGCCTAAGCCAGTTATTTTAGAAAAAGTAAGTCACGCCATGCGCGTCTTAGATCTTAAATCTAAATCTTGGCCGGAAAGACTATCCCTAGGCTGGACTCCGGAAACGGCAAGTTTAGAAGAAAAAAGTGCCTTACAACAACTCAGCGCAATTTATTTGACGCACCTATCGGTTTGTCGAGGGGGTAACCAGGTTGCTAAATTTCATTTAGGTAATGGCGCGCGGTTACATAGGATTAATTGGGGGGGGGATTTGTCGAAAAAAGGTTTAAGACAGTCTGCTGGTTTGATGGTCAACTATTTATATGATTTAGATAAAATAGAGGATAATCATGATCGGTTTGTGCAAGGAGAAGTGATTCATTCTAGGTCCGTTGCCCAATTGATTTAAAAAGATTGATAAAAAATTAGATCTATAACAAGAGGAGGAGTGATATGCATAGCAAAAAATATTTAAATAGGCTTTGCTGGAATTTTTTAGGGGCTGGATTATTGAGTTTAGCGACATTTACTCAGGCTTTTGCAGACCCAAATTGGCCAACGAAGCCGGTTACATTTATTGTGCCATTCCCTGCTGGGGGTGGAACGGACGCATTTGCAAGGCCACTATCTGCGGTCTTGACGAAAAATCTGAACAAGCAAATCATTATTGATAATCGTGGCGGGGCTGGCGGCACTTTAGGTGCTGGGATTGCTTCTAAAGCCGCACCGGATGGTTACACCTTTTTTGTGGGCGCTGCACATCACGCCATTGCACCGTCTATCTATCCGAAGTTAGACTACGATATAGAGAAGAGTTTCTTGCCATTAGCACTTCTTGCCACGCCACCGCAAGTCATTGTTGTGAATCCGCAAAAGGTTCAGGCTAATGATTTGATGGGTTTAATTGACTATATGAAGAAAAATCCAGGACGTTTGAATTATGCCAGTGCTGGTAATGGGACTTCACATAATTTGGCTGGTGAGCTTTTTAAAATGCAAACCAAGACTTTTATTACCCATATTCCATATCGCGGTGCTGGCCCTGCATTAGCAGACTTAATTGCGGGTCAAGTTGATTTAATGTTTGACGGTTTGGGCTCGTCTGCGCAGCATATCAAGAGTGGCAAGATTAAAGCCTTAGCGGTTGCATCAGAAAAGCGTGTACCGGCATTTCCTAACTTGCCGACTGCTACTGAAGCTGGCGTACCAGGTTATGTAGTTAGTACTTGGTATGGCTTATGGGGTCCTCGAGATATGCCTAAAGATGTGGCTGATAAGATGATTGCTGAGGTAACTAAGGCTCTCAATACGCCAGAGTTAAAAGACATTTGGTTAAACAATGGTTCGGAAACGCCAAGTCTTACTGGTGAGGCTTTCGGTAAATTCGTTTCAGCAGACATTAAGCGTTGGGCTGTGGTTGTGAAGGCATCGGGAACTAAATTAGATTAAAAAGACGACTTCGATGGAATTGTCCGAATCGTTGCTAGTGCAGACCTCTAGCCCGTGGCCCCATACTTTTTGATTGCCACGGGATGTTTGATTACCCAATCATTGCATTGGGTCTTTCTGAGCGAAGTCTTCGCAGAAGACAGATTCAGATATCTTTAGGTATCTAGGAAAAAATAATTTTTAAAAGAGGAGTTTATGTCAGGTCCCTTATCGCATATTCGAGTGCTCGATTTATCGAGAGTTTTAGCTGGCCCTTGGGCTGCTCAAAACTTAGCTGATTTAGGTGCACAGGTGATCAAAGTTGAGCGCCCTATCAAGGGGGATGATTCCAGAGCTTTTGCACCACCGTATTTGATGGATCAAGAGGGTAAGTCAACCAAGGAATCAGCCTATTACTGCGCGGCTAATCGTGGCAAGAAGTCAATTACGATCAATATTTCCAATGCAGAAGGTCAAAAATTAGTGCGTGAGTTGGCTACCGAAGTTGATGTCATTGTCGAAAATTACAAGGTAGGTGATTTGGCTCGATACGGCTTAGGGTATGAGGACATCAAAGCTATTAATCCGGGCATTATTTATTGTTCAGTAACTGGTTTTGGTCAGACTGGTCCGTACAAGGACCGTCCAGGATACGACTTTATGGCTCAGGGTATGGGTGGGTTAATGAGCATTACCGGTGAGCGGGATGATTTGCCCGGTGGCGGTCCACAGCGAGTTGGCGTGCCAATCATTGACATGACTACAGGGATGTATGCCACGGTTGCCATTTGCGCTGCTATTGCCCATCGTGCAGTATCTGGGGTTGGTCAATGGATTGATGTCGCTTTATTAGACTCTTGCGTAGCCTTATTATCTAATCAGGCGATGAATTATTTTTCAACCAGTCAGGCGCCGGGTTCTTTGGGTAATGCGCATCCGAACATTGTGCCTTATCAAACTTTCAAGACAGCCGATGGCGCTTTGATCCTAGCATGTGGTAATGATAATTTGTTTAACAAGTTCTGCGAAGTTGCGCAATGTAGCCATCTCGCCCAAGACCCGCAATTTTCGACGAATGGTGCACGAGTCAATAATCGCGTCGAGATCACCCAATTATTAGGTGAAATCTTCATTAAAAAAACAACTAAAGAATGGGTTCATTTACTAGACGAGGCTGGTGTTGCCAATGGACCGATTAACTCGATTAAGGAAGTTTTTGAGGAGCCCCAAGTACAAGCTAGAGGAATGCAAATTGAGTTACCCCATGCGGTCGCAGGCAAAGTGACGCTCGTCGGTAGCCCCATGAAGTTTTCACAAACACCGATTGTCCATGAAATGCCCCCACCAGCTTTAGGTCAGCATACGCAGGAGATATTACGGTCGGTTCTCAAGAAATCTGACGCAGAAATAGTCGCCTTACAGACTTCGGGAATTATCTAAGTTGTGGTCGGTTTAGATAATTCCAAAAGATTTAAAGCTTTTCGATAGCATGTAAACCGCGATACAGATCAGGAGAACTGCAAAGATACGACGCAACTGAGTCGTATTGAGCTGATGAGCTATTTTGACGCCGATTGGAGCGGTCATCATACTGGTTAGGGAGATGCATAGTAGGGCTGGCAAATAGATATACCCAATCGAGTATTGGGGTAGATCTGGTAAGCCATAGGCACCAATAATATAACCGACAGCACTGGCAATAGCGATAGGAAAGCCTAAGGCTGAGGAACTTGCTAGAGCATTATGGATGGGCACATTGCACCAGGCCATGAACGGCACAGAAATAAATGCACCACCAGCACCGACTAAGCTAGACATGAGACCAATCAAACCACCGGTAGAAAGCATGCCGGTTGTGCCGGGTAGTGTTCTGCTGGGCTTCGGTTTTTTATTGGTAAGCATTTGGTAGGAGGAAAATAATTGAAAACAGGCAAAAAACAAGCATAACCATTCAGTTTTAAATAGGTTAAACACTTCGCTACCGCCTAGTAGTCCACCAATAATGATTCCTGGAGCAAGTCGCCAAACGATATCCCAGCGAATCATTTTCTTTTTTTGCTGCGCTCGAACACTCGTAATTGCTGTAAAGACAATAGTTGTCATGGAGGTAGCAATTGCCATATGCAAAATATAAGCATCTGGGAATTGAAATTGCGTAAACAAAATGGTTAAAAACGGCACCATGATCATTCCACCACCGATACCTAAAAGACCCGCAATGAGTCCAGTTGCCATACCAAGACCCAAGAGAGCCATTATTTGAAGCATTGTCATAGAAATCTTTCAAGAAAAAGGTCCCCGCCATAGCCGCTAGGTCGTCATCCTGAACCCAGAGAGTTCAAGGCGGTGCCTCTAGTATAGTTTTGGGCGCATCAGTATTTCCAGGGAGAATAGCACCTTAAGTGATACCCTATAAAAACAAGGCGCGCTCGCCCACTGCACTTCTTAGCACCTTATGCGTTAGCATCGGTTCAAGGAACTATTGACCTTGGCGAACTAGGCAGGGATAGACAGTCTAAGGCAATATCAACTTGTTTTTCGATTGCGCTTAATTTGGTGTCCAGTTGCTCTAATACTGCATTACTTACTATTAATTCGTTTTGATTTGGTGGTGCCGGTTGTATATCTTGTAATTCACCTGCGAGCTTAAGAGCTGTCATGAGCGCAGCCCGTTCGATACTGCGATTGCCACTCGTGGTGATTTGAGTAATTTGATCATTGACTAATTGTGCGGCTGCGCGCAATTTGGATTCATTTTCAGGAGTTGTTGCGAGGATAATTTTTTGTCCAGCAAGAAGAACTTCGATACGGACCGAGTTGTTGGTTGGATTATTCGTCATGCGATGTCTCAGAAATAGTATTTTCCAGCAAGTTTAATTGACGATTATCGGAAGATTGGGGAAGGCGGTTGAGGATTTTCTGGATTCTTGACTGGGCATCAGTAATTTTAATAGCCATGGCTGCTCGTTCCTTGACAATTAAATTTAATTCGTCTTGCAACCGATTCATTTTTCCTGTGAGCAATTCGATTCGATTCATGAGTGACTCAATAGAAATCGGTTTTTGCTCGAAATTATTTATTTCCATAGCATCATTGTATATAAAACGTGACTCAGAGTTCTCGGGATTTAGTTGCAAAATTGTCATGTGGGACTAGATACGCATTTTAAATGCTGTTTTTCTGAATAAAATGAGCTTTTTTCTATCACAAGTCATCATATCGTTAAACAGACTGGCCGACTACTAGAATTAATAAGCATTTTAGTGGAGCTTCAGCGCAGAATGGTTTTTTTAAACTTCCAGGTTATCTATTAGCCGTGTTTTACCTAATTTGGCTGCTGCTAGAATCACTAGAGGAACGTTTTGAGCAAGTTGGTCGGGTGTTGGTTCTAACAGGTTATGTTGTTGCCGAATCGCTAAATAGTCTGGTTGCCAACCTCGCGCCCGAATCAGTTCTTTGGCGGCCTGTTCGATATTTTTTAGGATTTGCTGACTTGGGTTTTGGGCTAGATGAATACTTTCTTGCATTTGTTGCAGGATTTTGTAGAGTTCAGGAGCCTCTATGCGTTCATCGCTAGTCAGGTAACCATTGCGTGAAGAAAGTGCTAGACCATCGGCATCACGGATCGTTTGTGCAGGAATAATTTCTACGGGCAGAGCAAACTGTTGCGCCATACGACGAATAATCATTAACTGTTGGTAATCTTTTTTACCAAAGACTGCTGCATTTGGTTGCACGCAGGAGAATAGCTTCAAGACTACGGTACAAACACCTTTGAAAAAGCCTGGGCGAAACTCCCCTTCTAAAATATCACCTAAGTCTTTTGGTGGGTCAACACGGTAGTCTTGTGGTTCGGGGTATAAATCTTTTTCAGTAGGCGCAAAGAGAATATAGACGCCTTCTTTCTCGAGCTTTTCGATATCCGCTTCGAAAGTCCGCGGGTATTTATCAAAATCCTCATGCGGACCAAATTGCAACCGATTGACAAAAATACTAGCCACTACGGGGTCACCATATTGCCTAGCTAGACGCATGAGAGATAGGTGGCCTTCGTGCAGGCTGCCCATTGTAGGCACAAATGCAGCGCGGTTTTGACCTCTTAGGTGGTCTCGTAATTCATGAATATGACGAATGATTTTCATGCTTGTGGAGTATAGGCTAGACGAACATAGATGGGGGCATAGGCTTCAGCTTGAGTAATTTCAACTAAGGACTCTCTGGACAACTCCAAGAGTGCAATAAAGTTGACGACTAGAACAGAGATCCCTTGGCCTAGTTGTAAAGACTCCTCAAACAGTTCATTGAACTCGACAAATTTTTGGGATTGTAAGCGGCGTAAAATACGAGTCATAAAATCTCGAACAGAGAGGCTTTCTCGGGTGATCGTATGGTGTTGGATTAATTTGGCGCGGTGTAAAAGATCACGCCAAGCCATTTGTAGATCAATGAGGTCAACCTGGGGGGGGATAACAACTACACTGCGGTCAATAAAGCCTTCGGCTTTAAAAAAATCTCGTCCCATTTGTGGAATTTGATCTAATTCTTGGGCTGCTAGCTTCATTTTTTCGTATTCCAAGAGTCGGCGCACTAGTTCAGCTCTCGGGTCGTCAACTTCTTCCTCGCTATCGGCCTTTTTCATCGGTAACAGCATGCGTGATTTAATTTCAATCAACATAGCTGCCATTAATAGGTACTCTGCTGCTAGTTCAAGATTATGGTGGCGAATTTGTTCGATATAGCTCAAGTATTGCTGGGTTACTTGCGCCATGGGAATATCTAGGACATTAAAGTTTTGCTTACGAATAAGGTAGAGCAGGAGATCTAATGGTCCTTCGAAGGCCTCTAGAAAAACTTCTAGGGCATCTGGGGGAATATACAGGTCATTCGGTAGCTGAAATAATGGTTCACCATAGAGTTTGGCAAACGATTCAGTCATACCATCCATAAGGGATGGTGTTGGTTCAGTCATTGGAGTAAACGTAAGCTTTTTGCGGAATTTTTGCCAATTTCATGCGCCTTTGTTCATCTAAGCTAACTGGTGGCTTATCCCACAACAGTGCTCGACCAGCGATTTGCCCTTTTTCGATTTCAGGATTTTTTTGTTTTAGTTGATTCAAAAACAAGGTTATTGAAGATTGATAGTGAGCCATATATAAAAAGTTTTCTAGTTGGTACAGAATTATTTTTGAATCAGCAATAAATTACAGGTTTCAACCGTAATCTTGGCATTTTATGTCATTCCTTGGGCTAGGGGGTGATTTTTAGTCAGATATCAAAGAGGTAGGGCCTTATTTGCGTCTAGAAGCGCATGAATCATTTGCTGGTCGACCCTTGACATTAAGTGGCGATATGGTTGAATTGGGTGGGTTGCCAAGAGGTGTTTATGAACACGATCAAAGGTAAGTGGCGGAATATTTAAAAATCCTTCGACATCTTGGGCTAATTGGGGTAGAACGGGCTTGAGGTAAATTGTTAATATACGAAATGCCTCTAAGGTCACGCTACAGACGCGTTGTAACAGTTCGCCCGTTAATGGCGCATTGTCTAGGGCGTAACGTTTCGCAATTTCCCAGGGTTTTTCACTATCCACATAGACATTGACTTGATCGGCTAACTCCATCGTTTTTCGTAGTGCCTTGGCAAACTCTCTGGCCTCATAAAATGCTTGAATTTCCTCGCAAGCAGACTGAAGACTGAGGATCAGTGGATGATTGAACGCGCTTTCTTCTACAATACCGTCAAACCGTTTCACTAAAAATCCCGCGCTACGACTAGCAATATTGATATATTTGCCGAGTAGGTCGCTGTTGACTCGGGCAACAAAATCTTGCAGGTTTAAATCGAGATCTTCGAGTGAAGCATTGAGTTTGGCAGCAAAGTAGTAGCGTAACCATTCAGGGGATAGGCCTGCTTCGATAAAGCTATGTGCGGTAATAAAAGTCCCTCGGGATTTACTCATTTTTTCCCCATCGACTGTTAAAAAGCCATGGGCAAAGACATTAGTTGGAGTTCTAAAGTCAGAAAAATGGAGCATTGCAGGCCAAAAAAGGGTATGAAAATAGAGGATATCTTTACCGATAAAGTGGTACATTTCGGTTGGGGAGTTTGGGCTAGTCCAGTCCTCAAACGCGAGTTGATTGGTGGCGCAAAACGCCTTAAAACTTCCAAAATAGCCGATAGGTGCATCTAACCAAACATAAAAATACTTACCTGGCGCATCTGGGATTTCAAAGCCAAAATAAGGTGCATCTCTTGAAATATCCCAATCTCCAAGAGTGCTTTGTCCGACGTCTCCGACCCACTCCCGCATTTTATTTTTAGCTTCGACTTGGAGTGCTGTTTTGACCTGCGTCCATTCCCGTAGAAAGTTTTCACAACGGGGGTCTGATAATTTGAAGAAGTAATGTTCTGAGGTTTTTTTAATCGGGGTAGCGCCACTGACTACGGAATAGGGGTTCTTGAGATCAGTTGGGTTGTAGGTAGCGCCGCATTTTTCACAGGAATCGCCATATTGCTCTTTAGCCCCACATTTTGGACAATCGCCTTTAATGAAGCGGTCTGGCAGAAACATTTTTTTAAGAGGATCGTAAGCTTGTTCAACGGACTTCTTTTCGATGAGGCCGGCATCTCGCAAACGCAGATAGATTGTTTGAGATAAACTCTGGTTTTCGTCCGTATCGGTAGAGCCGTAATGATCAAAGGAGATCATAAAATCGTCAAAATCTCTTTTATGCTCATGCCAAACCCGGTCAATGAGTTGTTTCGGGGTGATATTTTCTGATTCCGCCTTGAGCATGATTGGGGTACCATGCGTATCATCAGCACCAATGTAGTAGACTTCGTGACCACGCATTCTCTGAAAGCGTACCCAAATATCAGTTTGGATATATTCTACGAGGTGGCCAATATGGATTTGTCCGTTAGCGTAGGGTAGAGCGGAAGTAACAAGAATTCTTTTTGGATTCGGTTTCATACGTTGATTTTAGTATCCGATTAAAGTATTGGATAAATTATCGCGATTTTGCAATTTTAAGGAGAAAATTTTGAACCTTTCCAATGATCAAATATTGGCTGTTTTAAAGACGGTGATTGATCCCAATACTGGGACAGATTTAGTCAGTTCAAAGGGGATTAAGAATCTTCAAATTACTGGCGACAAGGTCCATTTTGAGGTCTTGCTAGGCTATCCTTCCAAGAGTCAATTTGAAGTGATTCGGCAAGCCTGTGTATCAGCTGTTCGGGGGATTGCTGGGGTGCAGCAGGTTGAGGTTCAAGTCGGGATGGAGATTATTGCCCACACCGTGCAACGGGGGGTTAAATTAATTCCAGAGGTAAAAAACATCATAGCCATTGCTAGTGGTAAGGGTGGGGTTGGTAAGTCCACCACAGCAGTTAATTTAGCCCTAGCTTTATCTGCCGAAGGCGCACGGGTTGGGATATTAGATGCTGACATTTATGGTCCGAGTTTGCCTACCATGCTTGGTATCACTGGCCGCCCTGAATCCTTAGCTGAAAATTCGATTGAACCGATGCACGGGCATGGTTTACAGGCTAGTTCGATTGGGTTTTTGATTGAGCCGGACAGTCCAATGGTTTGGCGCGGGCCGATGGTTACCTCTGCACTTGAGCAGTTATTAAGGCAAACGCATTGGCAGGATTTGGATTACTTAATAGTCGATATGCCTCCTGGAACGGGCGATATTCAGTTAACTTTGTCACAAAAAGTGCCAGTGACTGGTGCGGTGATCGTGACTACGCCACAAGATATTGCCTTACTAGATGCCCGTAAGGGGTTAAAAATGTTTGAGAAGGTTGGTATACCGATTCTAGGAATTGTTGAAAATATGAGTACCTATGTCTGTCCAAGTTGTGGGCATACAGAGCATATCTTTGGATCTGGTGGTGGGCAAAAAATGTGTAGTGATTATCATGTGCCATTTTTGGGAAGTTTGCCTCTCAATTTATCGATTCGGGAGCAGGCGGATGCTGGCAGGCCCACCTTGGTATCTGAGCCGGATGGTCTAATTAGTCAAACATATAAGGAGATTGCTCGTCAGGTTGCGATTCAAATTGCCTTGATGTCCAAAGATTTATCGAGTAAGTTTCCGAGTATTGTGATTCAAAATACCTAATGGGTCTGCAATTAGCTGTCGCGATGCGACTCGAACAAATTGATAATCCATGGCAGTCTCACAAGTGGTCTTTAGATGAGGTCTTGGTGGATTTAGGGCAGTTTGTCGGCTTGCGTTCATCTGCTGAAGTAATTGAAGTATGCGGTATTTCAGGCTTTTTAGTACGGCGAAGCCAGCAAGAAGAGACATGGATCTATACGGGCTTTCATCTCGATTTATTTGCCGATGAAGCACAGGGATATTATTTAAATGTTTCATCGCCCCAGCCTAGTTGGTTTGTGATGTACCGTTATGAAGATTCCAGCTTATTTGCTGACGGTAAGATTGCGGTACCGCACCGGGTGATGCTCAGTTATAACGAGGCGGCGCGTTTACTCGATGGTGGTGAAGAGGTTGAGCGTTATCCCATTAGTGGTCAGTTACTTGAATCGGTGCAATTATTTGTAGAAGAAAATTATCGACCCGAACCCAAAAAAAGACAGCGGCCGGAATCCTTTCAAGGGGCAACTAGGCCGGCGCATCCTCTCAAGGGAGATTGATTGAGTACTTTTTTAAAAAGATGGTCAGCTCGAAAGCGAGAGCAGCAAGCGGTTCTTGTCGATGACTCGACTGTTCCCCCGCCTGCGCTCGAATCTTTGCCGGACGCGTCGCAATCTGATTCCCTAAAGCAGGTTAATGTTGACTCGTCAGGTGCGCTTACACAACTTGCGCAGGATGAAACTGATCAGCCTTTGCCTGGACCGTCATTAGACGATGTTGCGCGCTTAACGCGTGAGTCTGATTTTTCCAGTTTCGTAACTAAAGATATTCATTTGGACGTGCATCAAGCTGCCATGAAAAAATTATTTACAGATCCGCATTACAACATCATGGATGGTTTAGATATTTATATTGATGACTATTCAAAAGAGGATCCCTTGCCGCCAGGTATGCTGGAGATGATGCGTCAGTCAGATATGTTGGGTTTATTTAAAAAAGTGTTAGACGAACCTGTGATGTCCGTTGACGCAACTAATGCCCCCGATTTTGAGTCATTCGTCGTGCAAGAAAAGACTAGTTCGATCGAGGATTGTTCTATTAAGGATCCTCTCGTGCTTGAGTCCCAAAGTCTCGACGAGGATAATACTTTGGATCAGCATCAGACTGGCGGGGCTGATCCAAATGCCATTCCATTAAATCCTATTGCAGGAAAAGCCCTATGACTACTACTTTGGTATGTAACTGTAATCGCACGATGTCCTTGGATGAGTCGGCATTACAAAAGCAAGTTGACTCCGGTATACAGGTTCAAACAGCCTTATGTCGGCAAGATGTTGGACAGTTTTTAAATGCTCTGCAGGGTGATGAGCCGTTAGTCGTAGCTTGTACACAGGAGCGAGAATTATTTTCAGCGATGGCTGCGAGTGCTTCAAAGCCATTGGTAGCACCTATTCGGTTTGTAAATATTCGGGAGACGGGCGGTTGGGGCCGTCAGCGTGCCCAGGCTGGGCCAAAGATTGCCAGTTTATTAGCCCTTGCCCAGTTATCTCCACCTGATCCTTTACCAACGGTTAGTTACGATAGTTCGCAGGGGCGGCTCTTGATTATTGGTCCGAGTGCGATGGCATTTGGATGGGCTGAGCGTTTACATGCGAACTTAAGCGTCACAGTTTTAGTGAATGACTCGCAACCATTGCCGATGCAAAAACACTTTTTTATCGCCAACGGCAATCTCCAATCACTAGATGGTTTTTTAGGACAATTTAAGGCGCAGTGGCAAAGAGATAACCCAATTCAGCTCGATTTGTGTACGCGTTGCGGAGCGTGTTTAGAGGCTTGTCCCGAAGGTGCGATTGACCTTAGTTTTCAGATTGATATGAGTAAATGTAAATCACATCGTGATTGTGTCAGCGCTTGTGGCCCGATTGGGGCGATTCAATTTAACCAAGTTGCAGAGTCGATTGAAGATGAATTTGATTTTGTACTTGATTTAAACGAACGGCCGTTTATGGCAATGCCAGAAAATCCTCAGGGGTATTTTGCGCCTGGCGTTACTTGGTCAAATCAGGCTTTAGCTGTACAAAAGTTATTAGGCTCCATTGGTGAGTTTGAAAAGCCGAAATTTTTTGCTTATCAGGAAAGTAGCTGTGCACACGGTCGGAATGGTCAAGTTGGCTGTCAAGCATGTATTGATATTTGTTCAACGCAGGCTATTCAATCTGTTTTTAAATCTGGGAAGGGCAGTGTTGCGGTTAATCCGCAGTTGTGTATGGGATGTGGGGCGTGCGCTTCTGCTTGCCCAACGGGCGCGATGACTTATGCTAATCCTACGGTACCTTACCTGGGGCAACAGGTAAAGACTATTGTGCAGACCTTTAGTCAGATGAGCCAAGGGAGACTTAGCCCGACGATACTGCTGCACTCTGGGGCTGCGGGTGGTGAGAAGGTGCTGGATCAATTAGGTAAAATGGCAAGGTTACAGCCGGATCGATATAGCGGACTTCCTAGTAATATGGTGCCCCTGTCGTTACATCATATCGCCTCTACAGGGATTGACTTATGGCTGAGTTCGCTCGCCCACGGCCTTGCTGAAATTGTTTTATTGGCTAGTGGCGAAGAGTCAGCAGCGTATTTGCCGGCATTGGCTGAGCAAGTTGCTTTGGCAAATCAAATTTGTACAGGCTTGGGCTATGAAGAACGGGTTCATATTATTTCGGTGGACCATCGCGAGGATGATGTCTTAGGTTTAGAGCAATTACAGTTGCTTGATCAACGTTTAAATAATTTTGGCGCCAAAAAAACGTTAGCGCCGCTGGCAACATTTGTTTTTTCGAAAGATAAGCGCCAGACCTTGGAGATGTCTTTGGAGCATTTATTGCTTCATGCGCCCTTACCATTAGCGCAAGACGAGTCGCTGTTATTGGCAACTAACGCACTTATTGGTGGGATAGAAGTCAATCAAGATCAATGCACACTTTGTATGTCGTGTGTAGGGGCTTGTCCTGGTGGTGCTCTGATTGATCATTTGGAGTTACCTCAGTTAGGATTTATTGAAAAGAATTGTGTGCAATGTGGTTTGTGCGTGAAGACATGTCCAGAGAATGCCATCCAGTTGCTGCCGCGATTAAGTCCAATTAGTAAACGCAAGGAAAAGCAGTTTGTAAATGAAGCAAAGCCTTTTCATTGCATCAAATGTGCAAAGCCCTTTGCGACTGAAAAAATGATGACAGCGATGTTCGCTAAAATCGGGAATCATCCAGCATTTGCTGGCAGTGCGCAGGATCGGATCAAGATGTGTTCTGATTGTCGAGTGATCGATTTGATGAGTCAGCCAGCACCGCATAAGGAATGAGTATGGACGCTATTGATAATCCAGGTGATCAGACTTCCTTGGCACTTGATACGCAGTTAAGTGCCGAGGATTTGGCGCGAGCAGACTTATATGGCTTGCTAGCCTTATTGTTTTATTCAGGGCCTCCTCAAGAGTTATTAGAAAAAATTGCCAACTTTAATGCCGCCATTGAAAAGCCGGAGGTTGTCTCTAGCTCCTTATTGCAAGGTCCTTGGGACGAGTTAGTCCGGGTGGCAAAAAACGCCTCTTCGGAGGATTGGCAAACTGAGTATGAGACCTATTTTGTGGGGGTTGGTAAGCAAGAGATTTTTTTATATGGATCTTACTATTTGACCGGTTTTTTAAATGAGAAGCCTCTAGCGTATTTGCGAGAGGAATTAAAGGTCTTAGGACTGGAAGGATCTGACGATATCTCTGAAACGGAAGACCATATAGCTTGCTTGTGTGAAATTATGCGCTATTTAATTGCTGGAGAGGATTTAGGTGTTTGCAACCTGACTCAGCAGAAAAAATTCTTTAATGAGCAGATTAGACCTTGGGCAGGCCAATTATTTGATACCTTAGAGGCGCACTCTGGTTTAACATATTATCGCCATGTTGGGCTATTGAGTAGAACCTTTTTTGAAATAGAAGGTCAGGCATTTGATATGCTCTAGGGTATACACTAAGTCCAAAAGACAAAAATTCAGTAATAATAGATAATGTGAAAGATTTTGCATAATTACAATTTTTAACAATTTATATGTTGGGTTAATTTTTACAAAAGCACTTTGTTTTTTTAATAGATAAAACAAAACAGGAATTCACAAATGACAACTAAAAACGCTAAGCCCTTGAATCGTCGGAATTTTTTTGCTGGAGCTGCGGCCCTAGCTGGTGGCGCAGTAATCCTTGCCAAGACGCCACTTGGCCAACAAGTAATCAGTGAGGTTGAGGATAGCTTAACGAGTCAGAAAAAGACTGGTTATCAATTAACTGAACATATTCAAAAATATTACAAAACAACTCTTGTTTGAATCGTAATTTTTTAGTTTTTTGCCTTAAATTAAGGAACCCCCCATGAATCTGACACGCAAATTATCTTCCAATAATTCTCCTGCCACCTCGAACAGTCACTTAATCGCGCATTTATCCCGTGGACTGGATAATCTCATCCCGACGATGGATCGTCGGGCGTTTTTAAAGCGCTCTGGGCTAGGCGTTGGAGTTGGATTAGCTGGAACGCAATTGACCTTAGTCAAAAAAGCCAAGGCGATGGGCTCTAAACCAAGTACTGGGGAGCAGGGTATCGTGGTCCGTAGGACTATTTGTAGTCACTGTTCGGTGGGTTGTGCGGTGGACGCGGTGGTGGAAAACGGTGTTTGGACTCGTCAAGAGCCTGTGTTTGATTCTCCGATTAATATGGGTTCCTATTGTGCGAAAGGTGCTGCCCTGCGTGAGCATGGTCACGGCGAATATCGCTTGAAATACCCCATGAAGTTAGTCGATGGTAAATACAAAAGAATTTCTTGGGAGACTGCTCTAGACGAAATCTCTGCCAAGATGAAAGATCTGAAGAAAGAGCATGGCCCCGATTCTTTATTTTTCATTGGGTCCTCGAAATTTAATAATGAGCAGGCTTATTTGCTCCGTAAATTTGTATCCTTTTTTGGTACAAATAATACGGACCATCAGGCTCGAATTTGTCACTCAACTACGGTCGCTGGGGTAGCTAATACTTGGGGCTATGGGGCAATGACGAATAGCTACAACGATATGCAAAACGCCAAAGCTGCGATGTATATTGGGTCGAATGCTGCTGAGGCACATCCGGTATCGATGTTGCATTTATTGCACGCTAAAGAAAATGGTTGTAAGGTGATTGTGGTCGATCCTAGGTATACGCGGACTGCTGCGAAATCAGACCAGTACGTACGCATTCGTTCTGGCTCAGATATTCCGTTTTTATATGGAGTTTTGTATCACATTTTTAAAAATGGCTGGGAAGATAAAGCCTATATTAATGACCGTGTTTATGGCATGGATCAAATTAAAAAAGAGACTTTAGACAATTGGGATCCAAAAACAGTGGAAGAGGCCTGTGGTGTTCCTGAAGCGCAGGTATATCAAGTGGCTAAGACAATGGCTGAAAATCGTCCATCCACATTTGTATGGTGTATGGGCCAGACCCAGCATACAACTGGTAATGCGATTGTACGGATGTCATGTATTGTCCAACTCGCTCTTGGTAATGTGGGCAAATCGGGTGGTGGAACGAATATTTTTAGGGGGCATGACAATGTCCAGGGCGCCACAGACGTTGGCCCTAATCCAGATTCATTACCTGGGTATTATGGCTTAGCAGCGGGCTCTTGGAAACACTTTGCCAAAGTTTGGGACGTGGATTATGAGTGGATCAAGGCGCAATATTCGCCTGGTATGATGGAGAAGTCCGGCACGACGGTTTCTCGTTGGGTTGATGGTGTGCTTGAGAAGAATGAGTTAATTGATCAACCGGCCAATATTAAGGGGCTATTTTTCTGGGGGCATGCACCGAACTCGCAGACTAGAGGCCCTGATATGAAGACTGCGATGGACGCTCTTGATCTATTGGTGGTGGTTGATCCGTATCCAAGTGCGACTGCCGCAATGGCTGCGATGAAGTCCGAAGGGTCCAAACCAAATACCAATCGCAGCGTATATTTGTTGCCAGCTGCAACGCAGTTTGAAACGGTTGGATCTTGTACTGCTTCGAATCGTTCCTTGCAATGGCGGGAAAAAGTGATTGACCCGTTATTTGAGTCGATGCCTGACCATGTGATTATGCAAGCGTTTGCTGATCGTTTAGGTTTTGGTACTGAGTTATCGAAAAATTTCAAAATGTTAGATTCTAAGTTTGCGGGTAAGAGTTGGAAAGAGCCTGAAGTGGAATCCATTTTGGGTGAAATCAATCGTTCCGTCTGGACAATTGGATACACGGGTCAAACGCCTGAGCGTCTGAAGGCGCACATGCGTAGCATGCACTTATTTGACCCCAAGACCCTGAAATCCAAAGGTGGAAAAGACTCTGTCAGTGGTTACGATACAACTGGCGATTACTATGGTTTGCCTTGGCCTTGTTACGGCAATGCCGAATTAAAGCATCCTGGAACGCCTAACCTCTATGACAATAGTAAGCATGTGATGGATGGTGGAGGAAATTTCCGGGCAAACTTTGGTGTTGAAAAAGACGGCGTATCTATTTTGGCAGAGAACGGTTCGCATTCAAAAGGTGCAGATATTAAAACGGGGTATCCAGAGTTTGACCATATTCTTCTCAAAAAGCTTGGATGGTGGAACGATTTAACTGAAGCTGAGCAAAAAGCGGCTGAGGGTAAAAACTGGAAGACAGATTTATCAGGTGGTATTCAACGTGTCGTTTTAAAGGTACATGGTTGTCATCCTTTTGGTAATGCCAAAGCCAGAGCCGTAGTTTGGAACTTCCCAGACCCTGTACCAAAGCATCGCGAGCCTTTATATGGAACACGGCCTGAGTTGACTGCTAAGTATCCTACGCATGCTGATAAGAAAGCTTTTTGGAGATTACCAACTCTTTATAAGACTCTTCAGGACAAGAACATTGCTGATAAGATTTATGAAAAATTCCCAATCATTTTGACCTCGGGTCGTTTAGTTGAGTACGAGGGTGGCGGTGAGGAAACGCGTTCTAATCCGTGGTTGGCCGAATTACAGCAAGAAAACTTTGTAGAGATTAATCCAAAAGCAGCGGCCAGTCGGGGCATTAAGCAAAATGATTATGTTTGGGTCAAGAGCCCGACTGGCGCCAAAATTAAAGTGCGTGCTTTAGTGACAAATCGGGTGGACGAGGAACATGCGTTTATACCGTTTCACTTCTCTGGTTGGTGGCAGGGTAAAGATATCTTGGATGCTTATCCAGATGGCGCCCACCCCATTGTTCGAGGTGAAGCAGTAAATACAGCGACGACATATGGCTATGACAGTGTGACGATGATGCAAGAGAGCAAGACGACTGTTTGCCAAATTGAAAAGTTTGCCTAAACCCGATCATAATTAAAGGAAAAAATCATGGCAAGAATGAAATTTATCTGTGATGCTGAGCGTTGTATTGAATGCAATGGCTGCGTAACAGCGTGTAAGAACGAACACGAAGTTCCTTGGGGAGTAAACCGTCGGCGTGTTGTCACTATCAATGATGGTGAGATAGGCGCAGAGAAGTCTATTTCGGTGGCTTGTATGCATTGTTCGGACGCCCCTTGTATGGCAGTTTGTCCGGTAGATTGTTTCTACAGGACAGATGAAGGGGTGGTTTTGCATAGCAAGGACACTTGCATAGGGTGTGGATATTGCTCTTACGCTTGCCCATTTGGGGCGCCACAATTTCCGAGTCAAGGAACTTTTGGTTTGCGCGGCAAAATGGATAAATGTACATTTTGCGCTGGCGGCCCCGAAGAAAATGGCTCCAAAGCAGAGTTTGAAAAATACGGCCGTAATCGTTTATCCGAGGGTAAATTACCTGCATGTGCGGAGATGTGCTCCACTAAAGCCTTGTTAGCTGGTGATGGTGATGTGATTTCAGATATTTTCCGTAATCGTGTAACGAATCGTCAGACGCATGGCAAAGCTGCAGGTGGCGATGTCTTTGGCTGGGGTACAGCTTATGGTAAGCCCAAAAAAGATGATAAAGCCGCGCCAACTGGAGCAAAATCATGAGAGTAACTAAAGCGATCATCAGTTTAAGTTTCATTTTCGGATTAGTTGCTTGCTCTGAGAATTCGCAGGCTCTAAAGGCCAGTAAGTCAGATGTTGCAGCTTATCAGGGTGCTAAGAATGGTTTTGTTGATAAGAACTGGACCCCTGGTGATAAAACGAGTTGGGAAAAGCAGTTACGAGTTAGGGCGCAGATTCAAGATGAATACACGCGGTCTAAGTAGTCTCTGGAGCACCATAAGGATATGACGATGAATATAATCAAAAAAGTCTTGCAGACCTTGGGTTTTTTATGGATTTTTGCTGTGGTCATTACCCAAGCCCATGCTCAGGCCACTTCACCTGCGGCTCCCCCGGCAGTAGAGTCTGCAAACATTATGGATATCCCCAAAGGTTCGGACGCTGCTGCGCAGCGCGAGCGTGAACAAACTCAGCCGGCGAATAATTCGCCGTTTTGGCGTGCACTGAATAGTGATCAAGCCCATTACGTGAGTATCCCCGATAAGGAAGCTGGAGTTCTCATTCAAAAGGGTGGGCAAGAATGGCGCCTCATTCGTAATGGTGTGATTACCGTTTTTGGTGGATGGTTAATAGTGCTGATTGCCGTAGCAATTTTGGCTTTTTACTATCTTAAAGGTGAAATTAAGTTAGAACATCCTCGCACAGGCAAGCGAATTGAGCGCTTTACTTCGGTTGAGCGTCTAACACACTGGACGATGGCATTTAGTTTCGTTGCCTTGGCTATTTCTGGTGGGTTAATCATGTTTGGTAAGTTCTTATTACTACCAATTATTGGCTCATTCTTATTTGGCTCACTCATGTTCGTCATGAAAAATCTGCATAATTTTGTAGGTCCTTTATTTACAGTGAGTGTGGTCGTATTTTTTGTTTTGGTTGTGAAGGATAATTTTCCGGGTAAAGGTGACTGGGCATGGATTCGTTCCTTAGGGGGTGCTCTTGGACACGCCCCTGCCGGGAGGTTTAATTTTGGTGAAAAACTGTGGTTCTGGTTAGGTATGACGATTCTGGGCTTGATTGTTTCTGCTTCGGGATGGGTTTTGGACATGATTGTGCCGGGAGTGTCTTACTGGCGCGATACGATGCAATTAGCAAATATCATCCACGGTGTTTCTGCAGTTCTCATCATGGCAGTTGCTCTAGGACATATTTATATTGGCACGATTGGTACTGAAGGCGCTATTGATGGTATGAAGACCGGTTACGTAGATGAATCATGGGCACGACAGCACCATTCAGACTGGTTAGCTGATATTGAAACTGGAAAGATCCCAGCATCACGTGAGCCAGAGAACTCGACGAGCAGTAATATTGCAAAAAAAATTCTAAGGAGTACAACATGAAAAGAATCAACCAGGTAATGACAGTTTTTTGTCTAAGCTTAATCATTTGCTCTGCCAATGCCAAGTTGCCAGCCCCGACTCCTGAGGCGAAGGAAGCTGCTACTTTAGCGGCGGCAAAGACTGCGCATGGCAATAAAGTTGCTGATTATCAGCTTTGCATGGCGCAGGATAAAGTTGCTCGGACTTATGCGACTCGGCCAAAGGCCGGCGAAAAACCTGTTGAAGTTCCGGCTTGTAAAGATCCTGGTAAGTTTGAGCCACCCTTGGTAGTTGCGGTTGCCCCGCCTACTGCACCAGCTGCGACTCCAGCGCCAGCAACTCCACAAGCAGCAACGCCAACTCCTCCTGCTGCAACAAGTGCAGCGGCGCCGGCTAAAAAATAACTACCTTTTTTTTAGATCTGATTTACGCGCCCTAGTTGGGCGCGTTATTCTTTCAAATGACCTCTATTTATTACCCCCAACTTACCAATAACGCTTTACCGGTCACGCATGCCATTGAGGTTATCGATGAGCAGGGTAGGACCCAATCAATTGAAATACCAGGAGAGCGACCGCTTACTATTTATTTAGATAAAAAAGAATTGGTCACATTAATGACACTCGGGGGTGCACCTGAAGCCTTGGTTTTAGGCTATTTGCGACATCAAGGATTAGTGCAAAATATCGAGGATATTGAGAGTGTTCAGGTTGATTGGGAAACCGAATCGGTGGCTGTTAAAACTTGGCGACAGGCCCCGAATATTGACCAAATTACGCGAAAAAAAACAGTGACTACTGGTTGTGGTCAGGGAACAGTTTTTGGTGAATTTATGTCCTCTGTTGCTGATATTTCTTTAAATCCAGAGGCACGACTATCTCAAACAGCTATTTATGAGGTGGTTGAGAAAATCCGTCATCATCCTTCAATTTATAAACGAGCCGGTTCAGTGCACGCTTGTGCCGTTTTTAAAAATGGCCCTACTGGTATTGAATTACTTTATTTTATAGAAGACGTTGGTCGGCACAACGCGGTGGATGCCATATCTGGTTTGATGTGGCTTGATCGGCAAAGTGGCGAATCGCTGGTCTTTTACACGACAGGAAGACTGACTTCCGAAATGGTCATTAAGGGTGGGCAAATGGGGATTCCCTTTTTAATGACGCGCTCTGGTGCGACTGAAATGGGTTTATCTTTAGCCCAACAAATTAATTTATGTATCTTAGCAAGGTGCTCTGGGCGGCATTTTTTGGTTTATCAAGGCGCGCAGAGAATCATTTTTGATTGTTTAGCAACAAGTTCTTCAGACGTTCTTTAATAAGAGGTCTCGCAGACTGTTTACAATACGTGTATGACAATAAAATCTGACCGTTGGATCCGACGTATGGCGCAAGATACTGGCATGATTGAGCCATTTGAGCCTGGACAAATTCGCCAAGATGGCATGGGCCAAAAAATTGTAAGCTATGGCACTTCGAGTTATGGCTACGATATTCGTTGCGCCCCGGAATTTAAAATTTTTACGAATATTAATAGCACGATTGTTGATCCAAAGAACTTTGATGAAAAATCCTTTGTTGATTTTCATGGAGATGTTTGTATTATTCCGCCGAATTCTTTTGCATTAGCAAGAACCATTGAATATTTTCGAATACCTCGTAATGTTTTGACGATCTGTGTTGGAAAAAGTACGTATGCGCGTTGTGGGATTATTGTCAATGTGACGCCATTTGAGCCGGAGTGGGAAGGTTATGTGACGCTTGAGTTCTCTAATACGACCCCGCTACCGGCGAAGATCTATGCCGGGGAGGGGTGCGCTCAAGTGTTATTTTTTGAGAGCGATGAGGTTTGCCAGACGTCCTACAAGGATCGTGGGGGAAAATACCAGGGGCAAGTTGGGGTAACTCTACCAAAAGCTTAAAATCAACTCGGTTTGTCATTTCCGGTAGTTAGAATGAGTATGTCCTGCATTGGTAGGTTTGCAGCGAAATTTAAATAATAGGCTATTGAATAATAGAAACTTGAAGGTAACTTCTATTTATTTTGACAATGTCGATCAATTAACCAAAGGGTAGTCATGAAATTAAAATTTCCAATTGTTGTGATTGATGAAGATTTTCGTTCGGAAAATATTTCCGGTTCTGGAATTCGTGACTTGGCTGAAGCAATTGAGTCTGAGGGTATGGAAGTTCTTGGGTTAACAAGCTATGGCGATTTGACTTCTTTTGCCCAACAAGCCGCTCGTGCATCGTGTTTTATTTTATCGATAGATGATGAGGAGTTTTTAGAATCTGATCACGGTGGGATTGAGGTCGTTATTGAAAGCCTTCGTAATTTTGTACGCGCTGTGCGAAAGCGGAATGAAGACATACCGATATTTTTATACGGCGAAACCAAGACATCGCGCAATATTCCCAATGATATTTTGCGTGAGTTGCATGGCTTTATTCACATGAATGAAGACACTCCAGAATTTGTTGCTAGACATATTATTCGGGAGGCGAAAGTTTATTTAGACTCCTTAGCGCCACCATTTTTTAAGTCATTAATCCACTACGCGTCGGAAGGTTCGTATTCTTGGCATTGCCCTGGGCACTCTGGCGGAGTTGCCTTCTTAAAAAGTCCAGTTGGCCAAATATTTCATCAATTTTTTGGTGAGAACATGTTGCGTGCTGACGTCTGTAACGCGGTTGAGGAGCTTGGGCAACTCCTAGATCATACGGGACCTGTGGCGGCTAGTGAACGCAACGCAGCGCGTATTTTTGGTGTAGACCATTTGTATTTTGTGACAAATGGCACCTCCACATCGAACAAAATTGTATGGCACTCGACTGTTGCTGCAGGCGATATTGTGATTGTTGATCGGAATAGCCATAAGTCTGTTTTACATTCAATCATGATGATGGGCGCAATACCTGTGTTTTTGATGCCAACGCGAAACAATTTTGGCATCATTGGCCCAATTCCTAAGGAGGAGTTTGAGTGGAGCAACATTCAGAAGAAGATTGACAACAATCCATTTATCAAAGATAAAAAAGCGTTACCAAGAGTACTTACTATTACCCAAAGTACCTATGACGGGATTGTATATAACGTTGAGATGATTAAATCGATGTTAGATGGTCGGGTAGATTCATTGCATTTTGATGAAGCTTGGTTACCGCATGCGACTTTTCATGATTTCTACAAAAATATGCACGCCGTCGGTAAAGACCGCGCTAGACCGAAAAAGAGTTTAGTTTTTTCTACGCAGTCTACGCATAAATTATTAGCTGGACTCTCGCAAGCATCGCAGATTTTAGTTCAGGACTCCGAGGAACGAAAATTAGACCCAACCTGTTTTAACGAGTCGTATTTAATGCATACCTCGACGAGCCCGCAGTATGCCATTATTGCCTCTTGCGACGTTGCGGCGGCGATGATGGAGCCGCCAGGTGGCACTGCCCTAGTTGAAGAATCGATTGCTGAGGCGCTGGATTTTAGAAGAGCAATGCTTAAGGTTGACGAGGAGTATGGGGAAGAATGGTGGTTTAAAGTTTGGGGTCCTGATTCGTTTGCAGATGAGGGCTTGGAGCAGTCTGATTGGATGCTCAGGTCTGAGGATAGTTGGCATAATTTTGGAAAACTAGCCGATGGTTTTAATATGTTGGATCCAATTAAGGCTACGATCGTCACACCTGGGATTGATATTGCTGGAAATTTTGGTGAAGAGGGTATTCCTGCGAGTATTGTTACCAAGTATCTAGCCGAGCATGGTGTGATTGTCGAGAAGACTGGGCTTTATTCTTTTTTCATTATGTTTACGATTGGTATTACCAAAGGTCGCTGGAATACGCTCGTTGCAGAGTTGCAGCAGTTCAAGGATCATTATGACAAGAATATGCCTTTGTGGAGAGTATTACCTGAGTTCGCGGCGAAGTATCCGCAGTATGAGCGGATTGGTTTAAAAGACATCGCTAATAAAATTCACGCGTTTTATCGTGAGCACGATGTGGCTCGTATGACTACAGAGATGTATTTATCTGACATGATTCCTGCTATGCCACCCTCAGAGGCTTTTGCCAAAATGGCACACAGAGATATTGAGCGCGTTTCGATTGATGATTTAGAGGGCCGGATTACAGCGATGTTAGTTACGCCTTATCCACCAGGTATTCCTTTACTGATCCCAGGCGAGCGATTTAATCAACGAATTGTGGACTATCTCCAATTTGCGCGCGACTTTAATGAAAAGTTTGCTGGTTTTGAGACAGATATTCACGGCCTAGTTAAAGCAGAGCAAGATGGTCGTAAAACTTACTTCGTCGATTGCGTGCGGGGTGAAGACGAGGGTGGAGTTTGAGGCTAGTCCTTTAAAAGACTTCTTGCTTGTGCAATAGCGGCTAAAACCCGTTCGGGCGCAGTCCCACCAACGTGATTTCTCGAGTTGACGGAGCCTTGCAGTGTGAGTACTGCGGTAACGTCACTCCCAATCATGTCGGGATTACTCAGTGCACAGGCGAGGCGCAATTCAGTTAAGTTTAATTCTGCTAAGTCGACCCCCTTGGAGGCGCAGACTTTTACAGCATTTGCAACAGCCTCATGCGCATCCCTAAAAGGCATACCTTTTTTGACTAAATAATCAGCTAGATCTGTTGCCGTGGCAAAACCTTGTTTGACTGCTGCCAAAAGGTTTGCTTCTTTAAACTCGAGATGGACAACTAGGTCGGCAAAGATACGAAGTGTATCAATGACAGTGCTAGCCGAATCAAATAATGGTTCTTTATCCTCTTGGTTGTCTTTGTTGTAGGCTAGAACTTGGCCTTTCATGAGAGTGAGTAAGCTGATCAGATTACCATTTACTCGCCCAGTTTTACCTCTTGCCAGTTCCGGCACATCGGGGTTTTTATTTTGCGGCATGATTGAACTACCGGTACAAAATCGATCTGGCAAATTAACAAAACCAAATTGTGGGCTCATCCATAAGATCAGTTCCTCAGAAAATCGAGATATATGGGTCATCACAATTGCACTGGCGGCACAAAATTCGATTGCAAAATCTCTGTCTGAGACTGCATCGAGAGAGTTTTGACAAACCCCGTCAAAACCCAACAATTGCGCAACACGTTCCCGATTAATTGGATAACTGGTACCCGCTAGGGCCGCAGAACCAAGTGGTAACTGGTTTAGTCGCACTCGACAATCTTGGAAGCGAGTTGCATCCCGGTGCAGCATTTCAACATAGGCCATCAAGTGATGTCCAACCGTAATCGGTTGCGCCACCTGTAAATGGGTAAAGCCAGGCATGATGGTATGGGCATGCTTTTCTGCCAGGTCACAAAAACTTCGTCTGAGGGAGGTCAGTTGGCTGAGGATTTCGTCAATGGCATTTCTTAGCCACAAACGAATGTCCGTCGCTACTTGATCATTGCGGGACCTAGCCGTATGCAATCTTTTACCCGCATCGCCAATCAGACTTGTCAAGCGCGCTTCAATATTTAAATGAACGTCTTCTAAATTTAATTGCCAAGTAAAATGTCCCTGTTGTATTTCTTGTAATATTTGTTGTAGGCCAGAGTTAATTTGTGCAAAGTCCGTCGGGCTAATAATGCCCTGTTCGGATAGCATTTGAGCATGAACTAGTGAACTTTGGATATCCACCTCTGCTAGGCGATAATCAAAGTTAATCGAGGCTGTATAACGTTGGACGAGTTCAGAAACTGGTTCGGAGAAGCGCGCTGACCAGGCCTGTGTTTTATTATCGAGTGAATGTTTGGAAGATGACATGATTACTAGTATATTGCCCCCGGAGCGGTTAGTCATCGCTTCTCGTGAAAGTCGCTTAGCCATGTGGCAGGCAAAACACGTTCAAGCCCTTTTAAAAACCCTTTATCCGCAATGTGAGATTCGTATTTTGGGGATGACCACACGGGGTGATCAAATTTTAGACAGAAGTTTGTCTAAAATAGGTGGTAAAGGCTTATTTATCAAAGAGTTAGAGACAGCTTTGCAAGATGGGCATGCTGATTTAGCTGTACATTCTTTAAAAGACGTGCCCATGGATATGCCGGAGGGATTTAGTTTGGCGGCTATTTTGGAGCGTGCAGACCCTCGGGATGCATTCATATCCAACCGCTACGATTCTCTTGCCCAGATGCCCTCTGGGGCTGTCGTAGGTACTTCGAGCTTAAGGCGTGAGTCGCAGATACGAAAAGCCTACCCACATTTAATTATTTCGCCATTACGTGGTAATTTAGACACACGTTTAGCCAAGTTAGACCGCGGCGAGTTTGATGCGATGATTTTGGCAGCCGCTGGTTTAACGAGGTTAGACCTCACTGCTCGGATTAAATCCCTGATTACTCCGGAAGAATCTTTGCCTGCCGCTGGGCAGGGGGCATTAGGAATCGAAATCCGGTCCGATCAAGTGCAAATAGCTGCGTGGTTGCGCCCATTAGTTGATGACCTAGCGACCTGGCAAGTTAGCGCTGAGCGGCAAGTTTCCAGAAGGCTGGGGGGGTCTTGTGAGATTCCGATTGCCGCCTATGGGCGCTGGCACAATAACCAAGAATTGTATTTAAAAGCGTTGGTTGCTAGCATTGATGGTAGTGAAATGATTGAGTCTAGCTTGACAAAGACGGTCACTAGTTCTGCTCAGGCAGTTTTTTTGGGAGATCTCATTGCCGATGATTTGATTGCCAAGGGTGCTAAGGAGCTCATTCAGTCTCTTGGACAGCCTTAGTGAGAGAATATTCCGCGATCATTGTCACACGCCCACGAGCGCAATTAGAAGCTCTTAGGGAGGCGATAGGGCAAGAGTTGAGCCAGCTGAAATTAGGTCTGACTTTGCCAGTTTTAGGTCTGCCGTTACTCGAGATTGTGCCTTATCGTTCGGTAGAACTAGCGCAAGCAATAGAACGATCGCTCAGGCACGCAGATTTATTGACCTTTGCTAGTCCAAACGCTTTTTTGACATGTGATCAACTATTAGCTCAGTTTGGCTATGCTTGGCCAATTGGGCTCAATGTGGCGGTGATTGGCGGCGGCAGTGAGCAAACAATCTATGGTTCACGCTTGGTACCCAAAACCCTGATTAAGCCTGCCAATCCTGATAGATGGGATTCTGAGGGTTTGTGGGAGACCCTGCAGGCTTTCAATGAAAGTTGGCAAGGACAACAGGTGGTGATGATTCATGGCGATGGTGGTCGGGCTTTATTAGCACAGCGGTTATCCGAGGCGGGGGCGCTAGTCGATGAATTTTCAGTCTATCAAAGGCAGGGCTTACCAGAAAGTGATCCATCATGGCGTGCCATGCAACTTTTGTATGATGAGCAATTTTGCCAGTTAGATCAGGCGCCTATTTGGATTTTAAGCTCCTCACAAGCTTGCCAATTTTTAGGGGAGGGTATTGTCCGTTTAGGGATATCAGAGACCTGGCTAGATGCATCCCTAGCTTTAGTGACCCATTACCGGATTGGTCAAGCGGCCAGGGCTATTGGTTTTTCTCGGATTGAGGAGCTCACACCTGGGGATGAATCGATTGCAAAATATGTCGCAAAAATAGTCCAGCGAGCGTTATGATAGCTGGACTTGATGAATCACAACCTCTCCAATAAAAACCGAATTAGAATCTGTCATAAAGTCCAAGTCTATGAGTGAAGTCAAAAAATCCCATAACAGCATTTTACCTAGTTCAAAAATTTCGTTTCTCATGATGGTGCTAGTCATTGTTTTGGGTTGCTTAGTCGCGTATTTAGGTTTTTACCTATATGAGGTGACGAAAAAAGTGCAATTATTAGAAGTGACAGCCTTAAAAAACGATCGACAGATCGGTAGTTTTAATCAAATTTTAGGGCGATCCATTGATCCAAATCAAGCCGATGTCATGATGCACTCACCCGTGGAGTTCAAGGCGAGTATAGAAGCCTTTCAGCAGTTGACCAGCTTGTTATCAGAGGTGCATTTACTCAGTGCTAATCCATTAGAGCCGCAAGCGAAAAAATTACCCATACAACCTGTCGCAACCCCAAAGGAAGCTCAAGCTCAGGCTAGTGGAAATGCGGAGATGCGCTGGTGGGGGCAAATACTCCAGCATGTTTGGGAACCTTTAAAAGATTTTTTTCAGCAGGTGGTGATGATCCAAGTAATGGATACGTCGATTGATCAACTAGCGATAACGGGTGGTGAGCAACATATTTTAAGAAGTGAGTTGAAGATTCGTCTACTAGCTGCTCGGCAACTTTTATTGAATGGTTTGGTCCGCGATACCCAACGCGAATTAGTCGAAATTCGTCGGGTTGTAGTCAATCATTTTGCCGTCCAACAACCATCTGTAAAAGAATTTATTAGTAGCCTTGACGAGATCAAGAGTAATTTAGATAAATTACCTGAGGCGCTTTCGCCTGATTTGAATTTACCAAAAGAGAAGAAATAATGCGTTTAGTCATTTGGTTAGTTTTGTTATCAGTTGGAGCAGTATTAGCTGCTTGGATTTTAGATAATAATCAGGGTCACATTACGATGTATTGGAATTTATATCGAATTGACTTGAGCATGAATTTATTTATTATTTTGCTCTTCGTTGGCTTTTTGGGCTGTTTTATTCTTTTTAGTTTTTTGAGTAGTATCTTTAATCTGCCTATGCGGGCCGAACAATATCGTGCGCAACAGCGGGCAATGAGAGCTAGTCGTGAACTAGCAGTTGCTGTGGACCATTTATTTGCTGGACGTTTTTTAAAAGCTATAAAGTCAGTGCATGTTGTTACGCAGTTTTCTGAAACTGCAGAATATGGTCGAATGATTGCGGCGCAGGCATATCATCAGCTCAATCAAACGGCTCAGCGGGACGCTGAGCTTGAAAAAATCACTGGCTTTGCGCACCAGCAGGCTAAGTTAGTGATGCTTGCGCAGATGCAAGTAGAGGATCGTAATCCGCGCGCGGCTTTAGCCACGATTGCGCAATTACAAGGCGGCGGCGCTAGACAATTTATTGTGCAGCGCATTGCCTTATTAGCCCATCGCAGATTAGAAAACTGGCCCGAGGTTGTGCGCCTTGCAAATAGTTTAGTTAAACGGCAATTTTTACCCGCACTAGTAGGTCAAGCGAGAATTCAGGAGGGGCTAACCCAATGGATCAAAAGTAAAAATATTTCCAAGGATCGGCTCTTGCAAGAGTGGCAAGAATTTGGTGAGCAGGAACAAGTTGATCCCCATTGGGTTCGGTTATTTGCAGAGGGATTTATACGTGTAGGAGAGCATCAAAAAGCCAAACAGATTCTGGAAAAAGTAATCCCGCACGAGCCCAGTTTTGCGCTAGTGATGCTGTACTCTAGGTGCGCTGATAAAAAAGTCCATTCAACCGTTTTAGCTTTAGCATTAATACACCGCGTAGAACAGTGGTTACTCCAAGACCCTGCCCAGCCAGCGCTCCATTTAGCGCTGGGTTTACTGAGTGTGGAGCAACAGTTATGGGGTAAAGCGATTGCGAGTTTACAGCGTGTTTTGGACTCGCCAAGAGCGGATCAAAAAATGCTTTTACAAGCCCATCTATCATTCGTACAAATATATGAAGAACTTGAAGATGATGAAAAAAGCGCAGAGCACCGAAAAAATGCACTACGCTTTTTTACAACAAAGGCTAGTTAGGTTGTTTAATTAACGGCCTTTAAACGCTGGTTTTCCAAATGATTTACCGCTTCTTTCCCGACCGGGGGCATGATTACTTCGCGAACCTGCAAAACGCTCTTCTGGCTTGGCACCGGCATTGCCAGGTTTAGCAACAAAGTCGCCAAATGGTTTTGCTGGAGTTTTAGTAGGAACATAGGTCTTGGGTTCGGTCTTACGATCTTCGCTACGCTGACCTTTGCCATATTTACTACCTTTCGATTCGTCGCTTGGCGCCCTTTTTTCACCACCACCAAAACCACTACCAGCAAATGCTGAGCGGTTTGGCGTTCGGCCACGACCACCACCGCCGCCACCGCCACCACTGCGGTTCGCTGAGCGCGGTCCTGAACGAGAGTGGCTTGAGGTCTCGGGTTTTTTTTGTGGCTCTAAACCTGGAATCACAGATGCTGCTAGAGTTTGCTGAATGAAGCGCTCGATTGCTCGAATTTTGATACGTTCACTATGCTGGGCAATCGTGATTGCTGTGCCGCTTCTACCTGCGCGACCGGTACGTCCGATGCGGTGGGTATAGTCTTCTGGCTTCATTGGGAGGCCAAAATTAATGACATGGCTAATGGTTGGAACATCGATTCCACGAGCAGCAACATCGGTTGCCACCAAGATTTTAGTCACACCTTTGCGTAAAGAATCCAGTCGACGATTACGAACTGCCTGGGGCATTGCGCCGTGGAGCGCGCTGGCAGCATAACCGTCAGCTCGCAGGTTTTCAGCAATATCTTCGCTTTCCACTTGCGTACTTGCAAAAATAACAGCTTGATCTAGTGTTGGATCGGCCAACCAGTGGCGTAGGATTTTATGTTTATGCGCCACGCTATCTGCCCAGTGCATCGTTTGGGTAATACTCGCGTGGACATCACCGGCGTGCGCTAATTCAATCCGCGTAGGATTGTTGACCAGTTCATGCGCTAACTCCATAATTCGTGGAGCGAAGGTTGCTGAAAACATGAGGGTTTGTTGCAAGGTTTCGCAACGCCGATGGATTGCCTCTAAATCATCAGCAAAGCCGAGGTCGAGCATACGATCCGCCTCATCGACGACTAAATGTTGCACCTTATCCAGTCGAATTGCTCGACTGTCATTGAGGTCAAGAAGTCGCCCAGGAGTTGCTACAACGAGTTGCGCGCCTTTTATTTGAGCGATTTGTTTACCATAAGGCATACCACCCATGATGGTAGCTACTCGGATACCTCGACAAAATTTCACTAAATCGATTGCATCCGCGGCCACTTGCTGAGCCAACTCGCGCGTTGGACAAAGAATTAAGACTACTGGTTCAGCACGTCCTGGGATAGGCTTACCAGTTGGATTACTTGCGATGATTTGATTGAGTAGAGGCAATAAGAATGCGGCAGTTTTTCCGCTACCGGTTTGACTACTAACCATCAGATCGCCGCCAGAAATCGCAGTTGGAATAACTTGCTCTTGGACGGGGGTAGCAAAGGTAAAGCCTAAGGCTTCAACTGCTTGTAAAAGGGGTTCAGCTAAAAGAAGTTCTTTAAATGTAACGGACATATCTATTCACACCCCGTTTAGGGTGTCTCCAAAGTTGGCATCAGCATAGTTGAGGCATGATGCACGTGGTCAAAAGGCATCGACCATCAACATTTGGAGTAGGCTCTAAAACAAATACAAGGTTGTTTTAGGCGAACAAGATATGACTCTTGTTACGGCTACGTCTTGAAGACTTACAGACAAATCTAAAGGTTTACACCTAAAAGAATTAATTTGCGTCAGGGTGCTGGGGACGATGAAAAATACAACAAAGTTGATTATGCACGAAAATATTAGGGTTGTCCCTAATATTTTGATAAATATTTGAAATATGTTAAATTTTTGAAGTTTTGAGGATCTTCATGAGGCTTTGAATCCTTTTACCATAGGGCGGATGCGCTAATCGAGTCCCCCCTAAAGCCCGAATACCCAAAAAACCACGCATGCTGAGAACTGGCTTTAAGTGGCTAAAGGTATCAAAACCATGTTTGCCATGATTCGAGCCCATGCCACTTGCCCCCAATCCCCCGAAGGGGAGGTTCGGATTACTGTAATGTAACAAGGTGTCGTTACAAGTGACACCACCGGATTGCGTTTTTTCGAGAACTTCAGCGCGCAGTTTAGCGTTATTTCCAAACCAGTACAGTGCCAGTGGGGTTGGTAAATGATTAATCCAGTCAATCGCTTCGGACATAGAGTCATAGCAGATGATTGGCAAAATCGGGCCAAAAATTTCTTGGGTTGTTACAAGTGCTTTGCTAGAGGGGTTTAACACTAAACTCGGCATAAAGGGGTAATCAATCGGGGTGGTGTCATATAAAGGGACCACTTGTCCACCACTTTGAGATGCATCAGTTAATAGGTTTTGCCAACGTTTTAGTTGCAGGGCGTCGATCGGGTGGGTAAGTCCACTGCCAGAAGGATACATGATTTGTAAAGACTTCTTTAGCGCTTCGATAAGAGGCTTTTCTTGGTTTCTTGGAACTAATAGATAGTCTGGTGCAATACACGTTTGTCCAGCATTGAAAAATTTTCCATAAATAATTCGACGAGCTGCATCATCAAGAGCGGCACTTTGGTCGATGATGACTGGGGACTTGCCACCTAATTCTAGGGTTACTGGGGTTAAATTAGCCGCCGCAGCCTGCGCAACTAATTGACCAACACGGGTACTACCGGTAAAAAATAAATGATCAAAAGGCAGATCTGCAAAGGCTTGAGCTACTTGCTGATTACCAGTAATAATGGATATTTCGATGGGGTTGAAATACTGTGCAATGAGTTTGGCAAGATAGCCTGAAGTTCTTGGGGAGCGTTCAGACGGCTTAAGCCAGACTTGATTTCCAGCAGCAATAGCGGCAATCGCTGGGCTGAGTGCAAGACTGAGAGGATAGTTCCAAGGGCTCATAATCCCCACAATTCCTTTTGGTTCGGGTAATAACTCACTCTTACTAGGCCAAAGGTGTATCGGTGTTTTAATGTGGACTGGTTTAGTCCACATTTCTAAATTTTTTACAGCCAGACTTGCGGCTTGCCTAATCGTAGTCAATTCAGCTAATTGTGTTTCAATGATGTTACGAAAACCAAAGTCAGCTTGAATTACTTTGCAGATATTTTCTTCATTTTCATTTAGCATAGTAACTAAACGTAAAATACGATCTTTTCTGGCTGCCAAAGATGGTCGTGGTTCGTTCCAGTAGGCTTGCTTTAATTGTTCAAAGTCAAAAAATAATGTGTTCATAAATTACTAGGTAAATTCAATGAGTCAATCGAATAATATGTTGGGATCTAAACAGTTAGCCACACTTGGTGGCGGTTGTTTTTGGTGTTTAGACGCTGTTTATCAAGAATTGGTAGGCATTCATCGAGTAGTTTGTGGATACGCTGGCGGCCATGTTTTAAATCCTGATTATGAAAGTGTTTGTCGTGGCATCACTGGGCATGCCGAAGTGGTACAACTCCATTTTAATCCTGAGGAGATTTCTTTTCGACAAATCTTAGAGGTATTTTTTGTGATTCATGATCCAACCACTTTAAATCAGCAGGGGCATGATATTGGATCACAGTATCGTTCGGTCATTTATTGCGAGGATGATGATCAAATGAAGGAGTCGTCACAGATTGTTCAAGAACTAGCTCTTCAGGGCGTATATCGAGAACCCATTGTGACAGAAATAAAGATGGCTCCCATTTTTTATGCGGCGGAGGATTATCATCAGAATTATTTTGCAACCCACCCGCACCAAGGTTATTGCATTGGGGTAGTAGCTCCGAAGGTAGAAAAATTTAGAAAAACCTTTGCTCAACTCCAAAAAAATAAATAAGCCAACCTTGTGCTCAGAAGTTGATTGCAGGATTTTCCTAGGGGGCCAGACGACTCATGTGCCAACTATTCTCATGGAAAGAAAAGGCTATGCGGTCATGTAAGCGAGATGGCCGACCTTGCCAAAACTCTATTTTATTGGCTTTGACTTCGTAACCTCCCCAGTGGGGTGGTCGCGGCGGCGAGCTGCCATAAAGTTCTTTGAACTGATCTTCTTGAGTAACCAAAAATTCACGGTTCGGAATAATTTGACTTTGTGGTGAGGCCCAAGCGCCAATTCTGGATTCGATCGGTCTAGAGTGGTAGTAGGCATCACTCCGGGAGGTATCTAATTGGGAGGCCACGCCCTCAATTCGAACTTGCCGCTCAAGTTCATGCCAGAAAAATAAAAGTGCCACATTTGGATTGTTGGCAATCTCATGACCTTTTTGGCTTGTATAGTTTGTATAAAAGATAAAGGAGTCTTCCGTGATACCTTTTAGAAGTACAATCCTAGCGCTAGGTAGGCCATTTGATGAGATAGTGGCTAAGGTCATCGCATGTGGTTCAGGGCATTTTGCAGTAGAGGCCTGCTCAAACCAGCTTTGAAATTGCAGTATAGGGTTTTGGGCAATATCTTCTTCAGATAAGCTGCCTTGTGAGTACGTTTTTCTTAAATCAGCTAAATTAGTCATTGATAGAGTATAGCGAGTCATGAATAATTCGAAAAGTGTTCCAGAGCAACAATTAGTGTCTTTGGTCGGGGTCGACCCGAATCAACGTCGCTTGGGGGGAGTAGCTCGACTATTTGGTGAAGACGGTTTTGCAGCATTACAAAAGGCCCATGTTTTGGTGGTTGGTTTGGGCGGGGTTGGCTCTTGGGCGGCCGAGGCACTGGCTAGAAGTGCAGTTGGTGAGATTACCCTGATGGATTATGACCATATTTCCATGAGTAACGTCAATCGTCAACTGCATGCCATTGAGGGTGATTTTGGTAAATCGAAAGTGGCAGCGATGGCAGATCGACTTTTAGCTATAAACCCTGATTTGAAGGTTCATCAGTTAGACCACTTTATCAAACCTGACAATGTTGGGCAGTATGTTTTGCCTGGCATGGCGGTCCTTGATGCGACAGATGACATATTGAGTAAGGTGGCGATGGCGGTTTGGTGCGTCAGACAAAATAGCGCCTTTGTAATGAGTGGCGCTGCAGGTGGAAAGCTTGATCCCACTCAAATTAGTATCGATGATTTATCAAAAACTACGCATGATCCTATTCTGTCAAAAATTCGTGGAATTTTAAGAAAATCATATGGCTTTGAATCTGACCCTAAAAAGAGAATGCGGGTGCGAGTCGTTTATTCTGGAGAATCTCGGATAAGTCGCTCACAGGGCGGATTATCCTGCGCGGGTTATGGCTCGACGGTGACTGTAACGGCTAGTTTTGGCTTTGCAGCGGCGGCAGAACTCATGAATCAAATTATGCGTTCACATAAATCGGTCTAAAACTTTTTTACTAAACTTATCGAGATTTTTTTTATTTCGAATTAAATATTGGATACCATTGGCATCGGTGATTAATAGATCTTCTTCACTGACCCGGCGAATATCTTGTTCAGATTTAAGTTTTAGGCGAGTTTTACCTCGATTGGTATGCACGTCCCAAATACTCGGTAGCGCAAAGGTATTGAGATGTACTATTTTTTCAATTTCTGGGATGAACTCAAAAAAAGATAACTCTGTTTGGATTAAATCTTTGAGGTTATTTGGGAGTTGACTCAGATCGTTTAACCAGACAAGTTCATGGCCATTTTGATCGACAATTGCAAACCCATGCGATGGATTACTGATTGGAAAAGCCCGAATGATTCGGATATTTGGATGGACAATACCCTGTGCATCGATTAAGCAAATTGCGCCAAATTGGTCTTTTGTGAGGTTGAAATTGATCATCATGAGGTCTCATTAAATCGCTTGGGCAATTTCTGCGGCATGCCTTGCTTGGGCTTGGTAGAGTTGATAGTATGCTCCTTGCGCACTCATTAATTCGTCATGATTGCCAACTTCCACGATTTCGCCTTTATCTAATACGATGAGTCGATCTGCTTTTCTCAGCGTTGACAAGCGATGTGCAATTGCTAAGGTTGTTCTACCTTGCACTAAATTGTCTAGGGCTTTTTGAATTTCTTTTTCGGTAGTTGTATCGACTGAGGAGGTGGCTTCGTCAAGGATTAAGATTTTAGGATCAATGAGTAGCGCTCTAGCGATTGAGATACGCTGTCTTTCTCCACCCGATAACGACTGCCCGCGCTCACCCACTAGTGAGTCATAGCCGAGTGGGAGGCGAAGGATAAACTCGTGGGCATTAGCGGCTTTTGCTGCTTGGATAACTTCTTCCTTGGTCGCAGTCGGTTTGCCATAGGCGATATTATCCGCAATCGTACCAAAAAATAAAAAGGGTTCTTGGAGGACCATTCCAAATTGTTGGCGAAGCTCGGAGATAGCAATCGATCTGACATCTACGCCATCGATTTTGACTGAGCCATCGCTGACATCGTAGAAGCGGCAAATCAGGTTCACTAAGGTACTTTTCCCGGATCCACTATGGCCAACTAGGCCAATCATTTCGCCGGGCGCGATACTGAGCGTTATATTTTTAGTGACAGCGCGGTTGCCATAGCGAAAACCAACTTGATTCAGCTCAATTTTTCCGCGCACGGGTTGGGTCATTGGAGTTGGGGTTGGAGTATCTGGCACACTGGATTGATGATCTAATATATCGAAGATCCGTTTAGCTCCCGCGGCCGCTTTTTGGGTATGCGAGACGATCCGACTCATCGAGTCCATTCGCCCATAAAACCGACTGATATAAGCTAAAAAAGCCGTGAGTACACCAACGGTAATTGTGTCATGCGCAACTTGATAGATACCAAAGGCCCAAACGACTAAAAGTCCAACCTCTGTGAGAAGAGTGACGGTTGGGGCGAATGAGGACCAAATTCGATTGACACGATCATTCACTTCCAGATTACGTTGGTTGGCTAGAATAAAGCGGTTGTTTTCACGGTCCTCTTGGGCAAAGGCTTTAACTACTCGAATTCCCGGGATTGTATCGGATAGAACATTATTGACCTCAGACCAGTTACGGTCGACTTTTTCAAAGCCATAGCGTAGTTTGTCACGGACAAAATGAATCATCCAAGCGATGAATGGCAGAGGCAGGAGGGTAACGGCAGCTAGAAGTGGATCAATACTGATGAGAATGACTGCGGTCATCAAGAGCATGAGCATATCAGTAAAAAAATCCAATAGATGTAACGACAAGAAGATACAGATCCGGTCTGTTTCATTGCCTATTCGGGTCATTAGGTCACCAGTTCTTTTCGCCCCGAAATACTCCAAAGATAGATGTAAGAGGTGTTGGAATGTTTTCGTGCGAAGCTCCATGCCTATACGCTCACTAACAAGTGCCAAGATGTATGTTTTCCACCAGCCAAGTCCCCAGGCACAGCATGCTGCAAGGAGCAGACCTGCAAGGTAGATGCCTGCTAGTTCAAAGTCCATGACTTGGGTTTTTTGAAAAGGAATGAGTACATCATCCATAAGTGGCATGGTGATATAAGGGGGTACTAAGGTCGCGCCAGTAGAGAGGAGGGTTAGGAAAAAACCGAGGATTAATTCCTTTTTATAAGGCTTAGCAAATCTCCAAAGCTTAAAGAGGGTAAGGGTCGATGGGGGAATTTCTGTTTCGGGATCACAATACAGGCATTTTTCTTGGTCTTGGGCAATAGGATTTTGACAAATTTGGCAGGTAAGATGTGGCCCAATATTTCCTGAGTCGAGTCGACTATTCAAGTCAAGTTGAGAGAGCAGAACTGTACAGTTTTCCTTAAATTGGGTAATTGAGGGGTTTAGAGCAAGGGTGTGATGCCAAGCTTGCATACGACCTTGTGGGCTCATTAATGTCAGGTGACCAACACCTGCATGATCAGAATGTTGGAAATAAGCCTCAGGGGGGATCTGCCAAGTACCCTCTAGTTGGCCAGACTCATGAATTTGATCGATTCGTGCAAAATCATGGGAGGTCTTTTCAGAAAGGATGAGGAGTGATTTTGCGAAGTGTAGTTGTTGGTTTAAATCGATTTCAACCCAAGTTGATAATGTGGATTCATGCTTTTTACACAATGCTTGCACTGCGGGATTTGATTGCCAGCGTTGAGGGAGCTGTATAGTAGAGATCATTTGGCTTGAAAGAGTTCCATCGAAAAAGTATAGTGCAGACCCACCAACTTCTCCTAATTCATATCAGATGCTTTAAAAAGGCCGTCGATTTGGGTAAATTAACACCCTTTCAGATTGATATATTTGTCAACTTTTTTAATTAAAAAGAGTTAAGTAGTTATTATTACTATGATTTTATATTCCTGGCCAATTTCACTTTTCACCTTCTGCGCTAAATCGTCACAAAATGCCCCAACTTTTAGATAAAACCATCAAAATTCTTCAAATGAAGCATATTCGGGGGCCGAACATGTGGTGTTGGGTCGAAGTTGTAGAGGCTTGGATAGATATTGGTGATTTAGAAGACTATCCTTCAGATAAGATTCCCGGTTTTTATGGTCGGCTCGTGCAGGCGATGCCCTCTTTAATTGAACATCGTTGCAGTTATGAGGAGCGTGGTGGATTTTTGAAGCGAGTGGAAGAGGGAACTTGGCCAGTTCACATCATGGAACATCTGACACTTGAGTTACAGGGCTTAGCTGGTTTTGAAGGAGGTTTTGGTCGGGCACGGGAAACAAATGATCGAGGAATTTATAAGTTGATTGTGGCATCACCGCATGTGCAGGTAACGCAGCAAGCGATCGAAGATGCCAAAGGGTTGTTACTAGCGCTCATACAGGATCAACCTTTTGATTTAAAGCCAGTCATAGACAACTTGCGAGAAATGATTGATGACTTATGTTTGGGGCCTAGTACGAGTTGTATTGTGCAGGCGGGCCATCAACAATCGATTCCGATGATTCGTTTATCCAAGGGTAATTTGGTGCAATTGGGTTATGGTGCTCGTCAAAAACGGATCTGGACTGCAGAAACATCACAAACTAGCGCCATTGCTGAGACTATTTCACGGGATAAGGACTTAACAAAAACGCTCTTAGCGTCGGTTGGGCTTCCTGTCCCTGAAGGACAGTTGGTTGAGAGTGGGCTGCAGGCCTGGGAAGTGGCTCATGAAATCGGCTTACCAGTTGTGGTCAAGCCGCAAGATGGCAATCATGGCCGCGGAGTGTTTACAAACTTACAATTCCAAGATGAAATTTTAGCGGCCTACGAAATAGCTAAAAATGAAGGAAGCGGCGTTCTAGTTGAAAAGTTTATTTTAGGAGACGAGCACCGCTTATTGGTGGTTGGCGATCATTTAGTAGCAGCTGCGAAGGGTGAGGCCTGCCGAGTAAAGGGTGATGGTCAGCATACTATTTTAGAATTAATTGAGATTCAAATTAACTCTGACCCAAGACGAGGAACTTCAGAGGATCACCCATTAAATCCTGTTCGGATTGATTCAATTGCCTTACTAGAACTAAAGGGGCAAGGTTTTGAGCCAACCAGTATTCCGGCGTTCAATCATGAAGTTTTAATTCAGCGTAATGGTAATGTGGCTTTTGATGTAACAGACTTAGTACATCCTTCGGTTGCTAAGCGGGTTGTCTTGGCTGCAAAAGTAGTTGGGTTAGACATTGCAGGCGTTGATTTGGTTGCAATGGATATATCTAGACCGTTAGAGGAGCAGGGGGCTGCGATTGTTGAAGTAAATGCTGGTCCTGGCTTATTAATGCATTTAAAGCCGGCTAAGGGTAAGCCTAGAAAAGTTGGTGAAGCGATCATTCGACATTTATTTCCGCAAGAAGACAATGGGCGTATTCCTATCATCGGGGTCAGTGGTAGTCGTGGAGCTGATGATGTTGCACAGATCTGCGCTTACTTTTTTAACCTTGCCAACCACTATGTTGGGCTGTCTTGTAAAAGGGGCTTGTTTTTAAATCAAAGATTGGTGGAGGCCTCAAGAACCTCAGAATGGGATATTGGCAAACGTATTTTATTAAGTCCAATGGTGAGCGCTGCAGTCCTAGAAACTTCTGGAAAAAGTATTATCAATGAGGGTTTGTCATATGACTTATGTCAGATTGGCATTGTTACGAATGTTGATCAGACCATTTTATTTCCTGAGGACTCGATCACTGAGGCCCGCCAACTTTTTTCTGTCTATAGGTCGCAGGTAGATGTTTTGCTACCAGGGCTTGGGGTTGCGATTCTCAACGGTGAGGATGAATTAGTCGTAGAGATGGCCGAGATCAATCCGGGCGCAGAAACGATTTTTTATGGCCTCGAGTTGTCTAGTCCATTCGTCATAGAGCATATTCAAAAAAACGGTAAGTCGGTTCAGGTCAAGGATAACAGCATCCTTTTGATGCAAGGTTCACAGGAGTTAGGGCGATTTGATCTGCAAAATTCAATGTATTTAAAAGACCAGCAACATACGAATCGCTTATTGAATCTGATGGCTGGGGTGGGAGCTGCTTGGGCATCGCATTTGCCGATGTCGACAATTGAGGTTGGGGTGAATTCCTTTACCCAAGAAGAGATGGAGGCTTAATTGGAAGCAAGACGAATACGCGCTTTGCGCGGCCCGAACTTGTGGAGTCGGCATACGGCGATAGAGGCCATTATTTTTTGTACGCCAAAAGAATACAGTATTGAGGGGCTCGAGAATTTTGAGACGCGTTTACGGGCACTATTTCCTCAACTTCGTTTAATGCGAGTTGGTAGTTATAACGAGTTAATCTCTATCGCGCATGTGTTGGAGCATGTCGTTTTGGGTTTACAGGCGCAAGCTGGGTGCCCGGTGACATTTAGTCGGACGGTGAAAACGCGTGAAGAGGGTATTTATCAAGTTATCGTTGAATATAGTGAGGAAGTTGTTGGTCGAAGAGCGTTTCATTTCGCAACCGAATTAATCACAGCCGCGCTGCAGGATATATCTTTCGATTTAGAAAGTGCTCTCAAGGAGTTGGTCAATATCGATGAAGAAGTTCGTTTGGGTCCCAGCACCGGTTCTATTGTGCAAGCCGCTGTCGAAAAAAATATTCCGTATCGCCGATTAACCCAAGGCAGTATGGTGCAGTTTGGGTGGGGTAGTAAACAAAAACGGATACAGGCAGCTGAAACCAGTGACACTAGCGCTATTGCAGAATCAATTGCACAAGATAAAGAATTAACCAAAGAATTACTGCATGCGGCTGGAGTATCTGTCCCCATGGGGCAGGTTGTAGATAATCCTGACGATGCTTGGAGGGTTGCGCAAAGCCTTGGGAAATCGATCGTTGTTAAGCCTAAGGATGGTAATCAAGGTAAAGGTGTAGCTGTCAATATACATTTAGAAGAGCAAGTTAGGATGGCTTTTAGTGTGGCCCAACAATATGGTTCTAAAGTAATAGTTGAAAGATATATGCCAGGGCAAGATTTTCGACTATTAGTAGTTGGCGATGCCTTAGTTGCGGCTGCTAGGAGAGATCCGCCGCAGGTGATTGGTGATGGGGTGCACTCTATCAAGGACTTAGTTGATCAAATCAATTTAGATCCTTTAAGGGGTGATGGACATGCCACGGCACTGACTAAAATTCGGCTTGATGAAATAGCGCTAGCTACTTTAGTAAAACAGAATTTGACTATTGACTCGATTCCAATTCAAGGTGCGCGGGTAGTCCTTCGCAATAATGCGAATCTCAGCACAGGCGGCAGTGCGACTGATGTGACTGAAGATGTACATCCCGATCTAGCTGCTAGTGCGGTAACAGCTGCCAAGATGGTTGGTTTAGATATTTGTGGTGTGGACGTCGTCTGCGAAGATATTTATAGACCTTTTGAGGATCAAGGTGGCGGGGTGGTAGAAGTAAATGCAGCCCCTGGCTTAAGAATGCACTTAAACCCATCGTATGGGAAAACTAGGCCGGTAGGAGATGCGATTATTTCTTTGATGTTTCCAAATTCTGATAACGGTAGGATACCTGTCGTTACTGTTTCCGGCACAAATGGCAAGACGACAACAGTTCGGTTAATTGCCCATCTTTTGCAAGCGCATGGTCATCGGGTCGGAATGACAACTACGGACGGTATTTATATTGAAAATGAGCGGATCGATAGTGGGGATTGCAGCGGCCCTAAAAGTGCTCGCAACGTATTGATGCATCCTGAAGTAGATGCGGCAGTTTTTGAAACTGCCCGCGGAGGTATTTTGCGTGAGGGCTTAGGTTTTGATTTCTGTGATGTAGCGGTGATTACCAATATTGGTGAAGGTGATCATTTAGGGATGTCTTATATTGAGACGGTGGAGGAATTAGCACAAGTCAAAAGTGTAATCGTGCGTAATGTTTCCCCAACTGGGGTAGCGGTTTTAAATGCTACAGATCCGATTGTTGCGAAGATGGCTAAAGCTTGTAAAGGAGAAGTTATTTTCTTTGGAGTACATGCAAATCACCCTGTGATTTCTGCACATCGCGCCCAGGGTAAGCGAGCGATATTCAAAGATGGGGATCATTTGACGGTTGCAGTTGGGAGTGAGGTGGTGCACCGCATTCCATTACTAGATGTTCCGATCACGCAGGCCGGTCAGATTGGGTTTCAGGTCGAAAATGTCATGAGTTCGGTTGCTGCAGCATGGTCTTTGGGGGTGGCTTGGCAAGCGATCGATTTAGCTTTAAAGGATTTTCTCTGTGATGGGCAAAATGCGCCGGGCAGATTTAATCTATTCAAACATCGAGGTGCGACTGTGATTGCTGATTATGGGCATAATCCAGATGCCATCCGGGCCTTAGTCCAAGCGACGAATTGTATGCCAGCTAAGCGTCGACATGTTGTCATCAGTGGCGCTGGTGATCGACGAGACGAAGACATTCGACAGCAAACAAAGATTTTAGGAGAGGCCTTTGATTCGGTCATTCTTTATCAAGATCAATGTCAACGCGGTCGGGCGGATGGAGAGGTCATTGCACTTTTAAAACAGGGGTTAGAAGGCACGACAAAAGCTCGAGAAGTACAAGAAATTCGCGGCGAGTTTTTAGCTATTGATACAGCTTTAGATCAACTACAAGCCGATGATTTATGTTTGATTTTAATTGACCAGGTAGAGCAGTCTTTAGATTATTTACATAAAGTGACCCAGCCCTGATCATTTAATGGATTACATGTTTGTAGGAAACTTCTGATTATTCTGTAGGAAGTTTGAGGCTTTTAAAAATAAGCGCGTTGATTTACAAGTAATTTAATTCCCCTTATCTTTTTTTTTCGATAAAACTAGCATTTTTGGTATTTCATGGGGCTATTCAACATCCGCATACTTTTTTAGACTCCTATAGTCAATCCTGACTAATATAGGAGTAATCAGTGGAAACACATCAACTAGAATCCTGCGATCAAGCAAATTGTTCGACCTCAGAGCCACATGCATTAAAGAGACATTTAAAAGCTAGGCATATTCGTTTAATGGCATTAGGCTCGACGATCGGTGTGGGCTTATTTTTAGGTTCTGGCACCGCTATTGCGCAAGCTGGACCGTCAATTCTCTTAGGCTATTTAATCGCTGGTTTAATGGCTTTTATCGTTTTAAGAGCTCTTGGCGAGATGGCTGTTCATAACCCAGTTGCTGGTTCTTTTGCTCAGTATGCACATAGTTATATTAGCCCTTTAGCTGGTTATTTAGTTGGTTGGGGCTATTGGTTTTATTGGGTGATTGTTGGGATAGCAGAAGTCACTGCAGTTGGAATTTATATGAGTATGTGGTTTCCAGATATACCCCAGTGGCTTTGGGCAATTAGTTCATTGCTCTTTATGGGTGGGTTAAATTTTATTGCGGTGCGATTGTTTGGAGAGTTTGAATTTTGGTTTGCCTTAATTAAGGTGGTCGCAATCGTTGTCATGATTGGGATAGGTTTGGCAGTCATATTCTTTGGACTTTCTAATGGTGGGGTGCCCCTTGGAATCGCTAATCTATGGCAACATGGCGGATTTTTCCCAACTGGAATTTCAGGTTTTTTATTGTCGATACAAATGGCTGTTTTTGCCTATGTTGGTATTGAGATGATTGGTTTATCTGCTGGCGAGACCGAAAATCCCGAAAAAACGATTCCTATTGCAATTGACTCCCTGATCGTCCGCATCTTAGTGTTTTATGGTGGTGCTTTATTTGTGATTCTATCGATCTATCCTTGGAATGAGGTCAGTGGCCAAGGTAGTCCATTTGTTGCTATGTTTGAAAGAATGGGATTACGAGAAGCTGCTGGGATTGTGAACTTTGTCGTGATTACTGCAGCCCTGTCCTCATGTAATGCCGGAATATTTAGTGGTGGTCGATTGTTATATGGCCTATCTTTAAACGGTTATGCGCCATTAAGAATGAAAAAATTATCCGCCGCAGGAGTTCCAATCTTAGCCATATTGGCAACAGTTAGTACAGCAATTTTTGGGGCATTCTTAAACTATTTTGTACCTGAAAAGGCCTTTATTTGGGTGACATCAGCCGTCACATTTATTGGCTTATTAGTGTGGGTAGCTATATTAGTAACCCAGTTGAAATTTAGAAAAAAACTCAGTAGTTATCAAATCACTCAGTTAAGTTACAAAAGCTGTGGCTTTCCGTATGCCTCTTATCTCGGTTTAGGTTTTATTGCAGCAGTATTTATCATGATGTGTTTTTCACCAGAGACGAGGGTTGGTATATATGTTGGAATTCCAATTCTATTGCTATTAATTTCAGTTTTTTATTTGTTTAGATTAAATCGTATTCAACATTCACAACAGGAGCAAGCATGATTATTGGAATTCCAAAAGAAATTAAAAACCAAGAATATCGAGTTGGTTTAACACCAAGTCAGGTTAAAAATTTAGTCAGTTCAGGACATCAAGTGTT